>JBAYOH010000001.1:0-91097 GCA_041678455.1 Methanofastidiosum sp.
CTTGAAGAAAGCCTTCGGTCTACCTGTACCTTAGCCCGTAGGCTGTCCTTACAGTTGTTACAAATCTGATGAAAGATTCCGGGTAGGAGATATGGTCTTCTGACCTTATCATTGCTCATTAGAGCTAGCTCTTTGCCCCAGATATAGTTTAAAAAATCAAAAGATTGATAAACTACCACAATGACTTGCTTAGTATTTCTCTACTGTTAATAACTCTACATTCTATAACAAGGGAAGTTTCATTGACAAATGATTTTATTCGTTTTTCAGTATGCCCTACCATCCCTCCGCTTGTAAGGATAAGGCATTGTTTTCCAGACAATGAAGTCAAAATAGATTTATCAATAACGTTGGAAGTTACATCAAGGCTAATATTGTCCTTGCTAGAAATAGATTTGCTTTTAGAACCCATTGCCCCCACATATTGGATCTTATATTCACCGATAGTATTCTGGACTTCTTGAAAGTCATAAAAATCAGTATTATAGATGTATATTCCTCCAATATTCTGATGATTGTGGAACTCAATAATTGCATTGTTATCTTGGGACCTATAAAAAACAGTTCCCTTCTTACAGCAGTGATTATTTGGAACATCGTCAAACTCAACTAGATCTCCAACTTTTTTGTCAGAAGAAATCTTGCTCCACTTTAAATTAGAAGGTTTTAAGAAACCGACTAATTCCAAAAGATTTTTCGGAGTTTTGCCGTCTGTGACTAAATCTCTATTTACAAGTTCATTATATATCTGAATTATAAGGGGGGTTTTAAGATGTGTTTTTTTAATTAGTTCCTTTTCTTTAAACAGTGTATCTGGCGTTCCCTGGCCAACTATCTTTCCGTCAGCCATTAAATAAACGTAATCAGACCATTGATAAGCCAGCTCGATATCATGGGTAGAAATTATTATTGTTTTGCCGTAGCTATTGAGCTCATTTAGCATGTCTATAACTTCATTGGCGCCCCTAGGGTCAAGATTAGACAGCGGCTCGTCCAAAATGATGATGTCAGGTTCCATTACAAGTATGCCTGCTATTGCAGCTCTTTTCTTTTGGCCACCACTTAAATGATGAGGGGATTTTTCTTTTATATGGAGGAGATCAACATAATCCAAAGCCAATTCAGTGTACTTTTTAACCTTATCTTCATCCCATCCAAGGTTCATGGGGCCAAACGCCACGTCCTGATAGAGAGTTGGTGCAAAAAGTTGATCATCCGGATTTTGGAATACCATCCCAACTCTTTTTCTGATTTCAACTAGATTTTTACTGCTATATTTCATTTTTTCTCCATTAAATATAATCTCTCCTTCAGTTGGGGCATGGATCCCATTAAACATTAAAAAAAGAGTGGATTTTCCAGCTCCGTTTGGGCCTACAAATGATATTTTTTTACCTGCCTCTATCTTGATATTTACTCCCTTGAGGGCCTCAAACCCATCTCCATAAGAATATCTGACGTTTTTAGCTACAATGATAGGATTAGTCATAAAATCACTCCAATTCCCACATTTCTCGTAGTATATGTTAAGATTATTATAAATAAAAGATAAGATATTGACACCACTGCTTCACTCAAAGATATAGGATTGGTATCCTTAAAAATAGATATTTTTCCATCATAGCATCTTGAATTCATGGCGATGTAAAGTTTTTCCCCTTGCTCCCAAGTCCGTATAAATAATGTGCTTGCAAGCATGGCCAGAGAATACATCCAATTCTTAAAAGAGGTGTATCCCATTCTCATATTTTGAGCATCCTCCATTTTCATTGCCAAATCCAAGAATACAAATATATACCTATATATCAGCATGGATAATTCAATAAATATTTCAGGTAATTTTAACTCTTTTAAAACATAAAATAGATGTGTTACAGGTGTAGACAGGGACAAGAAGTAAAGGCAACTCAGTCCAGAAATTGAGCGTGAAAAAACAAGGACCGCCATATTCAGCCCCCCCATAGTTATTGATAATTTATAATTAAAGATATTAAATGAAACAATATCGGGGCCTGTTCCAAAAAAGAATAATATAATTAAAATTCCAAATATCAAAAAAGTACCCGGTATTAATAGTAACTTAAGATAAATTTTGGCAGGTACTTTACTGAGATATATAATCGCTAAACCAAAAAAAAGTGAAATAATAATAGGAGTAACTGGTGATGTGGACGTTACCCCTATTATTATAGAAGACAAAGCCAGCAATACTTTAAGCTCAGCATTTTTGTATCTAAGTGGGCTAATTAAAGCATAGTCTTCTAATATCGTATGCACAGATTGTACACCTTAATGCCATTTTTATTGTTTGCCCTTGTAAAATCCTAGGAAATACCCTATTATTAGTCCACCTATGGCTGCCTGGAGACTGAAGAACAAACTTTCAATCTCTCCGCTTGGTGGTTCCCATAAAGGTTGTGCTATAGGTTCAAATTCTGGATTTAACTCAGCAATGACATTCTCAGCCTCGCCGTCAGCTCCACCCCACTCAAAACTGCCGGTTGAAGATACAACTACAAATGCTACTGCAAATATTAGGATTGAGATAACTGCTATTATTTCTCCTTTCATGCTTTTGCACCTCTTCCCAATATTTCTTTTACAGTTTCTTTTGACATTACCTTCATCTTTACGAGTATATCTGATCTAACCTGTAAAACATACTTTAGTAGTAGTGCAGTGAGAACGCCTTCCATTAAAGCAAGTGGTACTTGTGTAACGGCAAATACTGTGGCGAAAGAAGCAAATGAAGTCATGAAACCTCCTTCTGCAGCAGGAAATGCCAAGGCAAGTTGAATTGAAGTCATTACATATGTAAACCAGTCTGCAAATGTTGCAGCAAAGAAAGCGGCTATGTAGAAGTTGACTTTGACTTTCATTAGTGCTTTATAGATAATGAACCCAAATATAGGGCCAACTATACCCATCGAAAATGTGTTTGCCCCGAGTGTTGTAAATCCTCCATGTGCCAAAAACAATGCTTGGTATATCAAAGATATGAAAGACAAAACTGCTGTTACAAATGGTCCAAAAATGATTGCGCCTAGTGCTGTTCCTGTAGGATGTGAACAACTGCCAGTGACCGAGGGTAGTTTCAACGAAGATAGTACAAATATATAAGCACCTGCTACGGCCAATAGTGGCAATATTTCTCTGTTTTGCTTAACTAATTTATTGATTTGGTAGATTCCATATATTATAAATGGGGATGCCAAAACAAACCAAATAATCCACCAGGGGGACGGTAGAAATCCTTCCATTATATGCATTTTTTTCCCTCCTTTATGGATGGTGACGCCATCCATCAACAAGTAACAACATTTTTCATTTATAAGTGTATTGGTTATTGGTAAGAATTCATTTTATAAACAAAGATTATTTAATCTGTCTATTATCTTTGATTTTTCTGAATATATGGCACCGTAATATATCTTGGGCCTTTCAATCAATATCACTTTAATGCCATCTTCAATTGCAGCTTCAATTTTGTTTCTAGTTCCGCCCTCTTCTCCGCTATCTTTAGTTACTATAAACTCTATATCAAATTGCCTGTAAAGTTCTTTGTTAAACTCTTTAGAAAAAGGCCCTTGAATAGCAATTATATTGTTAGGTGAAAATCCAAGCATTTCACATTTTTTCAAAACGTTGGATAAGGGTAAAACCCTTACAAAAATCCTATTTTTATCAAGTTTAGAAAAAACTTCAAGATTATTGCTTCCAATTGTGAGCATTATATTGCCAGTAGTGTCCTTTAAAGCCTCTGCAGCCTCATTATAATTTTTTACCTTGAAAATCCCACTAATCTCAGTTTTCTCTCTCTCATATCTAAGATACGGAATGTTTTTATTCTTGGCCGCCTTAATTGCATTTATAGAAACATTTTCTGCATATGGATGACTCGCATCAACAATGCATTTGATCTTGTATTTCTCAATTATTTCTATCATATCGTTATAGTCTTTTTTTCCATAAATAACTGTTAAATTTGGGTGTTTGCCCAATAGATCTTTGCCATACTCTGTAGCTGTGCTGGCAAGTACCTTGAAATTGCTGTTTAGGATGTCTTTAGCTAAATCCCTCCCATCCTTTGTCCCACCTATTAAGAGTATCATAAGTTGTATCCTCTTGGAGTTATCATGAAATTATTCTTTACAAAAGTTCTAGAGTTCCCTATAATTATTAATGTGTTCATATCAATTTCATGTTCGAGCATCTGATTGATGTCTGTGATAATAACTTTTTGACCATCTCTCATTGCATTTTTAACTATCCCTACTGGAGTAGAAGCGCTTCTATAGGACAATAATATATCTCTTGTCTTGGATATCTGCTCTCTTCTTCCTTTGCTCTTTGGATTATAGATGCAGATCACAAAATCACCCTTTCCGGCACAATGGATTCGATTTTCTATTATCTCCCATGGAATCAAAAGGTCGCTTAAGCTAATCACAACATGGTCTTCTGTAATAGGTGAACCCAATAGGGATGCTGCAGCTAGATAAGACGTAACTCCTGGAACTACCTCAACATAAATATCTTCTTTTGAGTTTGTGGCGAGTTCAAGCAATATCCCTGCCATGCCATAAATACCAGGATCGCCACTACTTATTAAAGACACTGCTTTTCCATCTTTTGCATGGTCGATGCACTGCTTGCACCTTTCTACTTCCTTTGTCATGCCAGAAGAAACATATTCTTTTTCTGGAAAAAGAGGTTTGATTAATTTGATATAACTAAAATAGCCAATTATAATGTCAGAATCTTTTAATGAACTCTTGGCTCTTGGGGTTAGGTATTCATGATCACCTGGCCCTATTCCAACGACAAATATTTTACCTTTCATAGTTCCTCCCAGATGGCTATTGTTATGCCTCCGTAAGATTTCTTCTTTAAAATAAATCTGCCTTTCTTATTAGAAGAAAGATAAGCTACAGGCTCACATACGGCGCCAACACCAATTGATTCTTTAACAAAATCTGACTTTTCAAACTTATCTTCTATTTTTAAGATGTCCTCCTTTTTAATGTATTCTAAAGGTAAGTTAAAGAATCTAGCAGCCCCCAACAGGGCTTTATCTTCTTTTTTAATGTCTATTGTGGCAATTTTTTTAATGCTTCTCTTGTCAAGCTTATTGATTTCCAATTCATTTTTTATTGCAGAAATAATACTTTCGGCCAATATTCCTTTCTTTGTACCAAGACCCACTACTATGTTTTTCAGGATCAATCTAACGTGTGATTTTGGCACGCTCATGACTTTATTTGATACAATTATAATTCCAGAGTATTCATCTATTCCTTCTAAGTTATTGATTTTTTTGACATTGTCAGGTATATCAAAATTAATTGGTATTTCAGTATAAATTCCAATCTTATAGCTGTTTACAATTAAGGAAGTAATCTCCTTGGCAACTTTCATGTTGTCAATTTCACAGCCCAGGAGCATTGCAAGAGTATCAACTGCCATAGATCCAATTACATCTGAAGCTGTTGTGATTACGGGCTCAGAACCTATCTTTTCTGAGAGAAGTCTTGCAGCATCATTTGCCCCTCCCAGATGTCCTGATAATAAACTGATGGCATATTTTCCTTTTTCATCTATGACTACAATTCCAGGGTCTTGAGTTTTATTAGTAATTAGATTAGCTATTGAACGAACCACTATACCTGATGCCATGATAAAAACTAGGATATCATATTCATTGAATATTTTAGAAACAAACTCATTGAAATTCCCGTCTATTGACCTTGATTGGTCTGAACTCCATTTGGAATTACTATAAAGGTCAACATTATCAATTACACTTTTTATTTTTAAACCAAGTTCAAGTGCCCCTTTCGTTAGAGTAATGACTGCCCATCTCAATTAAGTAGCACCCCTATATTCATGGCTAAAGGATTTATCATAGAGTTTTGACTTTTCATAATCGGATGATAAAAAGTCGCCAATCAGTATAATTGCAGTCTTCTTAATCCCATCTTTTTTTACAATGTCAACAATATTTCCTAGAGTCCCTTCCAAAATTTTTTGATCCTTCCATGTGGCTTTGTAAACAACTGCAACTGGAGTTGTAATAGCATAATTTTTTAAAAGTTTTTTTACTACATCTTCAATCATCGAAACTGATAAGAATATTGCCATTGATGTCCTATGTGAAGATAGTTTTTCTAAGTCTTCCTTCTCGGGAACCTCTGTTCTTCCGCTTATTCGGGTACAGATAACTGTCTGTGAAACATTTGGTAAAGTAAACTCCTTTTTCAAAACTGCAGCAGCTGCAACAAAGGAACTTACGCCAGGTATGACTTCATATTCTATTCCATCTTCCTCTAAAAGGTCCATTTGCTCCTTTATTGCACCATATATACTTGGGTCTCCAGTATGGACCCTTGCAACTATTTTACCCTCTAAGACGTTTTTTTTGATAATGCCTATAATTTCCTCAAGATTCATCGTAGCACTATCATATACTAAAGAATCGGGCTTTCTAGAGTTTAGAATTTCTTTATTCACTAAAGATCCAGCATATATTATCACATCTGCACTATCGAGTATCTTTTTACCTTTTACAGTGATAAGATCAGGATCTCCTGGACCAGCACCTATAAAAAAAACTTTAGTCAATTTTAAATCCCTTCTTTTTTATTATGATTGAAGATAAGTAGGGTATATCGTTTTTGATATCCTCTAACTTATTAGAAATTTTTTCTTCTTTTGTCCCTATTTTTTGGGCAAGTACGAATTTTTCAGCTAAGTCTAGTGATTCTATAATCTTCACTATTAAAGTAGAATTGGCCGAGGGTTTCATAAGCACGATATTATCAAAATCCTTTGTAGAGTTAAAAATAAAGTTTGAAGATTCATTTGTAACTGGTATTATTGCTATTGTCTCGTTACCCAAGGCAAGTGGCATATTGATTCTACTACAAATTGCGCAGAAAGAAGGTATTCCGGGTATAGTTTCAATTTCTATGCCCCTCTTTTTCAAATGTTCAAGCATATAAGAATAAGTGCTATAGATAGTAGGGTCCCCCAGCGTTATAAATGCAAGAATCCTTCCTTTATTAATTTCAGATTCAATTATATTAGCATTATTTTCCCAAATTGATTTTAATTTGTCCTCTTCATAACTCATAGGAAAAGTAAGGTAGATTATTTCGACGTCATCCTTCAGATATTTTTTCGCAATCTCATACGCAACACTGCCCTTGTCCTTTGAAGATTCTGGAGAAACTATGGCGTCAACAGTTTTTAGTGTATTTACAGCCTTTATCGTAATAAGGTCAGGGTCTCCTGGGCCTACACCAACACCATATAATTTTCCTTTCATTTTATTTCCTCGTTGCAGAGATTATGTAAATTGGATTTCTCCCTTCCATCATGGTAAGTTTCCCAATATTTTTTCCTTTAGATACAAAAACATGACATATTTCAATATCTTTATAGTCCCCATGTCGAATAAGTTCAAGCGATTGAGAAAGAGTTTCGAGGGTTATTGCTAGTATCACCAAACGACCTTCCGATTTTAAATTAAGGCGAAGCCAATCAAATATCTCATTTAACTTTCCGCCACTCCCCCCTATCAATGCCCTGTCTACACTTGGAACAGAGGATAAGCTCTCAGGTGCTACACCTTGTATAATAATAATGTTCTTTATTCCAAAGTAATTTACATTTTTTTCAATTGTACCTATCCTTTCTTTTTCCATCTCAATGGAGTATACCACTCCCTTATTTGAAATTAGTGCCGCCTCAATCGAAATTGAACCTGTGCCGGCCCCTATGTCTAGGATATCACTATCCTCTTTAAGTCTTAATTTTGATAGTGCCAATACCCTGACTTCTTCCTTTGTCATTGGTGAGTTATCCTTAGAAAAATTTTCATCTGGGATGCCTGCTGTTCGGAAGTTCCAATTAAATACCATCAATTATCACCATTGCACACAATCCATTGCTTGTTATTTTTGAAATATCATAAACTGTACCAACAATAATTTTTTCATTTTTATAGGAAAGATCTTGGCCCAAGTATATTGTTTTTTCTTTAATGCCCGCATCAAGTAATATTTGGGCCACTATTTCAGGTTTCATCTTGTTATCCATTAGAACTCCAACTTTCCTATTTTTTTTAACTATATCTACTATATCAACGTCCCTACCATGAAGACTACAAAAAAACGAATCATTCCAGGATTCACCTATTTTGGAGAATAGATACTGGATAGAAGATATACCGGGGATTACATCAAGCATTTCTTTATCAAAATATCTTTTTAGATACTCCAGCATCCCATAAAATCCTGGATCGCCTGAGAGTATTACAACTAATTTTTTATCAATATAATTTTTCTTTATGAAATCAATGACATCGTTCAAATTATTTTTTATGATGAAGATTTCTTTTCCTTTGATGTCAATTGAATCCAAATTTCTTTTTCCACCAACTACGATATCTGCTTCTTTGATTTTTTTCATTCCTATGGGGATAATATAATCAATATTTCCAGGCCCGCCCCCAACAACATATATTTTATTCATCATATCCCTTTGAACCCTTCTATCATGTTTTCTGCATTTTTACTCATACCCAACAAACCGTGTTTTAAGGAATATATGACGCAACTAACTTCAATTTTATTTTGTGTACGTTTAGTGCATCTTTCTGATATCTTCTCGGCCAGTATATTGAAAACATCTTTTAATCCATCCTTTAATATGTAATCAACTGCCTCTTCGGTAGTGTTACTCTCCATGATTTCTCTAATTAATCTTGTGTCACATTTAATTAAGGCACAATTTGCAGCAAGTGTTTCCATCCTCGAATCAGTTACTTTGCTGTGTGTGTTAAAGGAGCCTGATGCCACCTTTACAAGTTTACCAATATGCCCCACTAAGAGGATTTTTCCGATACCAAATTCACAAGCTTTGTCCAGCATGTCCCCAACAAAGTTACTTATTTTTACAGAAGGTATTTTATCGAGATTTAGCTCTTTCTTTAGAAAATTAATACCATAATTTCCTGGGACAAATATAATATTTTTTTCCCCTTCCTCTTTTAGGATGGATATTTCAAGCATAATGGCTTCCTTCAGTGCCTCTTCTGACATTGGCTCTACTATCCCCGAGGTGCCAATAATAGATATACCACCAACTATTCCAAGATCCGGATTAAATGTTTTTTTTGAAACTTCTTCACCTTTTGGGACAAATATTTCTATTTTAATCCCACAATCGTTAGGTAATATCTCTGAAACTGATTCACGAATCATTTTTAACGGCACAGGATTTATTGCATAACTACCAACAGGTATTGAAAGGCCTTTTTTAGTTACTATTCCAACTCCTTTTCCGCCTGTAATTGTAATCCCATTTTCAGCTTTTTCAACTCTTGTGCATATCTCTAATTTATTTGTGACATCCGGATCATCACCTGCGTCTTTAATAACACAACATGATACTGAATCTTTTTCTATTGTAATATTATGCACATCTAAGAATAACTCCCATCCTTTTGGGGTTACAATTGAAACTTGATTGATCTCCTTCTTATTAAAAAGCATAAGGGCTGCAGCCTTAGACGCTGCTGCCGCACATGTACCCGTAGTGTACCCATATCTTAATTTCTTACCGTCCTTTACAATATACTTTTCCATAAGAATACCTGAATTATTCTATCATGTAAAGCAAGGCGTTTACTATTGCTGCACCGACTGTACTCCCGCCTTTTCGACCAAGAGTTGTTATGTATGGAACTTTAGTTTTAATCAAAGCTTCTTTTGACTCTGATGCACCAACAAAACCAACTGGCACCCCAACGATAAGGTCAGGAGATGCTTTATTGGAATTAATTGAATCGATAAGTGTGAAAAGAGCCGTTGGTGCATTTCCAATTACAAATATCTTTATTTTATCGTTTAGGATCGCCTTTTCCATTGCGGCCATAGATCTAGTTATACCTTTTGACCTTGATTCTTCAATAACGTCATCATCACTTACGTAGCATAAGACCTTGCCACCAAACTTTGAGAGAATTCTTTTGTTTATCCCTTCCGAAGCCATTTTTGTATCAGTATAAATATAAGATCCTTTTTTCAGAGATTCAATAGCATTGTCAATGGCCCCTTCGCTTATCTTAGTAATACTTGTGTACTCAAAGTCGGCCGTTGTATGTATGACTCTCTTTATAACTTTACCATGGCTTTCTTCAAATTTAATATCTCCTAACTCTTTTGTAATTATTTCAAAACTCTTTCTTTCAATTTTAACAGGATCCTTTTCAAATTCAATCATCATGTTCAACTCAAGCCATTGTTTAATATATCTTCAATCATTTTATAATTAAGCTCTTTTTGCGATAAATATAAAAAGTTATCAATATTTTCAATCCAGATATTTCTGATATCCTCTGAATTACAGTTTTTATGCGAGGAAATA
Organism: Methanofastidiosum sp.; assembly: GCA_041678455.1. Classification (GTDB taxonomy): domain Archaea; phylum Methanobacteriota_B; class Thermococci; order Methanofastidiosales; family Methanofastidiosaceae; genus Methanofastidiosum. The sequence goes on from JBAYOH010000001.1 coordinate 10,432, forward strand.
TTTCTCATGCCTAGACTATCCTCTTCAGGGAATATAAAATTATGATGATGTAACACGCCTAGGGTAGGTACCCCAGTTATTTTTTCAAGATACGTTGTTCCACTAGAGAGTATGGAACGTTCACCCCTAAATTTATTGATTATAAAACCTTTAACATATTTCTGATACTCTGTGGGTAAAAGAGAAAAAGTTCCGTACAATCCGGCGAATACTCCGCCGATGTTTATATCACCAACAACAATTACTGGAGATTTTGTAATTTCTGCCGTTTTCATATTAGCTATGTCGTATTTGGAAATATTAATCTCAACAGGTGAACCTGACCCCTCACAAATCACTATGTCGTATTTTTTTGAAAGATTTGAATAGCATTCATGTATTTCCTTTAACAATTCCCCTCTAATGTTTTCCATGTCAGATTTCTTAAAATCCCCCAATGGTTTTCCTTTAAGAATAATTTGATATGAGCCTTTCCCCTTTGGCTTTAGCAAAATTGGATTCATATCGTACTCTGGTTCTATGTTAGAAACCCACGCTTGGAAACTCTGGGATATGCTTATTTCATGACCTTTGTCTGTGACAAAGGAGTTTAGGGATAAATTTTGAGCTTTGAATGGTGCAACTGAAAATCCTTTTTTATAAAAATACCTACAAAGCAAAGCTGTTATGATACTTTTCCCAGCTCCTGATGTTGCTGCCTGGATAATTAAGGATAAGCTCAGGGTGAATCCTCCAAGCCGATAGTAGTGTAAAGTTGATGCATATCTATATTTTCTTCAAAAGTTTTTGCTAGCTTTTCAAGGTTTAAATCTATTACATGATTATAGTCAAAGTATGTCTCTTCATTTGTATCGGCTATTTTCTTAGATATCAAACTTAAAAAATATTTCCTAAATGAAGGTAAATCAAATACGCCGTGTATATATGTCCCCATTACCTTGAGATTAGTATCTATACAACCTTCAAAATGAGTCCCATCGGCGTCGTCTATTTGAAAAATTGGCCTATTTGCATGCATTATTGTTTTACCCATGTGAATTTCATAGCCTCGTATAAAGCCATCCCCCACCCGGTATTCCTCGAGAACTTTGCCATTCACCTGCACAGTTTTTTTATCGTATAAATCAAAGTAGGTAGAAACGTCTAGAAGACCCAGGCCATCGTACTCTGCTTCTTCTTCGCCTTCTATACCTTTGTCAATAATTTTATTACCGAGCATTTGGTATCCGCCGCATATTCCAATTATGGGGATAGAGCCTGACCTTTTTTTTATTGATTCAAAGAATCCTTTTTGTTTTAACCATTTTAAATCTTCAACTGTATTTTTAGTTCCTGGGATAATAATTGCATCGACCTTCTTGACTTTTGTTGGATCATCAATAAAAATCACTGAAACATCTTTCTCCAAACCTAGTGCATCAAAATCTGTAAAATTAGATATCCTTGGAAGTTTGATTACGCCTATTAAAATTTTTGAACTATCCATCTCTTCTGACTTTATAAACATTGAATCTTCTGTTGGAAGATTAAGCTCTATGTGTGGAACAATGCCCAAAACTGGGACACCGACTAATCTTTCAATTTCTTCTATTCCGTCATGAAGAGAAGATTTATCTCCCCTTAGATTATTTATTATTACTCCTTTGAACCGTTTCCTATCTTTATCGTGAAGTAAGTTTAATGTTCCATAGATATATGCAAAAGATCCACCCCATTCTATATTGACAACTAATATGCATGGAGCGTCTGCAATCTCTGCAGTTTTCATATTTGCTATTTCACAATCTCTTATGTTAATTTCTGCTGGACTTCCTGCTCCTTCGAGTACAACGACATCATTTAATCTTCTAAGAAAATGGAGGTTACTCTTTGCAATTTCAAGACCTTTTGACCTTGTAAAGGAATAATACTCTTCGACGTCCATGTCTTTGTAAGGTTTCCCCTCGATTATCACTTGGGATACGTTGTCTTTTTTCGGCTTCAGCAGAATAGGGTTCATGTATGCTCTAGGTTTAATCCTTGCAGCCTTTGCTTGGAGGTCTTGGATATTTGCAATTTCTTCTCCAAATTCAGTCACAAAGGAGTTAAGTGACATGTTCTGGGATTTGAAGGGAGCTACCTTATAATCTCTGTTTGATAGAATCCTGCACAGGGCCGCGACCGTTAAAGATTTACCTGCGCCAGAGGTTGCCCCCAATATCATGATAGTTTTGGCATATTTATGGTGTGATGTTTCAATTGTTTTTTTTATCGAGAGAATTTCATCTTTAGAACAATTAAAGTATTCATCTTTTAATAACTCAAAGCATCTCTTTGCAACATCATTTCTATGTATCCAGAAACAATCTTTGCAACTCCACGTTTTATTTCCCTTTTTAGAGGTTATTTCTTTTCCGAGAAAGGGATCATTGCAGGGATAAAAAGGACAATAGCAAAATGTACAATCTTGACCCTCAAAGTGACATGGATAATACTCACAGGTTCTATTACTGCCAATAATCCCATTTTTAAATTGTTTTTTTACTTCTTCAGTCAAATTTTCTTGAGACATTTTTAACCCTAGTTTATTTCTTGCTATACTTTAAACAACTACCAATGAATTTTTGTGGGATCTCTGGAGATGTGGCAAAGTGGAGATGCAAATAAGAGGCAATGGTTTTTTTTGATACTAAGCCATCCTTCCCATCTTGAATGCCAACTCCTCTTTTCATCTCATATGCGAAGCTATCTTCATTTAAGCTTGAAACTCTTGAATAGTGAAACTCGTGACCCCTGATTATATCGTTTTTTTTGGAAAGGATATTGTCCTTGGTGACCTTTACTTCTGCATAACCTAGGGCCTGTCTTCTTTCGGTCATTTCAATATCAGCGTCAAAGATTCCTACCATCTTAAAGGACTTGCCATCTAGGTTTACTAGTCTCTTGCAGAGGTACATTAGACTGCCACATTCCGCATATATTGGAATTTCATCCTCAGATTTCCCCCTTATGGCAGACATTAAGGACTTATTAGCTTCAAGTTCTTTTGCAAATATCTCTGGATATCCCCCGCCCATGTAAATGCCATCTACATCAGGGAGTTTTCCTGTGAGAGGGGAAAAGAATTCGATATCAGCACCATAAGATTTTAGGATTTCAAAGTTATCCCAATAATAAAAATTGAAGGCATTATCAAATGCAACTCCAATTTTAATTTTTTTGTCCTCTTTACCAAATAAGGATCTACCTGTGTACTCAAGCTCTTCGGCATTTTTTGAAATTTCAATTAATCTGTCTATGTTAACATTATCTTGGACTAAACCCTTAATTATTTCATATTTTTCTGGATTATATAACTCATCAGGAGGAACTAGGCCCAAATGTCTTGAATATAAAATTTTCTCTTTAACACGAGGTATGCCTCCAAGACACTCGACCCCTCTTAACGACTGCTTTAGATAATTTAGATGTTTATCGCTTCCAATATTATTGAATATAACTCCGGCTATGTTTACATCAGGATCATATTTCTGGAATCCCATAGCAATTGCACCAAGACTTCTGGCAGACCCTCTTGAATCTAAAACTAGAATGACCGGAGATTTTAATAATTTTGATAGGTGGGCTGTACTTCCCTTTTCATTTACACCATCTATCCCATCATAAAAACCCATTACGCCCTCTATGACTGAAATATCCTTTTTTTCTGATGCTTTTAGAAAAATTTCTAGAATAGACTCTTCAAACATCCATGTGTCCAAATTTCGTGATTTATTTCCAGTCACGATGTTGTGATGCATTGTGTCAAGAAAATCTGGGCCCGCTTTGAAAGGCTGGACAGAAAGACCTCTTTCCTTTAATGATAGAAGTATTCCGGTTGTAATAAGAGATTTACCCACTCCACTTCGCTCGCCAGCAATTACGAAACGTGGAATTTTCATAATTTGGTTTTAAATTTATTTTATTATAAGCATATCGTAATTTAATTCATGATATAAAAAAAATTAGGAATAATATTATCCCTCACATTTAAAGAGATGTTAAACTAAATCTGTTTCCCTTCTCTGAAAGCAATTTATCTGTTTTTGACATCTTTATCCTCTCTTTGATTTCAAAAATATCGGTCAATCGATTTAGTAAATCCAAGAGAGATTAATATTTAGGTCAACCTAAATATATATTCATATCCGGTAGTTTTCAAATTCCCTGTAGACCGAATATTTTTTAAATAGAAAGAGAATTCAAGAAAATGATTTTATGACAGGACTCATTCAAATTTATACCGGTAATGGAAAAGGTAAAACAACGGCCGCATTTGGGCTTGCCATGAGGGCATCTGGCAGAGGATTAAAGGTAATGATTATACAGTTCATGAAGCAGGGAAATGCTTATGGCGAATATTTTACTGCAGAAAAAATAGACAATATTGAAATAAAATCATTTGGTAGGTCAACTTTCGTATCTTATGAAAATCCCGATAACATAGATGTTGATTTAGCTGTGCAAGGTTTAGAGTTTGCAAAAAAGGTTTTAGCGGGTGCCCAATATGATCTAGTTATTCTGGATGAAGTTCTTGTTGCATTGATGTTTAAATTAATTCCATTAAATTGCCTTATAGAATTACTTAAAAATAAGCATGAAAAAGTCGAAGTTGTTTTGACGGGAAGAGGTGCTCCAAAAACTATTATTGATATGGCAGATTTGGTTTCAGAAATAGGCGAAATTAAACACCCTTATACACAAGGGATTCATTCAAGAAAAGGCATTGACTTGTAATAATTACTGAATTGCAGACCATTTATGAAAAAACGGCATTCAAGGAGATATTATGAATTATGAGGAGGTAATTGGCAAAATTAAACCAATAGACAAAGATTCTATGGAAAAAACTCAGAAGAAATTAGATAATCTTACAAAACCACCTGGAAGCCTTGGTAGGCTCGAAGAGTTAGCAAAGGAAATTGCCGGGATGAAAGAGACTTCAAATCCTTCTATTTCAAAAAAGGCAATATTCATATTTGCAGGGGATCATGGAGTTACTGATGAAGGAGTTTCTGCGTATTCAAAAACTGTAACAGCTCAGATGGTCTACAATTTTGTAAGAGGAGGAGCTGCGATCAATGTTCTATCTAAAGCTATAGACGCAGAACTTATAGTTGCAGATCTTGGTGTTGCTGGAGATATATCCTCTGACAGAGTCATTATAAAAAAAGTTGGATATGGAACAAATAACTTCTGCAAGGGACCCGCAATGACAAGGGAAAATGCAATTAAATCAATTAACTATGGAATAGAGATATTCAATCAATTCGGCCCATATGACATAATTGGTATTGGAGAAATGGGGATTGGAAACACTACACCTTCTTCTGCAATAGCATCTGTTTTTACAGATGCCCCCGTTGAAGATGTTACTGGGAGAGGTACAGGTGTTGGTGACGATGCATACAAAAACAAGGTAAAAATAATCAAAAAATCAATAGAATTAAACAAACCTGACAAAAATGACCCAATTGACGTTCTATCAAAGATAGGAGGATATGAAATAGGTGGTCTTGTGGGGGTAGTACTAGCAGCAGCTATGAAAAGGACACCTGTAGTAATAGATGGCTTCATATCAACAGCTGCTGCACTGATTGCTTCCAAGATGAATTCAAATGTATCTGGCTACATAATACCATCTCATAACTCTGTTGAGATAGGCCATATTAAGATGCTTGAGCAGATGAAAAAGAAACCGTTGTTTGAACTGGATATGAGACTTGGAGAAGGTACTGGTGCTGCAATTGGCATTTCAATCTGCGAAATGTCACTGAAACTATTAAACGAAATGGCTACTTTTGACGATGCCGGTGTTTCAAAAAAGGATTAATCACTTCTATTTAATATATCCAAATCTTTTTTTGTATTTATATTAGGATATTCTTTTATGTTTTCTAAAATTATTATCTCCTCTTCCATTGGCCCATTTATCAATTTCCCATCAATAATGTTTATCCCAAGAGGTACAACTTCAATACCATTATGTATAAAGTAGGATGTAACTGAAAATTCTTTCATTAACTTCTTTGGAATCATCAAAGAAAGTGCAGGTTTATTCACTTTTCTATAAAGTTCCAAAATATCTTGAATTATAGATTTAGAAATTAAAGGAAGATCTCCAGAAACAATTAATAATGGCTCAAAAAGTTTTTTCTCGTTTACTGCCCACGCCATATCTTCGATGAATCCAATGCCAGAAGTTTTAATAATTGAAATATTTTTGTTGGACCCATATTCATTAATTAGGTATTCCTTTGTATTTGGAGAATTATCTGAAACTAGTAAAAATATTTTTTCAATTTTATCGGAGCCAATCAAAGTATCGACAACATTCTTTATGATTGGATTACCTTTGTATTGGGACAGTAATTTTTCCTCAAATAAGGAAAATCTTTCTCCTTTGCCCCCACACATAACTAGTGCTTTCATAAAAACCACTGTGAAAATATCAAAAAGACAAGTATCGCTATCCTAGAAAATTCTATCCCCACACCAATCAGATCTCCATTCACAAATCCAAATTCTTTTTTAACAAATAATAGGTAAATCAACGAGAAAAGAACTAAGACTAAGAAAGATAAAATTCCTTTAATCCCAAACAACATTGAAATAACAAAGGCTAATATTAGAGAAAAAATGAATTTTGAAGGCTTCATCTCTCTTATAAAAAGGAGCCCCATCCCTTTATTTAGGGGTTTTCCTAGTCTTAAAAGAAAACAAGCACACACTCTGGATAGAAATTCTGCTAAAAGGACATATTGAAAAATAGCAATTCTCTCAAATGACTTTATTTCATAAAATGCTGCTATGAGTAAGAATACTGTAAAAAATCCAGAAAGAATTGAACCTGTGCCTATGAATCTATCCTTCATTATCTCTGCCCTTCTACTTTTATCTCTAACAAAAAGGGCATCACCCATATCAACTGCGCCATCGATATGATGAAATCCTTCTAATAACAAAATAAAAAAGACACTCAAAATTGAAAAAAATATTCTTGACGGGAGGTATGACAATAAATACACTATTGATGCAGAGATTAATCCAATAATTAAACCTACCAATGGGTATAGAAAAGCGCCTTTAGCTGCACCTTCTATTGTTCTGTTGCTTCCTAAAGGTAAAATTGATGAAAACGCAAGAAGGTCAAGGAAATTTCTAATCATCTATTTATCCCCTGAAATATTTTTGATGAAATTCCTGCAATGAGCCCGCCCAAAGCATCGTCCATAAATGGTCCAAGCCCACCTATTATACCAGGTTTAATCCTTTCAACTCTTCTAAACTCAAATATCCCCCTATACCCTCCAATATATGATGCTATTGCGTCCCCTATGGCTTCGTCAGCGATTAAATGAATGGGATCTTTTTCAAACTCACTTTTTGGAAGTCCTGGAATTATCCCTCTATATCCATCTTCCTCTGCTCTCAAACCTGCAATAATAAGTGAAGAAACGTTAGGCTCCTTAAGATAGTATTCAAGTTCATTTTGGAATAATGACTTGAACTCATCTCTAGTTATATCATCATTGTCAATGAAAAGCTCCATTTCTGCTTTTATGATATCTTCTAAAAAAATACCCCTCTCCTTAAGCCTAGATGCCAAACTTCTCTGAGGATTATTTTTATCATATATTACCAGAGAATTATAAACTCCTTCATATACAAGTTCCCCTAGTGTTTTCCCTATTTTCGTTCCAGTTGACATGTACCTTTCTTTTTTGCCATTTCCAGTTGATGCAATTAAAGCGGAATCTGTAGTTGTACCTGTAGCATTTCTGTAAGAATTAACGCTTCTTATGTCAAGATCAAGTAGCGCCCGGGTCTTAGCTTCAGTCATTGTTATAATCCCCCCTACATACGCCTCTTCCTCTAAATTGGCATCTATTATTGCATAGATATTTATTGTGCAGGGTGTTAAAACAGAAGTTATTTCACCTGCTAAGGAAGCATTAGAAACACCTGCAGTAAGAAAAACTAAAACATTATTTTCTTCTTTGATAAATAAGTTCTTTACATCACATGCTGTCATCATTCCAACTGAATCTATTGATCCTATTTTCTTTTCTACTTGCTGAAGATCTTTTTCAGGATTTTCAGAAATATAGTTTTTTTCTACTTTTTTCCCAATAAGTGTTCTGGTAAATTTCTTGCCCCCTCCAAGGATTGCAGAGCTATATGCCTTAAGGGATTCATCTGACTCAACTACAAAGAAATCATCATAAATTCTAAGTTTTACTTTGCCAGAAAGAAAACTCTTTTCCTTCAATATTTTCATGTGAATCCTCCAACTTTAAGTGGTAGTGGCAATAGGTATATTATAATTAAAACTAATGCAAATGATACTATAGTTGATAGGAAATACAATTTTAAAGCCTTTCTCACTATTAGTGTATCTTCAAAATCAATCCCATCACCTAGGACATAATAGCCCTTCTTTTCAAGTTTAACGCCGAATATTCCAGCATATAGGGACATTATATGGCCGGAGTTTGGACTTTCAGTTGTATTATGGTATTTTCGGTAGGTTTCAAATGATCTTTTTAAAGGATAGTTAAAAATCAAAGAACAGAATAAGGTAATTAAAACGCCAATTCGTGAAGGAATAAAATTTAAAACATCGTCAAATCTTGCTGAAATTTTTCCAAATAAAATATACCTCTCATTTTTATACCCAATCATTGAGTCAAGTGTATTTACAGCCCTAAATACTAGGCACCCATAAAACCCAAATATCATGAAAAAAAAGAGTGGGGATACAATGCTGTCAATAAATGATTCTCCAATACATTCAAGATTTCCTGATAGGATATGATATCTGTCAAGCTTTTTTGTATCTCTTGAAACGATGAAAGAAAGATACTTTCTAGCACCGTCTAAATCATTTTTTTCCATTGGAGTAATTATTCTCTTTGTAGCCCTTCCCATCTCATTTATTGAAAAGGTACTTTTTAAGATAAATACGGCTATTGGGAAGAAAATATAGATTGGAGCATAGATATAGATCAAATTCAGGACAAATCCTATTGATAATGCAATTAGAACTGTAAAAAATGTAAGAAGGCCACCCATCAGAATAGAGTTTTTCCAAAATTTTTTCTCAAAGTAGCTGATAAATTTTCCAAATAATATCGTTGGGTGGATAAAAAGTGGCTTTTCTCCAATGATAAAATCATAAATAAGTGCTGAAATGATAATTGCAGCAAGTATCAATTTATCCATGCAATAACTCCGCCAAAGCCCCTATAAGAATCTCGTTTTCTTTTCTAGTTCTAACTGCTATCCTGATGCCACTGTCAATGCCTCTAAAGCTAGAGCAGTCCCGTACGAGGATACCTTTTTCATACAATTGAGATTTTATATTCGGAGAATCATCTATTTCAATGAATAGAAAGTTGGCATTTGAAGGATAGACTTTTAGTTCCAACGCCTTTAATCTTTCGAATAAAAACTCTCTTTCTTTTGAAATTGATAAAATCGTTTCATTGACAAAATCATTGCATTTTATAATATTTTCACCAATTATTTTTGCAAATGCATTGATATTCCAGGTTAATCTCATGTTATCAAGAACTTTTGAAACTCTTTCTGATGAAACCCCAAATCCTAGTCTGATTCCTGCAACGCCTATTATTTTCGTAAGAGAACGGGATACTATTAAGTTATCAAATGAATTTGTGAGTGAAACAAGTGAGTTCTCTTCGGAGAATTCAATGAATGCCTCATCAATCAAAATTGGTATATCTTTTTTATTTAATATTTCAACTAAATCAATCAGGCCTTTCTTTTTAACAACTGTGCCATATGGATTATTTGGATTGGTCAAGAAAATACATGATGTTCTATCGTTTATTTTTCTTAAAATTTCATCAATATTAATCTGGCCTTTTTTTAGAGAAACGCTTGTTGGGATACCTCCCTTTATTAGGACAAGCTTTTCATATTCTCCGAAGGAGGGCGATGGTATAATAACTTCTGATTTTAGTTCAACAAAAGTATCAGCAAATAATTTTATGAACTCAAGTGACCCATTAGTTGGGATTATTTGATTTTGATTTACGCCAACATATCCAGCAAGAGATTTTTTTAAATTTATTAGAGAATTGTCAGGATATTCACTTATCTTATTTTTAGTAATATTGGCATTAAGTAAATCTATCAATATTTTGGGGGGGCCATGAGGATTAATATTTGAGGAAAAATCTAATTTATCTTCACTATTTTTTTTCCCTCCATGAACTACCTGAGGAATTTTACTTAGTTCTTCTAACTTTTTTTTATATGTCACTATACCACTCTAATGTTAGTCTAATCCTGTATTAAGAGCCTTATAATATTTTCTTTTTATGAATAACAAGATAAGAAATATTAGATTCTCTCTATTGAAAATCTCTTTTTGTAGCGTGATAATATTTTTATTGTACGCTCTCCTATTACTGCAACGAACATGCCATTAGCAAATGCATGGGATGTTTCCCACCAGAAACTTAGTAAATATGTCTGTATAAGTGTTTCAATTGTATGTGGTTTCACGAAAAATGCATAATGCCAGATATTCATTATCCACCCATACATATACCCCCAAAATATACCAAATGCCATAAGTAGTTTTATGTTGATTTTCTTGCCTTCCAAATATCCTGCAAAAAGCCCCGGGAGTCCCCAAGCAATCATTTGAAATGGGGTCCACGGCCCTTGACCCAAAAAAAAATTTGATACTAAAGGAGTCAATGCACCGACAAAAAATCCTGCGGTGGGCCCAAACACAAGTCCTGTGCATATGACCAAAGTTGTACATGGCTGTATTCCAGGTAGAGTTGCAAAGGGAACCCTCAGAACAGAAGATATACCTGCTAACATGGAGATGAGAGTTAAATTTTTTGAACTTAAAGATTTTCTTTCAAATTCATGAAAAAAAGATATTATTATTAATAAAAAAATTCCAATTATCTCATAAGGCCAGTATCTTATTATGGCCCTTGATTTATCAAGAAATAAAGCAGTTCCAAACATGATGATATTAATTGAAATGAAAATCAAGGGAAAATAATAATTATTTTTCATGTTAAAACTTCCAAAATTTCATCGAGTGTAAGTATATTATCTGGAATTCCATTTTTGGCATAAGGTTGTATTAGGCGATTGATCTGTGGTGAGAATAGTAAAGCTTTGGATAAAACTTCTCTCCTATATCCATCGGTCACTACTTTACCTTCGCTAAGAAGTATAACTCTGTTTGAAAATTGTGCTGCAGTTTCAACATCATGAGTTACCATTATTACAGTTTTGTTCCTTTTTCTAAGATAATTAATTAGTTTCATTTTAATAGGGTAATCCAATCCACGTGTAGGCTCATCTAAGATTAATATATCTGGGTCACCAACTAAAACTGAAGCAATGGCTACCCTCTGTTTTTCTCCACCTGACAAATCTAGAGGATAAGAATATTTGTATTGTGATATCCCAAATTCATCCATTATTTGGGTTACTTTTGTTTCAATAGTATCGGCGTCTTGGCCCAAATTCTTCAAAACAAATCCAATCTCTTCTTCAACTGTTTCATTAAATAAATGCAAGTTTGGATCCTGGAAAACAATTCCTACTCTTTTTATAATTTCACTTGAAGAATAATCCTCTATTTTTTTACCGTATAAACTAATACTCCCTTTACGTTGTTTAAGTATGCCATTTATCAATTTGATGAGTGTTGTTTTACCACTGGCATTTTTTCCCATGATAGATAATTGGTCTCCCTCCCTTAATGATAAATTAATATTTTTTAAAATATCATTTGCCCCATCATAAGAAAAATATACATTTTTCATCGAAAGAATTTCTCTCCCCAAAGATTTTTCCTCTGGTAAATCTATAATATTGTTCATTGAACTTAGTAATTCTTTTAATGTGGTCCTTGCTTCCTTTACAGTTAAAGGCAGTTCATGATTATTCAATTTATCTGCAAATCGAAGTGAGAGTTCAGTTACTGGAGGCAATCCAATTCTCCAGTTTTTTCTTTCATTATAATTTATCTTTCTTGGGTTGTCATCAAAGATTATCTTAGAATCTTGTAGGATCAACATCCTATCAACATGATGGACCACCCTTTCCAATCTATGCTCAATTAATATAACAGTTATGCCAAGTTCATCATTAATTTTTTCGATGATATTAAGAATACTTTCAGCTGCTGCTGGATCTAATTCAGATGTAGGTTCATCCAATAATAAGATTTCTGGATGTACTGCTAGGGCAGAAGCGATAGCTACTTTTTGTTTTTGACCTCCTGAAAGATTGGAGGGATTTTCATGTCTTATCCTAGATACTCCAACAGCTTCAATCGCTTCTTCAATCCTCTTAGCTATGAGATCCGGTGAAAAACATAGATTTTCCAGAGCAAATGCTATCTCTCTTTCAACTTCATTTGTTATAAGTTGATTTTCAGGATCTTGAAATACCATCCCCACTTTTTCTGAAAGTATATTTGTTGGAGTTTCAGAAACTTTTTTTCCAGAGACAGTTACATCTCCTTTTATTTTACCCCCATAAAAATGTGGAATTAATCCATTTATGGATCTAATAAATGTTGACTTGCCACATCCAGATGGCCCAGTAACTAAGACAAATTCTCCTTCATCAATTGAGATGTTTATATCAGACAAGCTTGGAGAATCGTTATCCTTATACCAAAATGATAAATTGTCAAACTCAATCATAACTTATCCTCCACTTAAACATTAATACAGGAATAACAATGACTTCAAGTAAAAATAGTATCAAAATATCTCTAATTTCAGAACTAGATTTTATTAATGGATCAACTTTTTGATAAAAGATAAAACTTCCCTGACCTTTTGTCAACATGTATGCAGACATTAGGAGGGGTAAAAGAATAATTACCATTATAATGTACTCAGAGGGAGAGATATTGATCTCATTAAAATAGGTTCTTTTTGGAAATCTTCCAAAGGCACGCGATTCCATCGATTCGGCCAATTGAAAACTTCTTTCCAAACTTTTTGACAAAAGAGGAAAGAAAATGGTAGCGTAATTTATTATTTTTTCTTTCATTTTACTCTTATTAAAGTCTACCCCCCTTGATCTCTGAACATCGACAATGTCATTAAAATCTCTTAATAATATAGGTACAAATTTAGTTGTAAGGGTAGTAATCATTGTTGACTTATAGGGAAATTTAAGTTTAGTAACTGCCCTCATCAAATCGTCAGGATTTGTCGTTAGATTTATGACAGTAAAAGCCCCTAGAATTGCACCAAGTCGGATGCACATAGTCGATCCAAACATTATTTCTTCCAAAGTTATGTTAAATCTACCAAAGGCAGGTAAGGTGAATGATGTTTGCCAAAGTACAGTTTCCCCATTTCCATTTACGATTACATTAAATAAGATAATGAATGGAAAAAATAATATTGCCAATTTTAAAAATCCAATCCATTCTCTTGTGATTTTTGATAAGACAGCAAATAGAAAAGAGGATATGAACAAAGTCAATAAGATGAGAGGATGCTCAAAAAGAATAGAAACTAATATCACTGTAAGAAGCCATGATATTTTTATGAAAGGAGAACATTTGTGGAAAGGTGAATTTTTAAATTTGTATAAGAGGGATACCATTTAACTACCTAGGATGGCTAAGCCATCCATACTTTTAAACATTTCTACAATTTCTAAAACTAACTGTGTTTTTCTAAAAAAAATTCAATATACAAACTAAAAAGAAAACTTTATATATATAGAGGTAAAATCACTTAATGGATGGCGACACCATCCATAAATTAAATGGAGGTAAGAAAATGGGAGAAAAGAATAGCTTATACTTGGTTCTAGGTATAGTCTTTTTATTATTGGCAACTCCTATGACTCTACTGGCCGATTCATCAAGTTTTTCAGATATGGAAGACAGTTTCGTGAGAAATACGTCTTTTGTAACGGGGGAATCTGGAAACTCAATGGATTTGCTAGCTAGGGATACAGTTTCTAAGACCTTTCAATCCCAAGGACTACTTTATGGTGTTTCAGATGATAAATCCGCACCAAAGGATAGGAACCTTGTTCTAATTGGGGGTCCTGAAGTAAACTCGTTGACAAAGGAGTACAATGATATCTTTGGAATCAAGTATGAAGAAAATGAGGATACAGTTTTTATCACTGTTGATGGAACTACCGTATCAAGAAAAAAACTCAGCATAACTGAGGACATAGGGATTGTATATATTGGAAAGGCAAATAACAAGAGTATCCTTATGCTTTGGGGCGGTGCTAGAGAAGGAACATTTGCTGCAGGACTCATAATGGGAAATTCGGGGAACTGGCAGAAATACGGGAATTCTGAATATCTTCTTTTGAGATGGAATGATAACAATGGAGATAGTTTTGTACAGGAATCGGAGATCCTAGTTACATCTCAATCACCGGCAACAGCAGTGACAACAGATAATGGAAAAGACCAAGATCGGGTGACAGTGACAATAACTGCTGACTTTGGAGAAGGATATTCGAAAGAATGGAAAGATGTCAAGGTATCAAAAGACGCTACAGTTTTTGATGCCATGAAAGCCTCTGGAATGCAGTTTGATTACAATATCCAATCTTTTGGCGCATTCATTACGTCAATTGAAGGGTTGGGCGAAAATAGATCTACAGGAAAATACTGGCAATACTGGATTAATGGGAACTATGCTCAGCTCGGTGTGTCAAATCAAAAAGTTTCAGATGGTATTACAATCGAATGGAGATATACAGATGCATTCTTTAGTTAGAGGTGAAAACAAATGAAGAAAATAATAACAACTTTAATTTTAGTGGCTTTCCTGGTTTCGCTAGCGCCAAGCTATTCGGCAGAGGAACTTCCAGATAGAAATTTCTTTATTGACGAAAATGGAAATCCCCAATGTTTGATAGTATTGAGTGAATCTGCTACTGCAAAGGATATACAGAAGGTAGCAGAAATTGTGACAAAAATCACAAATGAAACATACTATAGTGTGACGGGTACCGATGAGAAGATCATATGGGAATCGCCAAGCTTAGTTGAAGATGACCACGATAATGTTGCACTTGGTTATACTGGAGTTAAGTCAAATCCGGATTGGGTATGGGAGATGAGAAGCTTTACAACACCTGCCTATTTCTTCTCACACGGCGGAGATCCTGCTCCCGATTGGCCAAATTGTCCATTCTATGTAGAGAGTGTTGAAGCTTTATTTGATGGAGATAGAAATACAAGGATTGTAGGTAGAACTGGATATGATTATTCAGGGCCAAACTATGCACCCGTTACATTAATAGTTAAATTCAACGAAACAAAGAAAATTTCTGATGTTAACTTCACATTTGAAAATCTCCCCGTTGCTGCAGGATATCAAATATATTACTTAAACTCTGACTGCCCAAACCCCTTATATGATCCTTCTATGTGGATGTACGGTCCAACTGGAAACTGGACTTTGTTACCGGTTAGTGGCGGCTGGCCACGCCCAGGAAGCGCTACTAAGATGACAGATAGTTTTTCATTGATTAATCCTGTGAACACAAATGCATTATTTATTGAACTTAATCCAGAGTATTATACTCCTCCAAATCCAACTATGCCTTACTCATTGTATGAGATTGAGGCGAAGGGCAGTTCATTCTCAATATTATATGGAAACTCTTATTACATTGACTTCTCCTGGGCACGTAAAACACCTGGCCAAAATAAGAATCTTCTAAAAAACTTTGACTATTGGATTGAGGATATAAAGGAAACATTACCTGGTGACTTTATTCAAACTGCGGGAAAGAGTTACTCAAGTGAAACTGCAAGCTATAATCTTCTAAATCACCAGATAAATCTTCTAAGGATGTATAAATATAACAAGGATGAGATTTTCCAAGACAAGGCAGTGGGAAGGGTATTCTATGGAACACCAAGAACATGGGAGAATGAGGAATTCAAGGTTGGCCAAACAAAGACTTATGGTAATTACAAAGTTAAACTAGTTGATATCAACTGGGACAAGAGCCAAACTACTGTTAATTTTGACCATAAAACTGGAAGATATTATCTTGGTGAACAGAAAACTACAATTGAAGTTACAGATCCTGAAGGCAACACTAAAACACATATTATGAGAGTTAACTGCTGCGATAATGTTTTAGCTGAACTCTTTGTAAACACTGAAGCAGAGTCCTTGGCAGCTACAAAGGCCATTTGCAGATTAAAGACTGAAGGATACCTTTGCGATATTACTCCAATAATTTACCATTCAAATATGAGTGAATCAAACATTGACCCATTTTACAATAGCGAATCAAAAGACCATTTTAGCATGGGTGATGATGGCGCATGGACCTATACCTATATCTATGGGTATGGATATGACTATAATTCAGCACTTAGTTATCCTACCTTGATATTCAATGGAAATAAATCAAAAGCCATTCAAAAGATATCCCCAAACACAGAAGATGTATATTATGAAGCGTTTAAAAATGCGTATGAAGCAAATGCTAGCAGATGTTGTGATGCAAACATAATCATAAACACTAATATGGATCCTGAGAGATTTACAACAACAAAAGATAGGGAAGCCTTAGTAACTGTAAGATTGAATAAAGATCTACCAAACACAGAACTATATCTAAATGTGTGGAGCATTGACTGCAGTTGTTGTGCTCCTGTTGCTACTGGGCTTATAAATTCACAACACTGGCAGAATATCAATAAATGGACGACAGAATGTGGTGAAAAAGTTACCGAGACAACTTGGAAAGATCTAAAAAATGGTGATGTTTACAGGACAGAAATAAATCTATGTGGTACAAATTACTGCGGACTTATTGCGTTCCTACAAGACAAAAACACTGGGAAGATTTACGGCTCTGCAATTAGACATTTTCCCCCTGCGCCGGGATCAAACTTGTCACCCGGCATAGCGTCGTCTGATTGTCAATGTGTAATTGAGTACAACAAGGACCTAGATTGTGATAATTATAAGGAAGAGGTTGAGTTTGCAATTGAAGGTGCCGATGTAGCATTCGTTGGGATGGAGCATGATTTAGAAAAGAATATTGATGGTGAGATAAAGAAACATATGATAGCAAGATTCAATATTTACACAGTGACTGATTACGGATGCATCGATGACTGTGACTGTAACTACATTCAAAATGACGGCTCCATGTGGAAACTAAGATTTTTGATGAACGATGGCAATCTCTATAATCCTTATGTTGATAGATGTCAAGACTGTACAAAAGATCTTCGTTCAATTAAAATCGAGCTCTGTGAGCCAATACCATTTGACTGCCTTAAAGAAGGTGCAGTGTTCTGGGGCCCAGACAGGTACTTTAGAGTCTATGTTGAGGACTATGATGAAGAGAAATACTATATCAAATACAAGATACAGAGTGTAGATGAGATTCCAAAGAAAGAAGCAGTCAATGTGAATGTTGAGCCAACTAACTTGATAAGAATAGACAAGCAGATTACAGCAAGTGATAGAGCAAAGTACAATATGATCCTGATTGGAAACAAGGACAACAATGAAGAGATAAAGAGAGTCTATGATATCGGAAACTTCACCGACTCTGAAGGCATGATATACCTAAAAGAGATCTACGGCAAAAAGGATATACTCATCCTGAATGCAGCCAATGTCTCTGATCTAAACGAGCCGATCAAACAGCTTTC
The DNA here is from genome assembly GCA_041678455.1 of Methanofastidiosum sp. Taxonomy (GTDB): domain Archaea; phylum Methanobacteriota_B; class Thermococci; order Methanofastidiosales; family Methanofastidiosaceae; genus Methanofastidiosum. Next base: position 28,145 of record JBAYOH010000001.1, read on the forward strand.
ATATCTTCTTGATATGATACTATAATTTTTTCTTTTTTATTTTCCACAAACAAAAGTAATATATATTAACATTCCAAATTGATTGATATGTTTGAGAGAAGGATAATCCCACAGGCAAACTTCACCAATGCAGACATCCTAATCGCGCTAAAGATTATCGAGAAGGAGGATGGCATAGGGAGAAAGCTTCTTTCAAAGAGAATTTTTCTAAATGAGGCTAGCATTAGATCAATCCTTTCCAAACTAAAGGATATGGAATACATTGATTCATCAAGAGTTGGCCAGAAGATCACAGGGAAGGGCAAGAAGTTCCTAGAAAGCTCTACAAAATTTGGTATCCCCTCAGAAATCAACGCCAAAGAGCTGACCTTGAATAACAAAAACTTCGGTACAATAATAAAGGGCGCATCGTTAAAAATAAAGGATGGAATGGACCAGAGGGACAGAGCGGTCTTTGGCGGGGCAAGGTCTGCAATCACCCTGATATTTAGAGATAATCAATTTGCCCTCCCAGAAACAAGGCCTGAGATAAAAATCCCGACAATAAAACTGAATTTGAGTAGGGCCTTAGAAACTGAACTCCATGATAAATTTGGCCCTAAAAATAACGATATAGTCATAATATCAAGTGCAGAAGATGAAGAGCGTGCATTTAGAGGGATAGTCCACGTGATTGACTCTTTTATTTAATGGGGTTAAATCATATATTTTGAATTCAGAAAATACTTACCGTCCTTTATAACTCGAGGACCTTCTACAACATTGAAGCTCTCTATGTCGACCTTTGGGTAGAGAATGGCGGCAGAAAACTATTTCTTTGATGGACTACTGTTCCTGTTTACTGCGATATTCTCGCATTTCTTCTAGATCGTGGAATGATTTGAAAAAGTTATCTATACGTATGATGAGCTCCTTCTTCCCTTTTTCAGTTAGTGAGTATCTCTTTTCTTCATCGTCACTAATTAGGCCTCTGTCTTTAAGTTTTTTTAAGACTGGGTAAATTGTCCCAGGGCTAAACCTACGACCTTTTCTTTTTTCCATCTCATCTGTTATCTCGGACCCGTTCATCTTATCGTTTCTTAATATCCACAATATCAAAAAAGATAGGAATCCCCTGCCCTGGTGTTTATGGTCCCGCATGTATAGTATCTGTTCTCAAAGTATTAAAGTATATCGGTTAACCGAAAGGCTTTTAAATAAATATCGGATATACGATATTGGAGAACCGATAAGGGGGTGATAGGGATGTGGAAAAATAAAAATATGGAGCATGGTCCAAGACATGTATATAGAAGACACGAGTACAGCTATAATCGCAGAAGGCACTTCTATACAAAACAGGAACGGATAGATATGCTCGAAGAATACAAGACCTGGCTTGACAAAGAAAAGCAGGGTGTTGAAGAAAGAATCGAAGAATTAAAAAAATCTTTGTAAATTTTTTCTTTTTTAAAATATATTGCTTCTAAACAAGATAACTAAGTTTAGATTAGCTTTTTTTTTGCATTTTAATTTGATATTTGATTGGTCAGAAAGAGATAACTACAAAAAATTTATAAGTCGTCTTCGCTGTTCTTTGCTAAAGAAGAGGTAGTTACATGAAATCTGATGAAATAATGGATGTTGCATTGAGAAGAGGATTTATTTATCCGTCTTCTGAAATTTATGGCGGTATTTCTGGTTTTTATGATTACGGGCATCTTGGTACACTTATGAGGAAGAAATGGGAAAATGCATGGAGAAGGCATTACCTTGGCCTAAATCCAAACTTCTTTGAAATTGACGCAACTAATATAATGCCAAAGAATGTTTTTATGGGTTCAGGCCATCTTGAAAACTTTAATGATCCATTGACTGAATGTGTGAAGTGCCACTCAAGATTTAGGGCAGACCACCTTGTAGAAGAGTTCCTTGAAAGAAGTGCAGAAGGCATGTCTGCAGAAGAGATGACAGGATTACTAAAAGACAGTAATATTCCATGCCCCAAGTGTGGAGGACATCTTCTTGATGTGAAGATGTTCAACATGATGTTTGAACTATCAGTTGGTTCCACTGGGGAATCAGAAATTGCCTACTTAAGGCCTGAAACTGCACAGGGCGCATTTTTGGCTTTCAAGAGAAGCTTTAACGCTTTAAGGGGTAAGCTCCCTATGGGTCTTGCAATTATAGGTAGGGCCTATAGGAATGAAATCTCTCCGAGACAGGGATTCTATAGATTGAGAGAATTTAATCAGGCCGAACTTCAAGTGTTCTTTGACCCAGATACAATTGAAGATCATCCTGATTTTGATTCAATTAAAGATGTGAAATTAAGGACGTTCCCACTTCAAAACAGGAGCAGTAATGAAGTCGATGACATTACTGCATTAGAACTTCATAAGAACTTTGGTATACCCAAATTTTACATTTACCATATGGCAAAGATTCAGGAGTTTTATCTTGATAAGATGAAATTCCCAAGGGAGGTTTTCAGATTCAGAGAGCTTTCTGCAGATGAAAGGGCTTTCTATAACAAGATCCATTGGGATGTTGAAGTCTATACTGACTCTCTTGGCGGGTATAAGGAAATGGGAGGCCTCCATTACAGGACAGACCATGATCTAGGCGGCCACCAGAACGCAAGTGGGGAAAGGCTTGATGTCAATATTGACGGCAAGAAGTTTATACCTCACGTGCTTGAACTTTCATTCGGTGTCGACAGAAACTTCTGGACATTGCTTGACGTATTCTATAAAGATGAAGGAGATAGAAAAGTTATATCTTTACCAAAGGAAGTAGCACCTTTCAGGGCTGGAATCTTTCCGCTGCAAAAGAAAGGGGACCTTGAGAAGATTGCAAAGAGTGTCTATGACAATCTATCGAAATGTTGCGATGTTTTCTACGATGATTCAGGCTCGATAGGCAGAAGGTATAGGAGGCAGGACGAGATTGGAACGCCTTTTGCAATTACTATCGACTTCCAGACATTAGAAGACAACACTGTGACAATCAGAGAAAGGGATTCCATGAATCAACACAGGGTAAAGATTGACGAAATCAAGAAAAATATTTAATTTTTTTATATCTTTTCAAATACGATATCCCGGGATCCTCCCCATAATACTTTTTTCCCCAATTCTGGTAATTTTTCTTTTCCTTCAATTATTGTAAGAAAAATGATTCCTGACAAGCTGACCCATCTTGCTTGAAAAACATGTGCCCTCATAAGGGAGTAATATCTCAGTTTCACTTATCCCGTCAGGGTATAGGAGGATTTCTCCTTTTGAAAGGTGGCTTGTATTATTCTTATACCAAACCCCTAAATTAAAATCGCCTAGAGGAATCCATATGGCTTCACCACACCATCTCAGGTGGATTATCTTGTTTTTATAAGGCAATGACTTCATGAACGCAGAACAAGTTTTTGGTGCGTTCTCTTCCTCTAACTTTGCCTAAAAGTAAATCCTCCGGCCGTAATCTTAAGATTAGTCATCTTAACACCAAAATTAATTTTAATTGGGATATAAAAGTCTTTTTTAGTTTTATAAATCTCTGTAAGAGAATGTTGCAACGATTTGATCCCTTGGAGTATGGCCTATGAAGACAAAGCTGTGTTGGGTGCCAGAAACGGGTTTTTTATTTATTGTGGGAGTTAAAACATAGGTTCTCGTAGAACCGGCAGATATGTCTAAGGAAGACGGGTGCGGAGATATTTCAATCCAGGTATTTTGGCCATCCAGGATAAAATCTGAATTATTTAAATTAATACTTCCTGATGAAGATGCATTTTTTAAAGTAACATAATATTTATTTCCATCGTCATTTATGCTCAAAACTTCCAATTTTAGACTACTTGAAACTCCGGCCCTCTGTTCAACTTCTTCCTGGATCTGTGTCTGAAAGCTCCTGACCCACACCCAATAAGCACTGACAGAAGATACAGCTACTGCGACAAGTAACATTGTAGCAACGACTGGAGAAACTGCTTTTCTATTCATAAAAAAAATAGAGGATGGCATAATAAAAAACTACCCTTTTACGCCCTGGGCGAAGTCATCTCTTCCTCCACCTTTGCCGTACTTCTTAATTACATTGCAGGCTTTGTGTCCACTTTCTATGGCTATCTTCCCGCAAGATACAACTATGTTGCCCTCGTTATTGGTCAATACGATTATCTTGTTGTCTCCTGAAAGCTCCTTTGCAATTTTTCTCATTTCATCAGGTGATGTATCCACATTTTCTTCCAAAAATAGTATCCCATCAGATTCTACGTAATTGCATTCGAGCCCTTCTTTCTTAAGGCAAGATATTTCAGCTTTGAGTCTTTCAATCTCTTTTCCCCTGTTTTTCCACTCATTGAAAAATCTCTTTCCGGTGTCAAGGAGTTTGTCTTTTTCTACCTTAAAGACATCTGATAAATCTCTTAAGAGCATGGATTCTTCCTGAATTGCCTCAAGCGCTTTAAGTCCGGCGCAGAATTCAAGCCTAACAACCCCATCTTGAATCTTGCTCTGCTTTAAAATCTTGATAGGCCCTATCTGTCCAGTGAAATCTGCATGAGTTCCTCCGCACGCTTCCACATCAAGCCCTTTGACATTGACAACCCTGATTTTCTTTCCAGGAACCGCACCGCCTTGGTATAGCCTAAATCCATACTTTTTTTCCGCTTCAGCCCTTGGGAAAAAGCCTTTATCTATTGGGAGATTTTTCAGGACTAGTTCATTGGAAATTTTTTCAATCTTGAATAGATCTTCGTTGTTAATCAGTTTGTAGTGAGTTATATCAAGCCTTGCTTTTTCTTCAGTCTTTTCTGCACCTGCCTGCCATATGTGATTCCCTAATATCTGTCTGCTAACGCCATTTATGATGTGAGTTGCTGTATGATGCCTTGTCAGATTTAATCTTCTTTCCTTATCGACAACACCTCTTACAGTGTCGCCTTTCTTGAAATTGATTTTTTCCATGATGTGCAAAATTACATTCCCAGAAACTTCAGTATATGAAACAGGGCAGTTGTTTATCAGTCCTCTGTCTCCCTCTTGGCCTCCACTTTCAGGATAAAATGCAGTCTTATCAAGTATGGCAATATTGTCTTTAATATCAAGCACCTTGGCAGAGAATTCTGTTATCCCCTCGTAATAGAGCCTCTCAGTGTCTGGCATGTCGTAGTGGATTTCTTTTTCGCTTAGTACTGAGTCTTTCTTTTCGTGCCTTTCAGTTACCCTTTTGTAAAAGTCCTTGGGCGGCTTTACCCCCATAACTTCTGGAGTAATGCCATGTGAATCATATAACTCGATTAGTTTATCTTCAGATAGCTCTTCTCCTTTTTCATTTAGCCTTTCAATTATCCTTCTTGACTTATCTTTTGTATTTTCAAACTTCTCCATTTCATAGGAAATGATTTCACAGATATCGCTAATATTCTCTCTGAGTTCAGGGTACTGAGGCTTGAGATATTTTGCGTGCTCCTCGATGACTTTCTGAAGTTCAATATCCCAAGAGAATCTCTCTATGAAAGACAAGACCCTCCTTAAAATTACTCTTAGATTGTATCCGCCACCGACATTAGAAGGCAGGGCGCCGTCAGAAAGAGCAAATAATAATGATCTAGAATGGTCCCCTATAGAATATATCGCCTGAAGAGGTAAGACTTGTTGCTTCAAATACTCTTTGTCAGTGGAAAGATTTTTTGCAATAGCATCCCATACTTTTTCAATGTCTTCTACCTCGTCCATGTTCAACATTCCAGAATATGGTATGAATCCCTTCAAAAATGACTTATCAGGGGTTATGCCTGTCCGCCTGTAAAGATGGTCGCAAACAGTCGGGAAGACCGTCTCGTAACCAATTGGATTAGCAAGGGAAAACCAGGAAAATCTCTCCTGTCCCGCACCCATATCGAGCACCTTCAAGTCAAGCTCTTTTCCGCCAGAAGGTGTTACTTCGTACTCAATGTAAACTTGATTTCCTAGCTCTAAACCTCTAGAGAAAAATTCCATGCACGGACCAAAATTCCCTCCGCCTGCCCAAGCATCTTCGTGAAATATGAGCTCCTCAGAAGGTATGCCAAGACCGATCTTTAACCAGTCATAAATGTCAGAGAGAAACCTGTCTTGAGAGAACTCTTTTGGTGGGAAAAAGGCATGCTGGCCTATCATTACAAAACCGGTGTAGTGTCTTAATGTGACGCCGACATTGTCAATATCATTGAATCTTACGCAAAACTGTGGTACCAACAAAGGATTTGCAGGTGGTTCTTGCGTCCCTTTCACTACATGAGGTTGGAAATCATAAATTGACGCCTGGACAAAGTCTGTGTCATCCCGCCATCTCGCTACAACTGGGTACCTTTTGATTATAGAATACCCCTTCTTCTCAAAGAGAGAAGACATCTCCTTCCAAACTTGTATAAAGTCAAGTTTTTTCTTTGCAGGGGAGTTTTCTATAAACGAATAACCTCCTTCGCATTCAGGATCCCCACAAATGTCTCTATCTTTTACAGACCAGAAATAGGTGCCGCATTTTTTACACTCTTTTCTAATAAAACCAAGTGATTTTAACGTATCAACTGCATAATACTTTTGATAATTTTGACTTGCTTTTTTCTTGAAATCTTTTTTTAGCGCTCTATCGTCCATAATCTCACCAGGACATCACTCTTTTATAGACATCTAATAATTCTGTTATATAATTTACTGTTAGTGATTATGATGAAGAATAGAATCGAGCGGCTTTTTGAATATATCGCTAAAGAAAAGAAAAATGTCGATTGTGTGCTTGTTTCAAGGTCAACTTTTCCTGACATTAACTTCTTTTATTTCAGTAACGCTTCAGGGGGCCTTTTTGACGGTTCTTTCCTAATTTTATACCCTGATGGCACCTCAAAACTTTTTACCTCGACAATGGAACAGGAAGCGGCGGAAAAATCCAAAGGCGATTTTGAGATCTATGTGTATAGCTCAAGGGATGAGAGAATAAAACTGCTTGAAGAGCATATAAAAGGGCAGAATCTAGGTCTCTCTTTTACCTCGATAACTTACTTTGAAGTTGAAAAGCTAAAGGATACCTATAAAGGTAATCTCATAGACATAACAAAGGAGATCAATTTTACAAGGGCGATAAAGGATAAAGCAGAAATTGATAACATCAAAAAAGCTTCCGAGATAACTTCCAAAACATTCAGTGAAGTTCCAGATATGTTAGTGGATGGGCTCACGGAGAAGGATCTCTCATTTCAGATAGAATTTCAACTTAAGAAAAATGGGGCTGAGGCGCTTTCATATGACACAATTGCAGCATTCGGCGCCAATTCATCTTTACCTCACTATGAAAGCTCAAATTCACCTTTGAAGAAAGGAGATTTTGTATTATTGGACTTTGCAGGAAGGTATAATAGATACTGCTCGGATATGACAAGAACCTTTTTCTATAGAAAAGCAAGTAGCGAGCAGAAAAAAATCTATCAAACTGTGCTTGAGGCACAGCTTTTAGGAATTGATGAATTGAAGCCGGGAGTTATTGCAAAAGATGTGCACAATGCCGTGTCAAAATTTATCGATGGCACAGAATTTAAAGGGAGATTTATCCATTCTTTGGGCCATGGGATAGGGCTTGAAACTCATGACACTATTGGCCTAAGTCCTATAAGCGAGTATACGATTGAAGAGAATATGGTTCTAACTATTGAGCCGGGTGTATATATCCCTGACTTTGGAGGGGTCAGGATAGAAGATACGCTAGTTGTTAGAAAAGGGAAGCCAAAAATCCTTACAACTTTTACAAAAGAACTATTGATTATATAGGGCCGAGAAATTCTGCGTTCTTTCTTGAGAATCCAAGTTCTAGTATTTTGTTCTGGACTTTTTTTATGTCATATCCCACAAATCTAGATTCAAAGGCATAGTCGTCCTCGCCAAAGATAACATACTTTGCCTTGTGTATCTGCCCATAAGTTGACCAACGCTTTCTATGTTTATGATATACCTCTTCTCTCGATCAAGTGAAATGATATCTTCTGACAAAGTACGTGTCTTAACTCATTTTTGTCTAGCTAGTACTGGGCAAAGAGGTGAGTGTGGCCAATGAAGTAGACCTTCCCATCGAATTGAATAAATAGATATTTGATCTCACTTTCACTCTTATTTGTAATGTAGATCCTAACGTTCTCTTTTGGTGACGCGTGGGCAAAGCGTAATCCTCTAAAATCAATCGACTAGGAGTTTTGTGATGTAATCCTTTTTCACCCCCCATTATATCAAGCGTTATCACAATGCTCCGATTTGCTGTATCGCCAGATTAAATTAAAATATGGTATCAATCCCAAGGGATATAATGCTTACGATTATTCCGGCGATTAGTACGCCCAATGAGATAGAAACAAAGGACCAGTTTCGGTCAAGACCCAGTAGAAAGGATAAAAAAGTTCCAGAATAAGCCCCAGTTCCAGGCAGCGGTATCGCCACGAAGATCATGAGCCCTATCAGCTCCCACTCAGTGTATTTTTTGTATCTTTTTTGAACCTTAAATTCCCAATAAAGATAAAGCCTGTCTATTATATTGATTTTTCTTATAATTGGAAATATGTGATCCAAAAGGATGAAGACGAAAGGGATTATGAGTATTCCGCCAAGAAGGCTTATCAAAAATACCTTTGTGAAGTCAAGGTTCATCAGAACTCCTGTGGGAATACTGCCTCTAAGCTCAATCCAAGGGATCATTGATATTAAAAATATGTAGAGATAGCTGTCCATATTACTTTCCTCTTACATCACACCCACCTGGCGGAAGTGCCTGAACAATTCCATCAATGTCATCGGTCTCTAAAATCTTTGCTATTCTCTTGGCAAAAGACTCCTTCTTATGTTTGCCCGGCATTATTTTCACGTTTTTAACTGTATGCTTTTCTACCGGAACATCTGGCCCGCATATAATCTTGCCTTCAGAAGTGATGCCTATCGTCAGTTTTATTGAAACAGATTTAATGTAGTTCCTTTTACCTTTTATGGCAAAAGCACCTTTTTTCAGATATTCTCCTGACGGGGCTTCTTTTGTGACCTGTTCTGGTTTGACCCAGTATGCATCGCCACCCCCGTATCCATCTTTCCATAGAGAAGAAAAAGATACTGCAAATATTGCCACCTCTTTTAAAGTGATATCAGTTGCCTTGCTACCTTCTTTTACGATAACGTGAGGTGCACCGTAGGCGTCTGCGTGGAAATAGATATCGCTGTCTTCCATGTACTTTTTTACAATCACTTCGTTAGAAGATGAATCTCTCCCTCCAAGAACGATGTGTCCTTCGCTTGACGTAAACCACCTGAATCTCTCGTACCATTCCCTAGCTTTCTTTTCAATTGCCTTAGGCGCTTCAACTTCAAATTCTTCCTCTTCTTCTTTTAGTGTTAATAGTTTGGCCTCGGTATTATCCATGGCTATTTTTGCACCGTCGATCTTCCGCTTCATCTTTTTTGATTTTTCGTAAAATAGATTTGCATTTTCGTTGACATCTTTTTTTAGTTCTATGGGCAGAGGTGTATCAAAGTTGAATGTGATAATACCAGTCTTAAAATCAACATCAGAAATCAATTTATTTTCCGCAAGCTTTTCCTTAATCTCCTCAAGAGAGTAATTCTTCTTTGCCTGCTCTATGACTTTTATCGATTCTTCAATTATGGGATACTTTTCGTATGTTAAATCTCCCAGTATTTTGTAAAGCTCTCTCTCTTCTATGTAAGAGTTATAAAGGTCTCTTTGAGATTTTAGCATTCTTTCAAATTTCTGGATCTTTTTCTGGTGGGTGGATAGCTCTTCCCTCAAAATCTCTTCAGATTCTCCCTTTCCGTAAACTTCATCCAGGGCTTTTGAGAAAGATTCGTATCTTACCTTTTCGTATTCGGGACCGTTATACGATGTTAAATCATAAGGAAGTATATCAACTACCTCATCATTTTTCTTTATAATCATCGGGTCTTTTTTTAAGTTCTCTAATTGGAGCAAAGCTTCTTTTAGCTTAACAGCTTCTTCATTCGAAATGCCAATTTTTGATTTATCTACCCCGGCCAATAGGCATGCCTCTTCGGCGTATAGTCCACCGATGTTAAGCTGCGTTGCAATCCCCTTTACTATCTCGTATTCTCTAGAGAGTTCGATTATTTCATCAATGCCTATATCAAATCCCTTTTTCTTTTCTGGGAATACATAAACCGATTTCGGGGCAAGAGTTCTATCCTTCATATATTCTCTCGATAGTATCCCGACAATCATGTTCTCTTGATCTGCCAGCAATATATTGCCGTCCCTAAACATCTCAACGATTAAAACAAATTTTACAACTGGATTGTTTTCCTCGTAAAATCCAAAAGAAAACATTAGAATTCTATCAAAATCATACTGCTCTATCTTAAACAGCCACATCGCTTTCAGGTGTTTTCTAAGAAGCATTGCAAACCATGTTGGGTTTTTTGGTGCCGGCTTGGGATAAGATGTGACAAAAACTGCAAGTGGTGGCTTAATAACTAAATCTTCTCTTCCCCGGCCAAAAAATTTGATCCTTATCTCGTTGCCAAGCTGATAAATTTTATCAACTCGCATCTGCTCAAGGACAGAAAGTTCTTTTGAAATCTCTTTCAGGTCAAAGGTAGAGAACATAAAAGAAAATAAAATATGAGGCTTAAAAAATTACTCCTATTTATTCTCTAAAAAGACCAAAATTGCCTCAAGAGTTGGTTCTGACTCCGCGAAATTGACAAAATTAGATACGTCTTCCAAGACTTTTTTCCCTCTCTCCATTGTCTCTTTGGACACCATTGTGAAAAACGGGATATTCTGAAGTCTACACCCATAAAACAGATCGTTTGGAGTTATCTTTTGATATTTCAATGGCAGGAACTTGTGGGGATATCCAACAACTACGCACAGTTGTCAGTTTAATATCTTTGAATCTGTACCTTCCAGATGTCCTATTCTTCTTCTCACATTCCTCCTTAACCTATTAATCCCATTATAAACAATATTGATTTTTCATTTGTATATTTAATAACCATGTAATCCTATTGCCCCCTAATTTATATTTGTTTATAGATATTTGATTAATCTAGGCCATAACCCCAGTATGGTATTTTTATTTGACTATAATGAGGGTATTGGGCCAGAGGTACTTTATAATTTAGAAAAGTAGAATTTTACTTGAATATGACCATTATAGGACAAAAATAGGTAATTAAGTAGATAAATTAACAGTAATATTTTTAAATCATTTGAAATCAAATTAATATAGATATTATGGAGCCCATAAGTATGAAAACTTCTTTTAATAATACGACGGGATTTTAATTTTATTCATAGGTTCCTAATCTGAAGTAAATTTATGATTTTACTTGTATTCTAGGGCGGAGATTATTATGTCAAAGGTCAAAATAACAGATACAACATTGAGGGATGCTCATCAGTCACTGATAGCCACAAGGCTTGAAACTGAAGATATGCTAGAGATAGTTGAAGAAATGGATAAGGTGGGGTACCATTCATTTGAGATGTGGGGCGGGGCAACTTTTGATTCTGCCCTAAGGTATCTAAATGAAGATCCTTGGGAAAGAATTACAAAGCTAAAGGAAATTGCTCCTAAAACACCCTTTCAAATGCTCTTAAGAGGACAAAATCTTGTTGGGTACAAGCATTACCCTGATGACATTGTCCATAAATTTGTTGAGACGTCTTTTACAAGAGGCATTGATATCTTTAGGATCTTTGACGCCCTAAATGACGTTAGGAACATGGAGGTTCCAATTGAGGCCATTAAAAAGGTAGGCGGACACGCCCAAGCTGCTCTAAGCTATACAGTTAGCCCGGTCCACACAATTGATTATTACATCAAAGTTGCCGAAGAAATGGTTGCCTTAGATATTAACTCTATTTGCATAAAAGATATGGCAGGCCTGATTAATCCAATGGATGCCGTAAATCTTGTCAAATCGCTTAAAGAAAATTTTGATCTTCCAGTATGTTTGCATTCACACTGCACAAGTGGGATGGCGCCAACAAGCTACTTCAAAGCAATTGAAGCAGGTGTCGACATAATAGATACAGCAATGGGCCCTTTTTCATTTGGGACAAGCCAGCCTGGTGTAGAAACTATGTATGCTATGCTTAAAAATACCCAATACAAATCAGACATAGATATAGAAAGAGTCTATAAGATTTCCAATTACTTCAAAAAATTATTGGATAAATACAAAGGGCTCCTCAGTGAAGCTTCAGTCGCAGTTAATACTCAAATTCTTCATTTCCAGATACCAGGGGGTATGATGTCAAATCTTGTGTCCCAGCTTAAGGAGCAAAATGTGGGAGACAGACTTGACGAAATACTTCTTGAAGTTCCAAGGGTAAGGAAAGAATTAGGATACCCTCCCTTAGTTACTCCTCTTAGCCAGATCGTTGGCGCCCAAGCTACCTTGAATGTTCTTTCCGGTGAGAGATACAAACTGATTCCAAATGAAGTTAAGAACTATGTTAAGGGGCTTTACGGCAAGCCCGCTGCACCTATTGACAAAGATATTCAGAAAATTATAATTGGCGACGAAAAAGTTTCTTATGAAAAATCGCCTGATTTAAAGAATCCTTCTTACCAGAAATTTAAAGATGAGGTAAAGGATAAAATTGAAAAGGAAGAAGACATACTTTCTTATGCACTTTTCCCAGAGATTGCACTTGCTTTCTTTGAGAAAAGAAAAAATCATGTAGCTAAATCAAAAGTTGAACACAAAGAAATAGAAAAAGCAGCACCTAAAGAGATAACAAAAACTCAGCCAGTGAAACAGCAGCCACAAACTAATGGAGGCGTCTCTTTGAAGGCCCCTCTGCCAGGAGCTATCCTAAAAATAGTTGGAGAGATAGGAAAGCCTGTCAAAAAAAATTCGGTCATTTTTATCATATCTGCAATGAAGATGGAGAATGAGGTCGTGTCTCCCACTTCTGGAGTCCTAGAAAAAGTCTATGTAAAAGAAGGTGACGTTGTACGAACAGGCGACATTCTAGCAACTATAGCATAGAATTATTTTATTTTATACTTTTCTTATAGTATATATTTTTACTCAAGTTACGAGGGTATATTTAAAATAGCCAAATATCTTAAAAACAGCAAACAACTACTATATTTGGAAATTAAATAACGACTAAATATTTAAGAGAGTGAAGTAGCTGATAGACGAGATAAGAATAATCCCTGTTTTAGACGTACCACTAATAAAAGAAAAAGACGACCTTGCGAAGATTATTTCTGAAAGGATTAAACTAGAGGATAGCGATATTGTTGTCATTTGTGAAACTGTCATTTCTAAGGCACAAGGGAGAGTTGTAGATATCAAGGAAATAAAGCCCTGTAATCGAGCTATAGAGCTCAGCAGAAAAACTGGAAAAGACCCAAGACTTGTACAACTTATCCTAGATGAATCAAAGGAAGTGTTGAAAGTTGGAGACAGCGTTATTGTAGTTGAAACAAAAGATGGAAATATATGCGCAAGCGCTGGCATAGATGTTTCAAATGTCTGTGGCGACGAATCATTTGTTGGGCTTCTGCCAAAAGATCCAGATCAGGAAGCAGGAAAAATTAGAGTTTCATTAAGAAAAATCACAGGAAAAGAAGTGGCCGTAATTATATCGGATACACAAGGAAGGCCTTTTAGAAGTGGTGCTATTGGAGTTGCAATTGGAGTTTCAGGTATGGAGCCTTTGTGGAAAAGGGCTGGAGAAAAAGATCTTTATGGGTATGAGTTAAAATCCTCCATAATAGCAACTGCAGACGAAGCAGCTTCTACGGCATCACTTCTTATGGGTCAAGCAAACGAGGGGATCCCTGTTGTAGTTATTAGAGGCGCAAGATATCTAAAAGGTGAAGGCTCTTCAAAAGAGCTTTTGAGGGAAAAAGAAAAGGATCTATTTCGGATCTAATAGAGGATATTGATTGGTCCTTTTTTTATTTTGCCTTCTGGAAAACTGATTTTGATTAATTTTTCCTCAGCTTTTATCTTGTAGCCTTTTGGAAAAGTGATATATCTCATCCCAGCTAAGCCTTGCAAGTTGTCAGTTTTTATCATCAATCCTTCAATGTTTCTCTCAAGGAAGCTAATAACTTTTGGGTCAATTTCTTTTACGATAAAGACTTCTCCTTCATTAAGTACTGATAAAACTGTTGCCATACCATGACTTTATATTCTCAAGTATAAATATCTTTGCTAATAGTTTAACTTTTTCTTCTTTTTGGAGAGATAAGAACTGAAATTCCAAATATTGCCGAACACACTATAGCAATTGATGAGCCTGTCGGCAAATCAAAGGAAAATGACATCAGCATTCCTAAAAGACACGATATTACCCCTACAATAGGCGAGAAGAGTATTATCTTCTTCATGTCATAAGAAAACTGATATACTGAAGACGTAGGATTTATCATTAGAGCAAATACCAATAGCCCCCCGACTAGTTTTAATGAAAATGCTACGGTTAAGCTTGTTAAAATAAGAATCAGATAATAAAAGGGCTTATCGTTTATTCCTGAAGACCTTGCAAGTTTTCTGTCAAATAAAATGGCATTAATCTCCTTAAAGAACATTATTACAAATAATATTGCAATCACTGTTATGATTAACAGATAAATTATGTCGGCTGTTGTCATGCCCAACACACTCCCCCAAAGTATACTCATGGCTGTACTTGACATGGCCGTGTCTGGAGATAGATTTAGGAACAATAAACCCAATGCCATTGATAAGGAGAATATTACCCCAATTACAACGTCCGTCTTTAACTTTGCTGTATCAGCCAAAGGTCCTAGAGCCAGAGAAACAAAAGTAGAAAATAAGAGTGCAAAAATTAAAGGATCCTTTCTTAAAAATAAACCAAGAGCGGCACCTGCAAATGCTGCATGGGACATGGCAAACCCCAGTGACGAGAGATTCATCCTAACGACAAATGTGCCCATCAGAGAGCAGGTGTAACCAGTTAGAACTGCACCTATAACGGCAAAGAGGATTATTTTTGTAGAAAAGAAATCTAACATACCATCCCTTTGTATCCCATCTCAAGAAGCTCAGGTTTTAAGATATCCTCTTTATTGCCGTCAGCAACAATCCTCCCATTGTCCATGACTATTACTCTATTACATGATTTTGGGATAGATGCTATATCATGAATAACAATCACAAATGTCATGCCTTTGCTTTTATGGAAATGGATAAGTTTTTCTGAAACTTCTCTCCTTGCTTCAAAGTCAAGATTTGAAAAAGGTTCGTCCATTAGTATAATCTCTGGTTCCATTGCAAGGGCTCTAGCAATCATTACTTTCTGTGCTTGGCCACCTGAAAGTTTTCCTATGGGCTTTTTTGAAATGCTATTGATCCCCATATAATCCATCATGTTGCTTGCAATTTCTTTATCCTTTTTTGTTATTGGTTTCAATAGGCCAATCTTTCCATATCTCCCCATTAAAACAACATCTGAAACTAGAAATGGAGTTAGCTCGTCAATAGAATAATCCTGAGGAACGTAGCCAACATATTTTCTTATACTGTTCCCATCCCTTCTCAAAGCTTTTCCTAGTACTTTGACCTCGCCCCTGTTGGGTTCAAGGAGCCCGTTTATGGTTTCAAGTAGGGTTGTTTTGCCAGCGCCATTTGGGCCAATCACAGCTATGAATTCGCCTTTGTTTATATTAAGCGTGATATTCTTTAAACAAGGAATTTTTTCTCCTTCGTATGTTGTATCTACTGCATTTAGCTCTATCACTTTGTCCATTTTTGAACCTCAAAAAGTTCAGTATAACCTTTACCCATAATCTCTTTGGCAAGCATTTCAAGGTCATCATGCCCAACTTGATGTCTAATCTTATCTAATACCTCTTCTTTGGGGATAATAGCAATGCCTTCAGTGCCTTTATAAAAAACAATCTTTATCGGTGAACCATCTGACACTTTTAGATTAGCCTTACCAGTTGTTGCACCTGATGTGAATTGTATCCCATCAATTGTGCATGATAGAGGGGGTTTTAGCGGCATTGTAATCTCAGCAGAAATCTCAAATGGAGAGCTACTAAGGGTCTTTTTTGCGTAAATGCCAATTTTAGCACCAAGTACCAGATAAGGCCCAAGATGCCCATGAAACTCAGAAAGTCTTTTAGATAAATCTTCTGGGGATATGTTATCAAAATCAATCGTTGTTACTTTCATTTTGCCACCATAGCACCAATGGTGATTTCGTAACACTGTTTATAAAAGTTTTCATTTATGTGGATTTTGGCTTATTAAATCCCCAAAAGAAATTGAAAATCAAGACCTTTCAAAATCCTTTGGAATCTAAAACAGTTTAAGAATACAATGCAACATGTCGTAGAGCCGTCTTACAAGTAACTATTCCAAATATTTTAATATATTTTTATGGATCTCTTCTATATTCATTTCCCCATCAATTATGATAAACTTGTATTTTTTTGATAGTCTTTCATATATTTCAAAAACCTTTTTTTGAAACTCAATATTTTCTTCATAAAGGTCTTTTTTTTCCCTTCTTTTCATTGCAGATTCAGGCCTTACACGGATATAGAATATCATATCAGGATCAAGGGAATATTTCTCTATCTCTTCAATCCATTTAGGGTCAACTCCATTTGCACCTTGGTATGCCATATTAGAATATTTGTACCTATCAGATATCACGATCTTATCTTCATTTAGTGCCTTCTTTACTATGAGGTAATGTTCGTGCCTGTCGGCAGCATAGAGCATTGCAATAGTTTCAGGTGCGAGGGAGATCTTTTTTTCTAGATTAGATTTAATGACCTTTCCAATAGGCTCATCATATATTGGCTCATGTGTCAATAGGACTTCAAAACCTTTCTTCTTAAAAAATGAGGAGAGCAGTTTAGCCTGTGTTTCTTTCCCTGATGCATCAATACCCTCAAAGACTATGAATCGTTTCATGTACTGATTAGAGATGATTTGATTTTTATGGTTTAGTGTAAAGAAGCTAAAAGCTCACTATAGTAAAACTTTTAAGTTGCCTCATTAATGGAACACTAATGACTTATAAACCAGTCTTTATCAAAATGGCTGCTGCAGGTAACTTTGAAAAAAAATTTCTCTTAGAGTTTCAGAAAGAATTACAAAATCTTCTTAGGAAACTTGGGATAAAAGCAACTTGTTTTTTTTCTAATTCAGGGAGCAGCATTGAAATTGATCATATCCCAAGCGGAGCCTACACATCCCATGTTGGAAAGTATAATACACATACCTTATTTGCTTATGGTCAGAAAAAGCGAGAAGAGTCATTAAAAAAGGTGGGAAAGCTAGATGCGCTAATAAAAGTATTAGTTATCGTGGATGTTGAAATATTCAAGCAGGGATTTGCGGGAACTCTTTTTGGGGAGGCCGAAGTGGGAAAAGAAATAGCAATTATATCAACCGCCCCCTTAGAAAATCACTTCAAGAGCAGTTTTCTCATCAAAGAAAGGGCCTTAAAAGAAGCCATGCATGAACTTGGCCATACCCTTGGGCTTGACCACTGCAAGACCCCAGGATGCTCAATGAACATTTCTAAAGATATCTATGATATAGATGAAAAAAAGAAAACTTATTGTATTAATTGTCTGAATATATTGTTTCAGGGGCATCCTTAAGAAACTCTTATGTAAACGGTGTTTGGGAACGCCGATTCTGCAATCCCTTTGTATGCTACTTCTCCTGTATTCTTGCTCACCTCAAATTTTAAGGCATGATAGCTTACAGTCAGATTGTTCCCTTCGATTTTTCCAATTCCTCTCAAAACTTCTATTTCATAATAAGTACCTTTGTCATTTACCTTGTATGTGGGGCTGTAAGGATGGAATGAATAGGATTTTGTGCCTACTATCTTCTGCCCATTTTCCCAGATATAAGCATCTACGAGCTTCAATGCATTTTTCTCTGAGATTGGGATCATTGTTTCCATCTGAGTCTTTAGATTATCCCTCTCATCTGTGGCGAGATTTTTTTCAATTGTGAGTGTTTCAATATCATCCTTCAAATCCTTATTCTCAGTGAACATCAGGTAAGAAGTCGCCCCAAAAATAAGGACAAGTATTCCTAGTATTGCGATTATATTTTTGTTCATAATATCACTTCTTGTTAACTATATTTAAAAAATATCTATATAAGTATTTGTAAAAACTAATAATTAATTATTAATTATCATCGTTATATAAAGAAAATGCTATAGATTATAGACGATAGTTTAATCTTTTTAGAAAGATTTAAATATTCTTTTCCAAAAGGCGAGTTATGGACAGAAAACTCAGAGTGAGTATTTCGCTTTTTCTCATTTTTTTTACATTAACATTGTTTACGGCATATGTTTTAGCCGAGAATATTTCAAGTTCTCAGCATTATAGATTTCAGATGAAGTTTCTAGGGACAGACGGTACTGTAAGACCAGATGAAAATCTTAGGATTTCAGATGTCAGATTTATTATAGATAAAGATACAATTACACTAAAGATGAATGTTTACATTCCAAGGAATTCTGGGATAGATAAAATGGAAATTTCTTTAGTTAATGACCCTGACAGGTCAAAAAGATTTTTCCTCGAACCCGCAGAGGCCAAAAGTATAGTGAGTTCAATTAAGCCACTTTATATGAACCCTGCCGAGTCTTATTTTTTGAGGGATGGGGATGCACATAGCAAATTATCGCTTTTGACTCTTACTTATAAAAGAGTGGGAGATTATTACTACCAGTTGCCGCTAAACGCAACAGTTGATTCTTTTTACGGTGAATTTTGGATTGTTTTCGATAAGGACACAGATGATCCTTCAATATTACATGAAAATAATAACATTAGCCTATCTTTTTCATACCCGTATGGCAACGCGGGGATAAACGGAATTAAAGTTCCTGATGAGTACACAATAACTTCAATTACACCAGAAACAACTGAGAGGGTTAAATCTTTCATCATCTATTACTCTGCACCACCAACTAGTGTATTCATTGAGGCCGCAATAGGTCAACCAGAGCCAACTACATTAGAAAAAATGACCGAGTGGGGAAATAAGAATCTTGGCATATTTCTTATAATAATAACTTTATTAACTGGTATAGATCTTATCGTGGATTACTTTCAGCACAGGATGATGCCTACTGGAAAGATAAATGTCAAAGCTATAGCCAAGAAAGGAGAACATGATGAAAGACCGCCTCCATCTGATAGAGCAGTTAGGCCAAGTCCTATGTCAGTGCCAATTGAGAGAGAAAAGCCTATTAAAAGGGAAGAGCCAACTAGCAGATACCACTCATATGGCAAGATGGATAGCACAAGAGACCTAATTGACGAGATGAAAAGACTTGAAAAAGCCATGGAAGATTATGAAAACTCAGTCAAGTTAAAAAAGAAGTAAAGGTTGGAAGATATCTTGGATGATAAAAAATCTGTAGGCATATACGCAGCATCTTTAGTAAAAGATGGAGAGGTTGTGGGGCTTGGAACAGGAAGCACTACTGCATTTACAATAATAGAACTCGGAAGAAGAATTAAAGAAGAGGGAATTTCAATCTATGGTGTACCTACTTCTTTTCAGGCAAAACTTTCGGCTGTAGAGTCAAATATCCCCCTTACAACTCTTGACGAGCATGATATCGATATAGCTATTGACGGTGCGGATGAAGTAGACCCTGCTCTGTGCCTGCTAAAAGGTAGAGGTGGAGCACTCTTACAGGAAAAGATAATTGATTACAGTGCAAATAGATTTGTTGTTGTTTGTGAAGAGAGAAAACTTGTAAAAAAACTTGGAAAATTTTTTCCAGTTACTATTGAAGTATTCCCACTTGCTTATAGAAAAACCTTTGAATTATTGTCCTCTTTTGGGAGCCCAGTGCTAAGAAAAGGGAACAAAAAAGATGGGCCGGTGATAACGGACAATGGAAACTTCCTAATTGATCTCTTCACATCTGTTGAAAATCCTAAATCTATGGAAAAGGAGCTAAATGGTATACCCGGCATATTTGAAAATGGTATATTTACTTCAAAATGTGAAGTAGTGTTCATGAAAGATGAAAAGATAGTAGTTCTAAAATCACGATGATTAATTATATATAAGAAAAAATAAATAAAAAACAGGTGGTAGAATGAAAGAATATGCTAAAGAATTAAAATTGAATGTTCCGGAGAAAAGTGACATAGATAAAGGATTAATGGACATGCTAAAATTCTTTTTAGATACTGAATCAAAAGTTAAAATCTATCTATACCTTCTAAACAAGGGCAATTCAACTTACGACAGCATTGCAGAAGGAACAGCAATATACCCAAGCGCCTGCCGTGAAGCATTAACATCGATGGAACAGATGAATGTGGTGGAGAAGTCCCCTGGGGACCCAGAGACCTATACCGCTGTTTCCCCTTCAAAACTTGTAGATCGAAAGATTGGCCAACTTGAAAAAGAGCTTAACGATTTTTTAAAACTTGAAGAGGTAATAAAAGATAAAAAGGAGATTAAAACGCCAATACTTCCTTTCAAAATAAAAATTGAAAGAGTCGAAAATTTGGAGAATAAAGATGAGGAATGAAATCTATTGATAAGAATTGATAATGAACTATTAGATTTCATAACGCATGCTGCAAAAAATACCTATCCAAATGAATTTGCTGCTTTTTTGAGAGAGGATGAAGGAGTAATTTCTGAAGTCATTTTTTCTCCTTTTAGTATATTTGGAAAAAATTCATCTACAATTTCACATTTTAGCCTTCCACTTGACCCAACTATTATAGGTACGATCCACTCTCATCCAAGCAGAAACGGCTCGCCTTCTGAAGGCGATCTTAACTTTTTCTCCCATTATGGCAAGGTCCATATAATCGTTAGACATCCTTATGAGCGGGGAGACTATTTCTTTTATTCGAGAAACGGAGAAAGTTTAGGATATGAGATTGTATTATGAATCTAAAAGAATTACTTCTTAAGTCCCTCTCAAAATCTATTGCAAGATTGGTAGAAGATAAAGATTATGTGCCCGTGTCTTTTTCTGGCGGTATTGATAGCTACATAACTGCAGCTTTAGTTAAAAAGCATTCAACTCCGATATTGTATACAATTGGAAATGAGAGCTCAAAAGATTTATTTTATTCTAAAGTTGCCTCTGAATCATTAGAATCAGAAATTAGGATAATTAATTATTCTGATAAAGACCTAGTAGAAAGTATTAAAAAAACTATTGAAATAATTGGGGCCAGTAATAGTCTTGATGTTTTGATAGGCTCGACATTTTATCTTATTGCAAAAAGAATAAAACAGGATGATTTTGATATATGCCTATCTGGACAGGGTGCAGATGAATTATTTTTTGGATACGACAAATATAGAAGGGCTTTGGCAAAAGGTGAAGATCCAATTGATTTGAGGAACAAGGATGTTTCAGAGCTAGAAGTTATTCTTTCTAAGAGAGAATACAAGATTTTTGGGAACTTTGAAATCAAGTTTATGTCCCCATTTTTAGATAAAGAAGTAAAAAAAATCGGGATGCAAATTGAAAGAGAGTATAATCTGAAAAATCCTGATGATGATCTAAGGAAACATACTCTTCGAGAGATTACTTTGGAGCTTGGGGCTCCACTTGAGATTATAAATCGTAAAAAGAAGGCACTCCAGTATGGATCGGGCATCCTAGATGATGTTAGACGAATATCCAAAGAAAAAGGATTGGCGCCATCGCTAAATGTTTATTTAGAATCTGTAAAAAAAGGTATTAATATAAATTAAAAAAAAAGATTTATTTTTTCTTGCCGAAATCGAATATTTTCATGAAGGAGAACATTGGGTAAGAGTTTCGAGTTGTCGCGCATGTTTCAGTTATGACTGCGTCATAGTATCCATTGCACTCAACTAATTTTTCCCTAGTTCCTACTTTTTTTGTTTTATATCTAATTATATCAGTACCACCTGGATTTTCTGTTATCCCGATATATTTAACATATTCATCTTCACCAGCATAATAACTGCAGGGAACACCATTTGGTACCCTTACCTCAAATTCTGTCCCCACTTGAATACAATCTAGACCAGTAGCACACCCTGCAATCGTTTGAGCTACGCCAAATACGCTTGATATAAAAATCAAGGTCGTTAATACAGCAAATATTTTCTTCATAAGATTCCCTCGTATCTGGATATTAATGCCATTTATAAAAGCTACATAAATAATATCTGAAATTAGAGAATATCTCAAAAAATAATCGTGAAAAAATCGTAACTCTTTTATTAATCGTTTGCAATATAACTATTATGGAACTTAAAATAAAGTACCTTGATATCCAGGAAACGCAGGATATTGTTTTTTTGAATGTTAATGATGCTATAAAGGAAAGGATTGACCCGGGAGAGAAAATTATTATCAAAAAATCTGATTCATCATATTCATCCTCTGCTGTATTAACTAAGGACATTGTCAAAGAAGGATTTATAGGGGTGACTCTAGAAAAATCAAAACGGTATAATCATTTGAAAAATGACATAGTCGAAGTATTCCCTGATGTAAATATGGAGCTTGCCCATATATCAAAAAAGAAACTAGAAGGAAAGATACTGACAAATGAAGAAATAACAAAATTTGTCGGAGGCATAATAAACGGCAATATCGATAACGTCATAATATCAAGTTTTCTCACTACAACTCAAATACTCGGAACTTCAACAAAGGAGATAGAGTATCTTACCCGTGCAATGGCAGAAACGGGTACAATGATAAGATTTGACAAAGAGCCTATAATGGATGTCCATAGTATAGGGGGCGTTCCTGGCAATAAAACTGCCCTCCTCACAATCCCTATAATTGCATCGTCTGGCCTTTATATCCCTAAAACATCTTCTAGGGCCATAACATCGCCTGCAGGTACCGCCGATGTTGTAGAGGTCATCTCTCCCATTGATTTTTCTCCAGACAAATTAAAGGAAATTGTCAAAACAACTGGGGGCTGCCTTGCTTGGAGCGGTGTCTTAAATCTGACGCCTGCAGATGAAAAAATAGTTGAAGTTGAAAGAAGGCTTCATATTGACCCAGAGCCAATTATCCTTGCAAGCGTATTAAGCAAAAAATATGCAATGGGCGCAGAATACCTTTTGATTGATATCCCGATGGGAGAGGGTACAAAAATTAATACCTGGGAAAATGCAAGAAAACTTGCGTCCAATTTCACAGACCTGGGATCATCTCTTGGAATGCATGTTGAAGTTGCTGTTACCTACGGGGGCCAGCCAATAGGAAATGCAGTTGGCCCCGCTCTTGAGGCGAGAGAAGCTTTGATGGCCTTGGAAGGAAAGCAAAGCGGAAGTCTTACTGAAAAAGCTATTGGCCTTGCGGCAATACTCCTTGAACTTGGTAGGAAGGCGGAAGCTGGGAAAGGGAAAGTAATGGCAAGAGACATTCTTGAAAGTGGGAAAGCTTTAGAAAAGTTTAGAGAGATTATAGCTGCACAGGGGGGAGATTCGGATATAAAGCCAGAGGAAATTCCGCTGGGAAAGTACGAAGAAACTATACTGTCTGAAGATTCGGGCTATATAACTAAAGTTGACAATGCAACGATTGTCAAAGTTGCAAAGATTCTGGGAACTCCATTTAACAAGGGGGCAGGGCTCTTGTTAAACTACAAGGTGGGCGACCGCGTTGAAAAGGATGATGTTATTGTAGAGCTTTTTGCAGAGAGTGAGGAAAGGCTTTTATCCGCAAAAAGATTTTTGGATTACAACAGGATATTCCAAACCGAAGGAATGATCCTAAAAAGATTTCCAGGACTTAAGGTGATTTGATGGAACTTGACTACTATGGTCTTAAGCATAGGAGACTTTTGGAAGATGCACGAAGGAAAAGAGAGGATGGAATTATCCTATTTTTCACACTATTTTTCTCGTCTCTGTTTTTATTCTTAGTTGGATTTGGGTACTCAGTTATTCTTAGTATTGCAGGGGTTATTGTTCTTTTATTGGGTGTCTTGCTGTTTGTTTATGAAGATGCTCAGAGCAGAAAACTGCTTGATAAAGCCTCTGAGATGGAACACCCACCGAAAAAGCCAGTTGAAAAAGAAGTCGAAAGTGCAATCACTGATCTACTGATTGAAGGAATATCTTATCTGATGAAACATGACTGAAATAGTATCCATAAAAAAATCTATAGGCCACAAAAAAAGTTTCTCATAAGCTGTGGATAAACTCCTAAACGACTTGAGCAGCATCGAAAGGTTTGTAAATAAAGGGGATACAGTTGCATTAAAGCCGAATTTTATTGTTTATTCTTCTCTTCAAAAAGGCATTGTTACCCATCCTTTGTAATTGACAGTCCAGTAGTGAAATACCATTTAACAAATCATTCCCTAGGCACTTATATAAATCAACTGGTTACTGGGATGTGTTCAAGAATTATAGAGAGTTTTTAAACTTCGATACCTCTCACCGAAATACTTGAAGTAAAAAATGAACTCCTATTAAAGAAAGTAAGAATCTTGAAAAAACTTGTAGATTCGGATGTAATTATAAATTTGCCAAAAATGAAGACCCATTCTCTGACTTTTATTACAGATGCAGTTAAAAATATGTTTGGTGCTATACCCAGAATTGAAAAAACTTCATGCCGTTCCAGATTTAGAGATATATTTGACTTTTCAAAAGCGCTGATAGACATCCTGAATGTAACTAATCCTTCGCTTAGTTTAATGAATAGAATAATATCACTTGAAGACGATAGCCCAGCGATGAAGGGAACCCCTGAAATACTGGAGTTATCGTTAGTTCAAAGGATCCTTTCTCACTAGACTTTGTTTTTTCAGAGATTATCGGCTTATCTCCAAATTCCGTTCCTTATCTAAAGGTTGGCTTAGAAAATAATATTACAAATGATTCATATAAAGTAATAGGGGATGTAGTTAACATACAAGATTTTGAACTTCCTTGGATTTTCCGTGGAAATAGTACAACTGAAATAATATATATGTATAATAAAATTGTAGCTTCGGTATACCGGAGGTTATTTGTTCAAAAACTTAAGATCTTGAAGTAAAAATGCATAAGATGCGGGGTCTGTGTAAGAAGTCGCCCTGAAAAAGCTATTTCATTGGATAAGATTAGCGCATTAATAGACTACAATAGATGCTAGATGTTACTGTTGCCATGAGCAGTGTCCTAGGGCACTATTGACCTTAAAAGAATTAACTTATAGAAATCCTTTTAAGTATAAGTGATTGTATTGTTTTGGTGATAAAATGAAAGAAGAAGTATTCTATGGAAGAGGCATGAAGAAGATTAAAGCAGACTATCCAGAAGTTTATGATGCTATTATAAAATTAAATGATGCGGTTTACACTGGAAAAGTCTTGGACTACAAAACCCAGAAACTTATTGCAATAGGAATAGCTGCATCAAGGTGCGATGAGAGCGCAACAGATAGACAGATCAGATCTGCAATTAAGGAGCTTGGTATCACCTCTGACGAGATAGTTGACGTACTAAGGGTAGTACTATTAACTTCAGGCATGCCGTCCTTCACAAAGGGTATAAGGATTTTAGAAGAGATAAAAAAATAAATAAAATTTTTTTACTATTTTTATGCGTAGGATTGGTTTTCACGTATCTGTCGCTCAAGGATTTTTGAAGGTCTTTGACAATGCAAAAGCTCTTGAGGTAAATTGCTGTCAGATATTCACACATTCCCCGAGGAGTTGGACATTTAACTTAGTATCTGAAGATGTTGGAAAGCTATTCAAAGATAGGTACCACAAAAATGATATTACTCCAGTAGTAGTCCATGCCTCATACCTGCCAAATCTTGCTTCTGAAGATTCAACTATGCGGCAAAAATCAATTGACTCAATAAAAAAGGAGTTCATCTCTTGCAATAGATTGGGCCTAGAGTATTTGAATATACACCCAGGAGCCCATAAAGAGCAGAGTAAAAATAGAGGGCTAAAACAGGTTTGTGGATCCCTTAACTCGATAGAGGATTATATAGGAAAAGTCACTCTGCTTTTTGAAAACACTTCAGGGAGCGGTTCCGTTTTAGGGTCAACTTTTGAAGAGCTAAGATACTTACTTGAAAATACAAATTTTAACTGTGGCGTTACTCTTGACACTTGCCATCTCTTCACTTCAGGATACGACATATCAAGTGAAGAGGCACTTGAAAATACTCTCTCTAGCTTTGACAGGATAATTGGTCTAGAAAATTTAAAACTTATACATCTAAATGATTCGCAAGGTGAACTCAATTCAAAAAAGGATCGCCATGAGCATATCGGTTTAGGAAAGATAGGGCCTGTTGGATTTAAGGCTGTAGTAAATCATGATTATCTAAAAAATATCCCGATGATTATGGAAACGCCTGTAAATGAAAAGAGAGGGGATAAAGAAAATTTTATTTTTTTGAAGGAAATGATAGAGATTTAAGGTTTCTCTGTGCCTGAAGATTTTTGCTCCTGTTCTGCTTCTCCCATTCTTCTAGAGGAATTGCATACTGCTTTTCAATTCTTTCCCTGTGGAGACTATTGTAGGTACAGAATGGGATAACTTTTCCACCTGGCACTGCATAATGTATGGCGCATCTTTTTACCCGCTCGACATCAAAGTTGTAGGGATCCTGGAAGTGCATACATCCGATCAACAATGTGTTATAACTAAATTCTGCAAGGGTGTCGACATCCCCCTCCTTCAACACGCCCAGTAATAGTTTCTTTATATCTAAGTTCTTTGGCTTCCTCTTTAAATCAATTAAATGAGGTAATTCTCTTGTTATCTTTGCGATAGCAAGTGTCTTAGTTATCTTTCCACCGTCATCTACCTTTTCTGTCAAATCATCTAATAATCCAAAGAATCCATCAACATCAATGAAGTGAGTAATTGGTGTTATTCCTCCATCATCATCAATAAATACATAGGTCGCCACACCACAATGCTCGTGGCATGTAAACTTTACCTGGGGAGTCTTTCTCCATGCTTCAATGAAATTTGAAAAAGCATTTACACTGGGTGCTGAGTAGAAATCTTCAGCAAGGATTTCTCCATTTGTCTGCTCCTCAACAAGTTTAACGAAATCAGGTATTGTAATCCTCATCTTTTCAAGGTCTTCTCTATCAATTCTACCTGAGAATGAAACAGGCTGGAAGTTAATACCTCTAATAATATCGATATTTTTAATACCAAATTGGATTAAATCACTTACTTGGTCATCATTTATCCCTCTTACAAGTGTAGGCACCAAAACAACACTTGTCAAATTGGCTTTTCTGAAATTATCCATTGCTTGAAGTTTAATTGGGAGCGCATTGAATCCTCTAGCAGCGATGTATGGTTTTTCTGTTATGCCATCAAATTGCAAGTAAACTGTATTAAGTCCTTTCTGCCTAAGTTCTTTACAAAAATCAAGGTCTTTTGCAAGGCGAACCCCGTTAGTTGCAATCTGTGCAAGGGTAAATCCTAATTTTTTAGCTTCTTGTATAATCTCAGGGAGGTCGTCTCTAATTGTTGGCTCCCCACCTGCAAATTGGACTACCATGCATGGAATTGGCTTTTCATCCCTTACCAATTTCATCATTTTAATTAGCTCTTCTTTGGATGGCTCAAGAACATACCCTGCTGTCTGAGCATTTGCAAAACATATAGGGCATTTCATGTTGCATCTGTTGGTGACATCTATATTGCAAAGTACTGTTGGGGTAAAGTGCTCTGGGCAAAGGCCACAGTCGTTTGGACATCCTTTCTTGACTTCTGTGTGCGGATTATCTAGTTTTGACCCATCAACGTGATATTTTTTAACTTTTTTGAACATTTCATAATCTGACCAATAAATATCCTGAAAATTGCCATGCTCAGCACAGGTCTTTTTTATAAGCACCTTGCCCATATCCTCAACTATATCGGCATCGATGATACTAAAACATACAGGGCATATTGATTTTGTTTTATCTATTAATTCTGACACATAAATCACCGGTAAATATAATAGGGTATCCTAAAATTATATTTAAAAGCTTTTGCGTAATATTTTTTATATCAATCATTATATTTTTATATAATTAAAATAAAAAAACTATAACGATTTATTTACTATTCTGACATTTTTCTTGCCAGCCTCGAATGCATTGAGATTCAAATCAAGCATTTTTGGTATACTGTCCTTTATTGATTCGATCATGGCATCGTGCGAGATGAGATTACATATCTCATTGAATGCTCCAAGCATCACGATATTTGCAACAATCTTTGTCCCTAATTCTGATGCAATCCTAGTTGCGTTTACTTCTGCAAGTTTGAAGTTACCTTCTACCTTATTATCTGGTATTAGCTCTGGATCATAAATAATAATGCCTTCTCTTTTAGTCCTTGAAGCATACTTAAAGAATGCTTCTTGGCTCATTATTATAGAAACTGAGGCAGATTCTACTTTTGGGTAGTCAATCTCCTCATCAGAGACAACTACCTCCGAACGTGTCGAGCCTCCCCTTGCCTCCGGTCCATAAGACTGCGTCTGGACTGCATTGAAACCTTCAAATACGGCAGCCTTGCCAACGATAACACCGGAGAGTATGATCCCTTGGCCGCCAAATCCACTTATCCTTATACCTGCCTTCATTTTAATTCACCGCAGAATTTTTTATACTTGGTGTTAAAGTCTTCTTTTTCAATGTCAACGAGTTCCCCTATCAACATCTTATCGGTAGTTTTCCCTTCGGCCAACATTTTTTCATAAAGTTTGACGTTGATTGTTGATTCCTTGAAATGTTTTGTCATGTCAAGAGCCGTTCCCATCTTGTTAAGTCTGCCATATGATGTTGGGCATGGAGATAAAACTTCGACAAAAGAGAATCCATTTTTTTGGATGGCCTTTTTCATTGAATTTATGCACTGGACAGGATGCGCAGTGGTCCATCTGGCTACATATGGTGCACCTATTACCTTTGCCGTCATTGAAAGATCAATAGGATATTCAATGTTCCCATAGGGAGTTGTTGTTGTCTTTGATTTTAGAGGCGTTGTTGGTGCCGCCTGCCCTCCTGTCATCCCGTATATGAAATTATTTATTGAAATAACAGTAATATTTACATTTCTCCTTATCGCATGTAGAAAATGATTTCCCCCGATGGCACCACAGTCCCCATCTCCTGTAAAAACTATGACCTTTAATTCTGGATTTGCAAGTTTTACCCCTGTTGCATAAGCGATTGCCCTTCCGTGCAGGGAATGCAGACCATCAGAATAGATATATCCAGGTACACGCGATGAGCATCCTATCCCCGACACAAAAACAGTCTTATTCATATCAATGTTAAGATCATGAATCGCACGAAGGGAAAAGTTCATTACACTCCCTATCCCACAACCGGTACAAAATATTGTTGGGAGCATATCTTTCCTAAGGTACTTATCTATGATGATATCATTAGAAATAAAGCTCATTTTTTATCTCCTCTATAAATTTCAAGATATCGTAAGGCGTATGGATTGCACCGCCAATCTTTGGTGCAGAAATAACTTTAGTATCCTTGCCAACGATTTCTCGGATGGGGTGAACCATCTGTCCAAGGTTCATCTCTGGAACAATAACTGTGTGGGCATTTTTTAAAAGCTCCTTCATCTTTTCATAGTGGAAAGGCCAGATTGTTATAAGCCTGATATGGCCTACCTTTATGTCATTCTTTCTGGCCATCTTGACAGCGCTTACAGCCGATCTTGAAGTTGTACCGTATGAGACAACAATGATTTCCGCATCTTCAAGAAATGAAGCTTCATGGTACCATATAATATCTATATCATCCTGAACTTTTTCAATTAATCTTCTGACAAGTTCCTCATGCACTTCAGCAGATGTCGTAACAGGGAAACCCCTCTTGTCGTGTGTGAGCCCTGTGACATATGTCCTATAGCCTGAACCGAAGGGTGCGAATTCAGGAACTTTTGAATTTCTTGTGAATCCAGTTCTATATGGCCTATATTTATCGGGCCCTATTGTGGCAGGGACCCTTTCACCTACCTTGACATTTATTATTTCAGGCAAAACTACTTTTTCCCTCATATGGCCTATTTCAGCATCCAATAGCAGAATGACTGGAACCCTATAATCTTCAGATAAATTAAACGCTTCAATAGTCAGATCAAGTGTTTCCTGGACTGATTTTGGTGCAAGTGCGATTATCTGGTGATCACCGTGTGTACCCCACATTGCCTGCATTACATCACCCTGGGCTGCTTCTGTGGGCTGGCCTGTACTTGGGCCGCCTCTCTGAACATTTACGATGACACAAGGAATTTCTGCCATGCATGAATAACCTATGCACTCCTGCATTAGTGAAAATCCAGGGCCACTTGTTGCTGTCATTGACTTTACCCCTGTACATGATGCCCCGATAACTGCAGCTATACTCGCTATCTCATCCTCCATCTGGACATAAACGCCACCAAGTCTTGGCATCCACAATGCCATGCCCTCGGCTACTTCAGTCGCCGGTGTGATAGGGTAGCCTGCAAAAAATCTGCAGTCTGCGATTAACGCACCATAAACAACGGCATCATCACCCTGTATGAAAAGATTCTTTTTACCTAGAAGCCTAATAATGTCATTTGTCATCTTTATCCTCCACAATAATTGCAAAGTCAGGACACATCAATTCGCATAAGTGGCATTTGATACAATTTTCAGGGTACTTTACTTCCGGAGGGAATACTCCTTTTTTGCTTAGTTTTTCAGACTTTACATAAACTTTTTTTGGGCAGTATTCCATACACAAAAGACACCCCTTGCAATAGTTTGTGTTAACATGAATCAAAAGAATCACCATAATAATGTAAAAAAGAAATTCAAATCTTTTATAAAGGTTATCATTAAATGATTATTTCAACATAAGAAAGAAAAATAATAGGACATTTGTTCAATAAACAATGCTTTTATCGTCCATATTCTATATGCGCCTTTGCAAGATGCCTCGCTGAAAGTGCTCCAATGAGGGATATCTCACCAGCTAAAACTGTTGCGGCACATATCTCTGAAAATGCCTTGGAGTTGTCACCACTATTCTTCCCGCCACCTGAAATACCGAGTATATCGAGTGCTTCTTTTTGAGTTTCAATCTTAGTACCCCCGCCAACAGTTGCAACTTCAAGAGAGGGTAGTGTAACGGCAAAGTAGATGCCATTTTTATCCTCTTCAACTGTTGTAAATCCCTGACTCCCTTCTACTACCTGGGCAATATCCTGGCCAGTAGCAAGAAAGATTGCAGCTAAAATATTTGCAAAATGGGCGTTAAATCCGTAAGAACCGGCTTGCGCTGAACCTAAGAGGTTCTTCCTATAGTTTACATCTATTAATGTATTTGCGTCTGTCTTAAGTTTGGTTTGGATTACTTTATGTGGTATCACAACTTCAGCTGTAATACTTTTGCCCCTCCCCTCAATTAGGTTTATAGCTGAAGATTTTTTATCGGTGCAAATGTTTCCTGAAAGTGAAACACACTTTGCCTCTGGGATTTTTTCTTCAATAAGTTTCAATGCAGCATCCGTTCCAATTGTAACCCCGTTCATACCCATGGAGTCTCCTGTGTCATAGATGAATCTTAAAAAAAGATTTCTACCTACAAGGTAAGGAACTATCTTCTCAAGCTTTCTAAATCTTGAATCTTTTTCTGCTTCCTTTTTAATTTCGTCAAAGTTATTCTTGAGGTACTCATTTATTTTGTAAAAATCTCTGGAGGAGTTTAATCTTAGAACTGGTGCCCTTGTCATGCCATTTCTAAATATTGTTGTTACGGCTCCACCTGAAGAAGTAATAACAGAAGCGCCCCTATTGGTACTTGCAAGAAGTGCCCCTTCTGACGTTGCCATGGGGGTATAAAACTCGCCATTGGCATAATTACCATTGACCTTTAAGGGGCCTATAACTCCAATTGGGACTTGAACTGCACCAATCATGTTTTCTATGTTCTTACCAAAAAGATTGTCAGGATTAAGAGAGTACCTGCCGATATGATCGAGAGTAACATTTTTTATTTTCTTAATTACCTCTCTTCTTATTTCCACTGCTTCTTTTGGAGTTTTAGTGAAATTTTCAATCTGGTATATCTTTATCTTGCCATTGATTACCTTGTTCAAAATCTCTTCTTTTTCCATTTAAATCTCTCATGGGTGAGCATATTCAACTATTGGTCTGAATTTGTAGCCATAGCATAATAATCCGGCTTCGTTATATTCCATTATCTTTCTTGTGACCATTTCAACTTTCATTCCAATCTCAAGTTCTTCTGCTCTGGCATCAGTTATCTGGGCAGTTATAACTGGCCCTTCCATAAGTTCTATCAAGGCAGCTGCAAATGGCATGTTGTATTTATGCTCCTTTGGGGGGCTGTTGGTATTTGTAAAAGAAATGATCTTCCCTCTTCCGATGAATTGGTAATCCTCACAGTTTCTACTCCTGCATTTGGGGCATACATTCCTATATGGAAACGACAATTTTTCACAATCCTTGCACTTTGAACCGACAAGCCTATATCTCCTAATCTGCTCTCGCCAGTGTCTTGGTACATCCATCCTAATCACCCCTCTCAAGCACAGATACGGATATCGTTGCTCCGCTGCCACCTATATTCTCGGCCAATCCTCTTTCGGCATCAACTCTACCATCCCCTCTAAGGCTACAAACTAGCTCTCCTATTTGATAGACACCAGTTGCTCCTACAGGATGTCCTCTTGCTTTAAGACCTCCATAAAGATTTATCGGGAGGTCTCCGCCGATATAATGCTGACCTTCTAATGCCATCTTTGTACCTTCTCCTTTCTTTGCAAATCCCATATCCTCAATTGAAAGTGCGCTCATTATAGAAAATGCATCGTGGATTTCGGCTATGTCAATATCCTTTGGAGTAACGCCCGCCATTTTGTATGCCTTCTTACTTGCCTCGACTGCTGCTGAAAGAGTTGTGATGTGCTTTCTGTCATGTACGCCTAATGTATCCGTAGCAATTCCAACACCAGACACAATAATTGGGGTGTCAGTGAACTCTCTAGCTTTTTTTTCAGCACATAGGATTACAGATGCAGAGCCGTCACATATAGGGGCACAATCCATAAGTGATAGTGGATCGGATATTATTGGGGAATTCATTACAGTTTCAAGAGTAATTTCTTTTCTGTACATTGCATGTTTACTGAAAGGCGCATTCTTGTGAGATATAACAGGAAATATTGAAAGTTCTTCCCTTTTTACGTTAAATTCATACATATAACGCTTCATTACAAGAGCATTTAGAGCTACAAATGAAACACCGTGAAATGCCTCATAGTCTCTATCCGAAGCATTTGCAAGAATTGAAGTTGTCCTTGATGGAAGAACGTCCGTCATCTTTTCAACGCCAGTGACAAGAACATAATCATACAACCCTGATTTTACAGCCATATATCCTTCAATGAATGCAGCGCCCCCTGACCCACAGGCTGCCTCAACTTTGACGGCGGGTATAGATCCAAGCCCAGCAAAATCTGCAATCATGGCACCAATGTGTTCCTGCTCTACGAAAGGCCCAGATGACATGTTTCCAACATAAAGTGCATCCACTTTGTCTACACCACTATCTTCAAATGCCATCCATATGGACTCTGTTGC
This sequence comes from Methanofastidiosum sp., assembly GCA_041678455.1. Lineage (GTDB taxonomy): Archaea > Methanobacteriota_B > Thermococci > Methanofastidiosales > Methanofastidiosaceae > Methanofastidiosum. The sequence goes on from JBAYOH010000001.1 coordinate 61,766, forward strand.
AAGGTCTCTCAATGACTTTTCCCATAGCTCTCCGACTTTTCCCAGTCCAACACCTATTACGGCAACGTTATCATCCATTTGCTCACATCCTTATCTTCTTTCTATACCTTGCATAACGTGCATAGTCAATCTCTTCTCTTCTTTCTATATATGATTTGACTGAAGGGGCCTCCACCTTTCTATCTGCAAGTTTGTCAGTTACTTTAAGTGAAAATGAATCGCTTCCTGCTCCAGAGCCATAAGATGTACAGAATATCCTATCCCCCTCTTTAGCCTTGTCTAGAACTGCGGCAAGGCCCAGAAGTGCGGAACCGGCATATGTATTACCTATGTAAGGTGAAATTAGGCCATCAATAACTTTCTCCTTGGAAAATCCAAGTATTTTTGCAACTTCAAGCGGGAACTTTCTGTTTGGTTGATGGAAGACGGCATAATTGTAATCATCAGGTTTTGTTCCAAGTTCTTCCATGAGGGCTTTTGAGCAACTTATAACATGCCTAAAGTAGGACGGTTCTCCGGTGAATCTGTTACCGTGCTTTGGGTAATGCTCATACTGCCTCCTCCAAAAGTCAGGAGTATCGGTGACATAGGAGAGTGAGCCTTCAACTACGGCAAGGCTTTCCTTGGCACTTCCAATAATGTATCCAGCACCCCCGGCGGCTGCGGTATATTCAAGTGCATCACTTGGCGCCCCCTGGGCGGTATCGACGCCTATGCCAAGGGCATACTTTGCCATACCAGAGCCAACATAGGCTATGCATGCTTGAACTGTTTCGCTCCCAGCTTTGCACGCAAACTCCCAGTCCGCTGCACTAACAAATGGTGTGGCTGCAATAGCTTCTGCCACTATTGTAGAAGTCGGTTTTACAGCATATGGCTTGGATTCAGTTCCGACCCATACTGAGCTCAACTCTTTTGGATTTATGCCAGCCCTCATTAGGGCATTTCTAGCTATTTCAATGGCTATTGTGACAGAATCCTCATCTGCGCCTGGCACTGACTTTTCTCTAATTGGTACGAGATTCGGATCATTTCCCCAAACTCTTGCAATTTCCGTACTCTGTATCCTATATTTTGGGATATAAGCACCATAACCTACAATACCTACAGACTTACTAGGCTTCATTAAATTCCTCCTCTTAACAAAGACTATTTACAATATATAAAAGAGATATAATCGGTATGATGTACTAGATGGAAAATGAAATGTATATAAATATTTCGGTATTAGTGAAATATCCTATCGGCAAGAAACGTCATTTCTTCATTTCTTTTATGTAAATTGACTTTTCCTTGTTGAAATCAATTTTTACCTTATCAAGATCGATTTTACCAACGAGATTTGTGCCGTCAAACTCCTCGCCAGTCGGGCCGTATGCCTTATCTTCCTTTAATCTAACACCTATCAGCCCCTTATGCTGCCTTGACATGTTTGTGACCCCAACATCCCCTCTCTTTGACACTTCAAGAGGCGTATTCTCAGGTGTCAATGCACCAGCCTCAACACCGCCCCCTTCAAATGCTACAAGAGAAACGCTGGGATGTGCAAACTGAATATCAAGCTTGCCAATAGGTTTGTTGATAAGGCCCGTAATCTTCCTGAAATACTTTACCGTATTTGCGGCTACATCTTGGTAGAGCTCAATTTCAATAATGTTATTTCTATCGATGCCTAAAGTTTTGGCCGATTTATTTTTTAGAACTTCAGCGGTATATGGTGGCTCCTGCTCTACTATAAGAGCGTCGTCAGATGTATCGCCCATTCTTTCCTGTTTGATGCCTTCTTCCTTAAGCTTTTCTTCAGCTTCTTTCTGAGTAAGCCCAAGAAGGGATAGACTTAGAGGTATAGTCTTAACTGCAATCTTGTCTCCTTTTTTTAACATCTCAATTAACTCTGACCCCAAGACAATCATACCGGCAACGGAGTGATTTGGCGTTGTAATTCTTTCCTTTTTGTAGATATAGACTGCACCTGTGTCCTTGCCTTCAGTTCTGACTGAAACAGAGTTTCTTTTTCTTAGATTGGAATTTTCATTTTGTACGTCAAAACCTATCAAACTCTGTGAAGCCACATAAGATTCATTTACATCATCAACAATCATTTGGCCATCTCTGGTAAGTGAGAATATGTGCTCCATCGCCATAGGGGCATTATCCTGAAGTTTAATTTTGATATGGGTGAATATTCTTTCCCCTTTCTTTGGCTTATAGGAGATATCAGTTGTAGTTTCAAAGTCTTTCTCGACTGTGAAAACTTCAACTGGCTCAATTGATATTATCACATCTCCCTCTTCTATCAAAGCTATGACATGCCTCCCTTGAGTAATTTTCCCGAGAGTGTTCTTAGACCCATAGCTGCCTTTCTGTGTCTTTTTAGAAAGGGTAACATATGTGGTGTTATTATCAAATCCGGCAAGGGTGAAAAAAACATCCCATGGGGCATAGATCTGCTCCTCCTTTGTAGGCGTTAAATCAGTAGGGACTGAGCCTATCGCAATAAGTGTTGAAGTCTTCCATCTAACGCCCTTTTTTTCAAACTGTTTTGATATTTCCTTAAATAGCCTTCCCTCTTCAGTATCATTGATTTTAATAACAAAAGAGCCTTTAGTAGTTTTAACGAGAAACTCATCAAGGTATGAGGATGTCTCCTTCTCCTTCTTTATTACCCCAATTGTAGTTCCTTTTATGTAAGAGATATTATTATCAGAAAAGATTTCCTTTAATGAAGCCCCATCCTTTGCCTCAATCTTATTGCCATCAATTTCAATCTGCATGATCATACCCTCATTAATACGATGTCCCTAATATGCTCCTCCTTCTTGCCTTTGAACGCATCAAAGACTTCCCGCCTTTCCTTGCCTTTTGAGTTTTTATATACTACAAGCCAGTAAGGGAGATAAACCTCCTCAGTTCTCCAGATCTTAGCTTGCCCTAGAGTTTCAATCCCCCTAGACACGTCATTTTTTGAAATAAGCGATTCAATTACCCGGCCTGTTATCTCCTTGCTCTTAAGAGAAAGATCCAGTTTTTTAAGTTTTTTATCTTCAAATCCCTTGACCAATTTAAATTTAATCTTTGGTTTGGCACTTAGATTGATGCCATCCTGTTTATACTCTAAAAGTCCTTTTGCTTTAAGAGACGATATCAAAGAATGGGTCTTTCTAGGGGTGAGCCCCGTTTCTTTTTTTATTTCTGAAATTGTTGGATTTTCTCTATCAATTAAGTAATTTAAAAACCATTTCTCATCAGGTTTAAGCTTATAAATTTCTGTAAATCCTACCGTCCTTGAAATCTTTCCATCCCAGATGACAAGCTCTCCAGTAATGCCGTCAAAGAAGCACGACATGCTCTTGTAATTGCCTTTCTTTGGCATATAATCAAAAAAGACCATGACAAGCGGATAGTAAATAGGAACTACTTCCTTTATCTCCTCTGACCTCAAGGATATTTTTTTTCTGTTTTTAATTGCGATCTCTTTCATCGCTTCATAGTGAATTTCAGAGGATATCACAGGCGCTATATTTATACCCTTAAATGATGCTTCCCCAATCCTATCATATTTAGTTTCAAACTCATCGATAATTTCAACTTCTTCAAGAGGATCTTCTTCCTCATCAATCATTGGTATGCCAATTGCAACTGGCTTTTGTTGGGGTATTGGCTTTACTTCCTCTAATATATCAAACTCGCCATCTAGTCTTAACTCTTCTATAATATCTTCAAATGAGAGCTTGAGTTTATACTCCTCATTTGCTATGTTTACAACTTCCTCCATCTCAGCAAGCGGCCTCTTCTGCCGATATTTTTCTATTATGAGATTCTTAACATTTTTCTTCATGAGCTCTGGATCAATATCAAGCATGGGCTGCCTTTCTCTCCCCTCATGCTGACTTATCCTCGGCCTTATTGAGATTAAAAAAGCCCTGGATGTAGACTCCTCCTTGTCACCGATGATGGCACTTCCGATAGGAAGTGACCTTACGAATCTAAAATCAGAAAGTTTATTTGGGATCTCAGATGGCATCCTCTGGAGAACCGCCTTGATATCGTCCTGATAGACTAATTTATGGCATATTAGTAAATCAACTTGGGATAATATCCTTGAATCAATTGCCGAGGGTTGCTGTGTTGCAAGGACTATCGAACATCCAGGCTGCCTGCCTTGCCTTACATATTCTATTAGGCTATCTGTTGCTGCTGTGGCCTTTCCCCCTCTTGGCACAAGTATGTGGGCCTCATCTATCATAAGCCACGTCACAGGTACATTCCCAATGATATTAATGTCACCCATAGCTTCCTGCCTTGAGATGACTTTCCTAGTGTTCAGGATATTTCTTGAAAGGAGCCCAACTACAAGCGCCCTGACATTATCCTCTAAAAAGCTCACATCAATGACAGAAACTTGGCCCCGTTTAGATAGGTCGTTTAGCTTTGTTCCTTTTTTATCAAATATGCCCCACTGTATTGCTCCTGTGAGCCTTGCATTTAGCGCCCTTCTGGTGTTTTCTTTAAATCCTCCCTCCCGGGAAGATATGCTCTCTTCATTTTCAATTGTCTTCACCATGTCCTCAATGTCGTAATCATCGCCAAGCCCTACTATATGTTTTTCATCGATGGTAGTGTAGCCTGTTTTTGTTTTTTCAATGACACGCTCAATTAATAGGCCCATTGTGTCAAATCGTTCAATATCAAAGGTAAGGCACCAATCTTCAACTCTTAGTTCCGAAGGTTTAATCTTGAAAACATCATCCCATGTTTCTTTAGGTGCCTTGTGGATGTAACCCTTTGGAATAAAGACTTTAACATTTTTAATACCTGTAGGTTTTAATCCCCAGCGCTCAAGTATCTCACCTTCGTTGGCCATCTTGTTCTTTTGCTTCATGCTCCAGAATATCCCCATTGGGTCAATTATCAGAATCCCAACGCCATCATTTTTCATGGCCATCTCTTCTACGATAACCCCAAGAGTATAGGATTTGCCGCTCCCCCTCATCCCGCAGATGAATATTGCGTGGGGACTTATACTATCAAGAAGTACCTTCTTGTTGAAATAGTCTGGTAACTGCTTACCTGTCTCATTAACCTTACCGATATATAGGGCAGCCTTGCTCTTATACTTCTCAAAGATGCTTTTTTTTCTGCCGACATATGCCCCTTCTTCATCGGAAAGGAGTTTCAATTTTTCCTCAATATCGATCATGTTCACTAAAAAGATATAAAAAGCCCTATAATTAAAACCTTTTCGGATTAAATGGACGCAATTTCTAGGATTAAGACGGCTCACGGAGACATCAGAACGCCTGCACTTCTGCCGGTGTGTGCACTGACATATGGCGTATGGGACATTTTTATTGAAGAGCGAGTCGCCCCACCTTGGAAGCTTTCAGAGGGCAGTCTTTTCTCATTAGAGTACGTGAGAAACACAAAATATGAAGAAAAGGTCAAAGATGGTTTTCACAGACTTTTTTCAGAAAAAAAGCCAATATTTGTTGATTCAGGAGGATTCCAATCGATGAAAAAAGGGATTGATAGGGATCCTATTGATGTGCTTAGATTTCAGGAAAAGCTTGAGGCCGATGTTGCTGCGACCTTTGATTATCCCGTGGCTTTGAATGTTGAAAGATCCGACTACATGGTAATGCTTCAAAAAAGTATTGACAGCGCCAATTTAGCTCTTGAGAATAAAGAGAAAAAAGAGATGCTCCTATTCTCTTGCGTTCACGGATTTTCAAAAAAAGAGATAGACTGGTATTTTTCAAAACTTGACAGCGGTTTTGATGGGTATGCTATGGGCTCCCTTGTCCCCCGAAAAAATGACTTTAAGACCCTTATTGAGTTAATCCATAGTGCAAAAATGCACGCGCATGAGAGGGAAAAGCCCCTCCATGTATTTGGAGTTACAGGATTTCCGATGCTATATGCATTGAGCTTTATGGGTGTTGAGACAATGGATTCTTGGACATATCTTGTGGCATCAATCTATAAGGAATACATACACCCACAAACTTTGAAAAGGGTCAGGATGAGAAAAACAGGGAGCATCCCAGAATGTGATTGTTTTATCTGCAAGGAGTTAGGGATGGAAGATTTTCTTGGGGCGACAAGTGTTCCACAGGCTTATCTTGCAATTCATAATTTGAATATATTCATGCGTGAAATGAAACTGATAAAAGAACATATGGATGAGAACAGCTTTGAAGAGTTAGTTGAGCAGAAGAGTAAATACAACACGAGAATAAAAAAGGTATATGAGTATGCAAAAGACCATATGAAAAAGAATGCCCTAAAGAGCGGTATATAATATCTGAAAATATATATTTTGAAGTAGGGTATGGTAATTAAATTTAAATAATAGTCCAAATATATCTATAATATTCTAATTTACTTATTATTGATTTGAAAGTAGGTACCCCCATGGAAGCGGAAGAGCTCAAGAACATTGTAAAAAAGACCATTTAGAGATATGGAGGCGAAGTTTCATTTGAAGATAATGCTCCCAAAGAGGCTACTTTCATTTTGAAATTGAAAAATTCTTTATAGCGTTAATCACTTGATGCCCAGAATAACTAAACATAACGCTCTCTCTTTTTTTAATGATATTAATTTTTGTCATCATCAAAGACAGTCTTTATACCCATCTAATAGAGATTTGCAATATAGTCCAATATAATTTCATACTACATTGTTCCTATAAAGAATATCATATCATTGGATATTTTGAAAAGAAAAAAAATCTCCGGCAAGATTATTTTCTGGGGCATATAGGATTTGTCTTGCCGAAGATAAAAACGGAGGTTTGACGCAGCATCTCATATTATTTGGGGTTGCTTTTGCATAAAAGTGAATACCCTTCTCTTCAGACTGATATACTCTCTTAAAACTTTATTTCGAAGATGAGGGTCATAATTTTGTGTTTTAATGCTGTTGCTAATTTCACAATAAATTGAATCAAGCTCATCTTTGAATTCTGAGACTTCAAGCCCATCAGATTCAAGTATTCCCAACGAATTTTTTAATATATTAATCTTATATATTATATCTCCAAAATAGTTATATTTTTCATGCATTCTATCATCCCTGTCCAATGTATCTTCTAACGATGTTGGGCGATATAGGGATTTTGTAACATTGTCACGAGAGATTAGCCCAAATTTGTAGGAACAAAGGTATATAATCTATATAAATAAGATATTACTGATCTATTATAGTTATATTTTACAACCTTTCTAGGTAATCCCATGAATACAGAGTATAGAACTAGCAATGTCATAATCCTAAATATATTGGAATGCGTACTCAAAAAAAGTTCCTGTAATAATGACGTACTAAAATCCCATATACTCCAATACGCAAACATGAAGACCACCATGGCCGAGAGGTATCTTACTGCTCTGGAGGATGCTGGATACCTAACAAAGGAGGAAAAGGACTGGGGAAAAAGAAAAGTAATCTGTTATAGGGCCACTGAGAAAGGTATTGAAAGGTACAAGTGGTTTTGTAAAATTAATGAAGAGCTTGGAGGAATGTAAATGGAAGAAAGTTTTACTAATCTTCTCTATGGACTTATTGATTATATGGAAAAAGAGAAGAAAAAATTATACCTAGCAGTAGTATTCACATTGATAATAGCACCGATTGGATTGTTAGTAAACATTGGAGCTTATTTGTCCATGAAATATCATATAAGAGTATTGATAGAAATAATGCATATTTTCGATTTTGGCCCTCGGGGATCACCACCATTTTTCGTAATCCTAAACTTCATCCTTTCAATAGTAATAATCTATGTCGGAGCAAAAATCCTTATTTTCTTAAGGCGTTGGGAATATAAATTGGAGAATATCAAAGAATTTGAGAAACAAACATTTGAAGATGTTATGAAGGGTGAGTATATTGAAGACGAAGATTAAGATTTATGGATTTCGTATTTTATTATATCGTCAATCTGAGTTTTTATGGAGTCTATAATCTTCTTCCTTAAAAAAAGACAATCTGTAGAGATCTCTTTTCTAATCTTTGGGAGTATTTCGTCGTTACATTCATCTTTATACTGTTCTATCTTAAGAGAGATATGATTCAGTTCTTTTTTTAGAGCTGAAACGTCAACTCCCTGATCCTCTAGCTTCTTTATTGATAATTTAAATTGAGAAAAGGTGTCCAATATCTCATCTAAACCGGAATTTTTAACTTCCATATCTACTCATACCTTAATACACTAAGTGGCCTAATTTTAACAATATTATATGCTGGTATAATAGATGCAAAGACAGATATCAATACAGACAATCCCATTAATTCCACCATGAATATAAAACTTATCATTGAGTTATTAAGCCCCAAAAACATGGACATCAGCTGTGAAGCAAGATAAAGAATCAAAAGTGAAGTAAACCCACCTATAATGCCTATAGAAATATTCTCTATGGCGATATTCTTTAAAACGCTCCTATTCCTTGCCCCGATTGCTTTCATGATGGCAAACTCTCGTTTTCTATCAAGTGTTGAGATATACATCATGTTAGCTATGACAATGACAGCTACAAAAAGAGAAAATGATGCAATTATTGATATGGGCATCAGGACTTGATCGATAATTCTTGTCACCATTTCCTGAAGTTGTGATGCTCCAAATATTCTATAGTCTGGAAACATTGACTGAAATTTTTTTAACGTAATTTCTTCGTACCCTGTTTCTGCGTCAACGGCAAGTGTGTAGGTATAGATCCCTGAGAAATTGTCCTTTAACGCCCTATATGGGGTAATGATCTGGGCCTCAAGATTAAATGGGCCATTTTGAATATCCCTGACCTCAAATTTCTTTGATCTATCATTTAGCTCCAATGTCAAAGTATCCCCAACCTTTAATCCATTAGAGTTTGAGAGTGACCTTGAGATTATCACGCCGTCCTCATCATAAATTGAAAAATAGGTGTTTTCAAGCCCATTTCCCACGATATTTACAATAACGGCTGAACTTGATACTTGCTGGCCATTTACGCTGATGATGTTAAACTCCTGATTTTTAGAAGTTTTTCTTATTTTTTCAATTGTTTCGTATGATGCCATAAGCCCAAGATTTGTTGAACCCCCACCTCCTGGACCGAAAGTTGATGTCTGTGAATATAACCCAACGACCGTCATCTCGATTGGATAATCTTCATATGTAAAAATGATCTTGTCCTCAACTTTTATATCGAAGTAGGCTGCGCCTCTTGAAGTCATAATAACATTGTTTTTTCCAATATCCTCTGTCCCAAGAAGCCTTCCTGAGGCGATCTGTTGATTTACCACATCATTTCCAATATTCAGCCCCGATATAGAAACACCAGACATAAATCTATTTTCAACAAAATCCCTATCGTCATCAGACATACGATAAAGATAATTACTAATTGGACGCCCATTAATACTCTGGATATAGCAGTCAGAGATGCTTATGGAATACCTGTAAAGATTGGATATACCCTCTGTTAGTAAGATTCTTTCTTCTACCTGCTTTATGGAAGACTCTGGGATTGACATAATCTGCATATCATAGTTCAAATTGCTTGAAAGACTTTCACTGACAGTAGTTTTAACGCCTTCACCTGCCATAAGCACCGCCCCAACTGTTCCAAGGCCAATTGAAATTGCAAGGAGTGCTGTTGCTATAGTCCAGCAGTTTCTCTCAAGATTTTTAAGCCCCATCTTTACGGAAAGACTCCCAAATGTTGGGATATAGGATATGGCCTTAACAAGATATCTACAAAATATCGTGAATACAAGCATTATTAGAATCAATGCATATATGACAAGGACCAATGACCATGAATTAAGATTGATATTTATGATTGCCCCAAAGATTAAAAGAGCTATGGCAGTTATAATATAGAATCCAATATCTTTGTAGAAAGGATCATCACCCCCCATATCCTTCAATACTATTATTGGTCTAACCCGACTACCCATATATGCGGGCAAAATCTGGAAAATCATCGTAGAGAAGAGGCCAAGCAAAAATCCATATATTAGCGTATCTGAATTGATTGCCCAGATAAGTGACGTCCTAAAAATACTACTGGCTATCACTGCAAGCTGCTTTGAAAATAAGATTCCAAGAGCTACCCCAGTTGCACTACCAAGTAATCCAAGAAAAAGTGCTTCAACGATAAAAAAGAAAATCACATTGATATTTTTTATCCCAATTGCTTTCATTATGCCGATTTCTTTCTTTCTCTCCTTCATTGATATGTACATTGTTGTGATAATCCCAAGCCCTCCAACTAAAAGAGCTACAATCCCGGATAGCTTAAAAAAGGTGAATACAATTTCCAATGAACTCAAAGTGTTCTCGCTCTGTTCTATATACGTTGTTGTTCTGATACTATACTTTTCCCTCTCATTTAGCTCTGATTCAATAAGGTCAATTGTATCTTCCATGAGGTAGTCATTTTGAGTTCTTATAACAATTTGATTTGGTGGATTTTCAGCAACATCGTAATTGAATAATTCCTTGAATGCTATCATTTCAATATAAGCATAATCGCTGATATCGCCAGTCCCTGTGGATACTACTCCAGCTATATTAAGTTCAACTAATTCACCATCAACTATTACTAAAATTGTGCTGCCGCTCCCGAGCCCTAAATCATCTGAAAGGGTATCTGTTATCAGAATATCATTGGTATCTTGCAAGAGCAAGCTATAGTCGCCAACATTTGGCTCAATTGTAGTTATCTCCCCATAAAGGGGGAACGCCCCTGAATCAATACCCATAAATCTTATCATTCTTGGCTCATCTGAATCTGTAACAGCCATACTACTAAGTGTATATGTGTATTCATCTATTGTTCCAGCATCCTTTAATCCAGTAAGAAAATCTTCAATTAGATCAAAATCAACAGTCGTTGTTGTACTCATCCCAGGACCAAAGGATCCTCCCCCTCGCACATTGAGCAATATATCCCCACCAAGTTCGCTTTTGACTGTCCCGGATATTGTATATTCTGCCGAGTAGCTAACAATGCCTATTGCAATAATTGCGGCAACACTAAGGGATATAGCCAATAGCGAGAAGAGAGTCTTTTGCTTTCTTCTTAGAAGTGAACTTGTGGCATATTTGAAATAAATGCTAATTCTAGAGGTGAGACCCATGGTTGGATACCTCTCTTATCTTCCCATCCCTGATGTAGATTATCCTGTCAGCTATTCTAGCAACTTCGTCAGAGTGCGTGACAAGGAAAATAGTTGTTCCAAACTCTTCTCTCAATTTTTGAAATAGGTGTAACACCTTTACTTCAGTTTTAGAATCAAGATTTCCTGTAGGCTCATCCCCAAACAGTATTTTTGGATTGTTAATCAAGGCCCTTGCTATGGCGACCCTCTGTTGCTCTCCGCCGCTCATCTCTGTTGGCTTATTATTCTTCCTGTGGCCCAATCCAACAATCTCGATAAGCTCATTGGGATCTTTCTTTTTTCCGTTTGTAAAATATGAAGGGAGTGCAATATTTTCTAAGGCTGTTAATGTGGAAACTAAATTATAGGCCTGAAATACAAATCCAATTTTTGTCCCTCTAATCTCAGCAAGTTTACTTTCAGGGAGCTTTGTAATGTCTACCCCATCAATTATTATGTTCCCCGATGTAGGCAAATCAAGTCCTCCAAGTATCCCAAGAAGTGTGCTCTTTCCAGAACCTGATGGCCCCATAAGTGCCACTATCTCACCCGCCCCAACAATTAGATCTATGCCTCTAAGTATGGGCACCTCTGAATACCCTAGATTATAAGACTTGTAGATCTCTCTTGCCTCGATTACATTCTTCATTGTATACGCTCCTCAATATGATGATTTTACTGCTCTTTCGTTACAGGAGGCACAATTTCTTTTTTGGACTTCTTTTTCTTTCTGTAAATGAAGGTTCCTACTACGGCTAAAATTATTACTAAACCTGCTACGATCGGCACTATGGGTATGCTTGACGAGCCTTGTGTTCTACTAAAAGGTGTGCCACTCTGCTGCGGTCTCGTGCCTGTAGATGTCTGTGTTGAAGTTGCACCTCTAGGAGATGTTGATCCAGAAGCCCCTATTGAGAGAGTGAACTCCTTTTCAGTTTTGAATTCGCCCTGACTATCAATGTAAGTTATTATTAGCGTGCATGGAACATTTCCCATAGCCTGGCTAGTATTCAAGTAAAATACACCGTTCGCATAATCATTTTTCTCTATTCTTCCAAGAAACGCTTGAGGGTTACCTGTAAATTTAGAATCAAGCTGAAGCCTGACATTGTCTGCGTCAGCTGTACCAATATTTTCAATCTTTAAGGTAAGAACAAAATCAGCACCTGGCTGGAGAGTAGAAGGATTTGATGTTATTCTACCAATCTCTAGTTTTGATTGGCCAACTATTCGAAGACCTATCTCTTCATTTTGAGTGTATTTATTCCCAAGGGCATCCTCAAATTCCAAAGTCAAACTCATTTTCTGATTTCTTGGAGCTAAGTTTTTATCTATCGCAATGTTAAAAATAGAACGTACATAAGATCCAGCTCGGATATTAGTAAAGCTTTCACTTAGAGAAGAGCTAACAGGGATAATGTTATCATTATTTGTATTAAGGGTCACCTTAGCATTTTTAATATCGTTTCCACCTGAATTTTTCAAAGTAACTGTTAGATCGAATATATCTCCAGGATTTACAGTGGCATTGCTCACACCATCAACAGTAACTGAATCAACTTTTAGAATAGTCTGCCCTACAACCTTGATTTCAACTTCGTCCATGTAAGTACCCAAATTTGTGACAATTCTTACAGGCACTTTGTAAGTCCCATACTTTGCCCCGCCGTCAATGTTAACTGTGAAATATGCTGTGACAAGGGTGTTTGTCAGATTCCCTATATGAAACTCATTTGAGCCCTTACTTGATACAGAGAAAGGATAAGATAGGTCAAGATATGCCTTGACGTTTGAAAGGTTAGTTGAAATCTTGTTATTTATTCTTATTGTTATTTGATTGTTTTCTGTTCCAGCATTAAGTGTTGAGCCGCCAGAAATTTCAGCTTCAATATCCTTTTCTTCATCAGCAAAAGCTGTTGAAATACTAGCCGTTGATAATAGGACTAGCGTAATAAATAAAATTGGGATTATTTTCATATGATACCTCCGTTATATACTTTATATCATAAAACGATAAAATATATATAAAGACATTATGCACCAGAAAAATGATACAAAGTCATATAACATTGGTATATTAGTCATTTAAAGGTTTTTCATCATAGAAGTGTCACACTGATACCAGTTACAAATATATAAGACGACCCCAATTGTTCTCTATATTTAAGGGAAAGGTTGTCCATCATGAACAATAGATACAGGAACAGTAACGGTATCATCCTAAAAATCTTAGAGTGCATCCTAAAGAAAAAATCTTCACAAGGCAAAGTATTAAAGACTCACATAATGCAGTATGCAAACCTAAAGACAACAATGGCAGAAAAATACCTTAACTCACTTGAAAATGCCGGGTATATTAAAAGGGTAGAGGATATGTGGGGCAAAAGGACTGTAATCTATTATGACATCACTGAAAAAGGCATAGAAAGATACAGATGGTTTTCAAAAATTGACACGGAGCTTGAGGGGATATGAAGGACGAGAGTTCAGTTAACGTATTGTATGATTTAGTCGAATATATGGAAAGGGAAAGGAAAAGATTACTTATAGCGACGGCCATTGTGCTTTTGCTTGTACCACTAGCGCTTACTTTGAATCTTTCGGGATTCTTCTTAATGACTAAGAGAATACTATTGACAGATAGCGAAACTTCAAGAATCTTCTATAAAAGTGGGATGTTGGTGATGCCATTATACTTTTTGGTGACTCTAAATGCTTTGACAAGTATTGCACTCGTATTTCTGGGGGTAAAGAATCTGTTGTTTCTAAAATCGTGGGGCAAAAAGCTCAGGAAGATTGAAAAAATAGAAAAGAAAATCTACGAAGAGGTAATAAAAGACGAAGATATAACTGAAGAAGATTAAAGATAATGCCTTGAAAATGTAATGAAGTCGTCTATCGCACTGTTTAGTGAGCTTGAATCCTTTCCTCCGACAATTACAATCCTCTTTCCATAAAGCCCGAACTCTATGAACTCCCACTCCCCTTGAGAGGCTGTCCACTTGACCTTTGTAAATCCTGTATTGTAAAGCTCTTGTATCAAGATATTGTCATTTTCATTTCCTATCAAAATTAAATTCTTATTGATTTTATCAGATTGTGTAACTTCTTTGTCAAGTTTAATTATGTGCGAAGGGTCAATCTTTATAGTTTTATCATAAGTGATAGTTCTGGTAATGACATTTTGAGAGACCTCAAGGCTAACTCCGTCCTTATCAATATTTTCATACATTAAATCTGTAATTTTTATATCAAAATAATTATTTGGCCCTTTGAGATAAAGCGGATCACAGCATATGAGATCAATCTTATCGCAAAGTGAAATTTCAATGCCATCATAGCTGCATTTCTTAAATCTTGGGTGTGATGAGTTGATATCGTAGAAATCATCACATGTACCGTACATTCCATCTTTTCCAGGATTTATGTAAACAGGCACCTCAGAACCCAACAACGTAATTGAAGTATTGCACTCCTCGGTCAAAGTTTCATAGATTGGGATATTCTTTTCGTAAGACGATAAATTCCCATCAAGGTCAATATCTACACCCATTGCAACAATATTTTCCACGTTGTTTAGGATATTTAGAGCATAGTTATTGGGATTTGTGATAAAGGGCTCACAACAGGGCGTATTGTAAATTACTCCAAAGTCTTTTAATGAGTAGACATTGAACTCCGCAAGATACTCCCCATTTGCACCTTCAAAGACCTTTATGCCATCAATATAAAACGTTGGAAAAGACCATACAGTTTCCTCAACCCCATCAATTAACATATATTCCGTTTCAAGTATGTAATAGGGATCATTTTCATAACTGTTGGAAGAGTTTAATGCGAAGGCTCCATTCCCACCGTTAGAATCGCACTGAGATGGGTTACAGCTACAGCAGGAGCCATTTGCATCCATCACCATTATGAACTGCTCATTTCTCCCCTTAAAATCTGAAACTTCTAGAAAAACTTTGTATTCCCCTGAAAATGTCCCCAAACTTGGTACTTTGAATTTGTCCCCAGAGGATGTTTCCTCTGTCTGTTGCCCCTGAATATCCAGAAGTTTTACCGTATACCACCCGAAATCCTTCCTCTGACCCACTTTGAACGTCACGTTGTTACTCATTTGCCGTGTCCCATAGATAAAGTATTTCAGTCTAACATCCCCTTCATCATCCCTAAAGTCACCATTGTATAGGATATAGTAATACTCATCAAAGAGTTTTATTTTCTGTGAGGAGGATAAGATTTCGATATAAACATCACAGTTCAATAAACTTGAGGGCGATGATCTAGGGATGTTGACGACACGATAGAGTATGCTTGACATATTAAAATCAAGACAGTAATCCTTTGGAATGTCGGTATCCCCCATTTTTAAGACAATCTCCTCATGCGTTGAATCGGCACTATATCTGTTATTTTTGCTGTCCTTATTTGAATACCATAGAGAAGAAAGACCATCAGTATATTCCACTCCATTGACATAAGAGTATAGAGGGTCTATGAGAACGGTATCTCCATAGTTGACATTTTCAATTGAAGCAGAATAATTTTCAGATTTTTCTATCACTGTACTCTTGGTGTAATAATTTGCAATCAGTGATGCAAGCTTTGATGCTTGGATAACTTCATTTGATGATGCGCTTGCCCCAAGTACAATCAAAGATTCAATGTCTTCTTCGCCATAGAAGAAATCATTCCCAAACGATGCACCTAAGGCAGCGTTATTGAAAGATGAGATACATATCATAATAGTTAGGAATAATATGAATTTTTTTGTCAAACTAGCCACCAATTAACAGATATAATACAGTTGATTGTAATTTAAGTTAAAGGTGTCTATAAAGGTATTATGTAATTTAATAATAATACAAAGTAATGGAACAATGGTATATCAAAAGATAATAATTATAAAAGAAGAGGATAATATGAATAAAAAAATTAATATTAATAGGAAAATAATTACTTTTCAATTTCGACAATTTCGGCAATTGGGGCATTCTTTCTGATACTTTCAATTCCGTTCAAGCATGATTTTTTCGTGGTGTAAGCTTCACCAGTTGCAATTATTTCCCCATTTGCTGCTTTTAATCTAAATCGAAATTGTTTTTTTGCATCCTTATATACTTCAAATTTTGCTGCCATGTTCACCATCTGATATATTCTTTATAGCTATATAAAGTTTTTGATATTCAAAATTAAAAAATAGATTTCCATTTTTAATTTGATTTCGTTTCAAAAATGAAATGAAGTAAAATAAAATGAAATAAAAGAAAAGATTATTTGTTTTTTCAATACCACAACTAATACTTGCAAATAATAAGATTCAGGATATTTTGAATTTAATAGAAAAGAAATTTTAATTCCTAAAGCTTGTAACTGATGCAGGGATCCTTCCGCCCCTTTTCACGAACGTGGCGCAGTCAATCTTCTTTAATTTTGATAATAGTTTCTTTAAATTGTTTTAAATCAGAAGAGATAATTTTCCAAACTCTAGTCATACTTACCCCAGAATATTCGTGAATTAATATATCTCTTAGGCCTGAAATGCTCCTCCAAGGGATGTCTGGGTACTTTTCTCGAATATCTTTTGGAATATTTTTCACAGCTTCTCCGATAATTTCAAGCCTTCTAATTACTGCATCTTGAATTATTGGATTTTCACGAAATTCTCTTTCAGATAAGTTTTCAGTGTATTTCTCTATAGAATCGATGCTGTCAAGTATATCTTGAAGATACACATCAACGCTTTTTTTCAGAGTATTGCCTCCTGCTCAGATAAAATATATTTTCTTAAAGCAGGCTTAATCATATCGTATTCAACTAGATCGACTTTCTTATTTGTGGCATCCTCTATTTCGAGTTTGATATCTATAAAATCTAAAAGACTTGTGTCTTCTTGAAGCTCAACAAGGATGTCTATATCGCTGCCCTCAGTATAATCATCCCTAACTATAGACCCAAATAATGACGCCCGTTTAACATTATGTCTTTTTAAAATTGGGACAACTGTTTCTTTAATCTTATCTTTTGTAGCCTTTTCTTTCATCAAATACTGTATTGGGTATTTGTATATAAATATTTTGAATTTAATAGAAAAGAAATAATTTAATTCCTAAAGCTTGTAACTGATGCAGGGATCCTTCCGCCCCTTTTCACGAACGTGGCGCAGTCAATCTTCTTTACATGCATGACTGACCCTTCTCCCAATAGACCTCCAAAATGCACATAGTCCCCCTCTTTTTTGCCTTTGATTGGAACAAGCCTTGCGCCCACGGTCTTGTTGTTGTAAACTCCTATGGCCATCTGATCTGCTATTATTCCTGCAATAATTTCTGCTGGCGTGTCTCCTGGAATTGGGACCATGTCTAGCCCAACAGAGCAAACGGAAGTCATGGCCTCAAGCTTTTCAATGTTGATGTGTCCTGCCTTTGCAACTTCTATCATGCCTCTGTCTTCAGAAACTGGAATGAAAGCACCGCTGTAACCTCCTATGCGGGAGCTTGCCATTATACCACCTTTCTTTACTGCGTCTGTCAGCAATGCTAAGGCGCATGTGGACCCTGGCCCGCCGCAGTGCTCAATCCCCATGTCCTCTATGATCTTTGCAACGCTATCCCCTACCGCAGGAGTTGGTGCAAGTGATAGATCAATAGAGCCAAAGTCGACCTTCATTCTTTTAGCGACCTCTTCTCCTATCAATTCTCCAGCTCTGACAATTTTGAAAGAGACTCGCTTTATGGTGTCACACAGCTCCATGAAATTTCCATCTGTCTTCTCTACCGCTGCCCTAACTACCCCTGGCCCGCTTATACCAACATTAATAGATGCGTCAGAGTTTCCTATGCCATGGTAAGCACCAGGCATAAAAGGTATATCTTCCGGTGCATTTGCTAGAACGACTAGCCTTGCGCATCCGGTATCAGATACTTCAGAGGTCTTTTTGATTATGCGCCCCATCCTAAGGATCTCGTCCATGTTAATTCCATCACGAGTCGATGCGACAACAACAGATGAACAAAGTCTTTCTGTCGCTTCCATAGCTTCAGGAATTGATTCAATAAGAATGTTGTCACCCAATGATGCTGCACGGTGCACAAGAGCAGTGTAGCCTCCAATAAAATTGATACCTAGATCTTCAGCTGCCTCGTCCAAAGTTGTGGCTACCTTTACCGCTGCTTTTTTTGACGGCATGCCGAGAGCATTTATTATGAGTGAGATGGGGGTGACAGCTATCCTCTTGTTTACTATGGGGATGCCAAAGTCCTCCTGCACCCCATTAACAATCTCAACAAAATCGCCAGCCTTATCAAATATTTTGTCAGTAATCCGCTCACAAGTGTGCCCCACATCGTTTTTTGCACAGTCAAGTAGATTTATCCCGAGCGTGACAGTTCTAATATCAAGCTGCTCAATCTTAACCATCTTGATTGTCTCAAGAATCTCCTCAGAATTTACCATAGATTTCAAATCCTATGCATCCTATCAAATATTTCCTTTCTTTGTACAAGGAGATTGATGTTAAGCTTCACACCTTCAGCTTCAAGATCGTGCTTTATCTTTTTGAAGTCATACCCTGATGTGGATATATCAGCTATAGCTATCATTGAGAATACACCATCAAGAACGGTCTGGCTGAGCTCTAATATATTGACATTTAGATCAGCCAATACCCTTGTAACACCTGCTACAATACCAGGTCTATCGGCTGATAATACAGTAATTACTATCTTTTCACCAATTGGGTCTGCCATATTTAGAAAGAAGAGTATTGTCTTAAAAAGTTAGTGGAAAAAGTCCCCGTAATACTAGAAGAAAGATAACTTTGGCCTTATATCTGAGAAAAATTTCATTATACTAATGTCAGGATCACGGCGGGGCTTTGCGCAGAGTGGTTGCCCTCCCCTCTTCCTGCAGAGCCTGTAGCGCCTGCACCTTGCGCATGTGTTTAGAACCCTCTTTGGTCGGTAGACCTTTTTTTCCTTTAGGCCCATACCCTCCCACTTGTACTTTTCATCAGTTTTTTTTTCAGGTAGTTTTTCTTCAGGATTTACTACAAAAACACTAACATCTTCTGTTGCCAGTGGCATGCTCTCAAAGTCTACATTTATCCTCCACATATTCTCCCA
This sequence comes from Methanofastidiosum sp., assembly GCA_041678455.1. GTDB lineage: Archaea > Methanobacteriota_B > Thermococci > Methanofastidiosales > Methanofastidiosaceae > Methanofastidiosum. The sequence continues at coordinate 81,046 of JBAYOH010000001.1, forward strand.
ATCAGAGAGTAGCCCGCGACATGGCGATATGAAGAATATAGATGCGACAATAACCCCTTTGAGCATTTTGATTTTATCTGCCATCACTTTGTTATTACAAAATCTCAATATATAAAAGTTTGGACGGCAAAAAAAAAGAGAGAAAAATAAATAAATTTATCTTATCTTTGAACCTGTTTTCATTTCCTTATCGGCCTCTAATAGTGATACAAGCTTTCCGTCGTCAGCTGCCAAAAGCATCGCTTCACTCTTTACACCGCGGATTGTTGCTGGCTCCAAGTTGCAGATGGCTACTATCTTCTTTCCGATTAATTCCTCTTTCTTATAGTAGCTCTTTATGCCTGCGACTATTGTTCTTTCTTCGCCGACATCAATCTTCATGACATAGAGCTTGTCAGCCTTCGGGTGGTCATCAACAGAGACTATCTTACCGGTCCTGATATCAAGCTTTTGAAACTCATCAAAGGGTATCATGGGGGTTGCCTCCTTCTTTACCAAAGTCTTTTTCATTGGAGCTGGATTTTCAAGCTTCTGAATCTGGCGCTTTATCTCCTCATCGGGAACTTTAGAGAATACTGGCTCTGGCTTTCCTAGCGGCTTTCCCTGCACAAGTAGTAGCTTTGCGCTATCGCTCCATGAGAACTTTTCTATACCTATCTTCTTTAGCATCTTTTCTGTTGAGAACGGCAAAAATGGATTTAGGATCATTGATAGCGTCTTTGCAAGTTCTAGTGATATATAGATGGTGTTAGCTGCCCTTGCCTTATCGGTCTTTACTAACTTCCAAGGCTCTTTTTTATCAAAATACCTGTTGCAGCTCTTTGCAAATGAGACGACCTCCTTTAGGGCGTCCTTCATCTTGAATACTGTTATAAGGTCGCCTACCTTCTTCCCTATCTCTTCCATGTTCTTGATTGCTTCCTTATCGTCTTCATCTAAGAGGGATTTATCAAGAGAGGGGATCTTCCCATCAAAGTTATTGAAAGCAAATGTTATTGACCTGTGGGCAAAATTGCCGATGATATCATTTAGCTCGTCATTGATCCTCTTCTGGAACTCCTCCCAGACAAAGTCAGTGTCCTTTGATTCAGGGGCGACTGATGTAAGGTAGTACCTAAGGTAGTCAGGCGGGAAATCCTTTAGGAATTCTCCAAGCCATATGGCCCAGTTCCTTGAGGTAGATGTCTTCATCCCACCGATGTTTAGATATTCATTTGCAGGAACGTTGTAAGGGAGCTTCCACTTCCTCCCTTCATACTCACCGTACCCTATGAGAAAAGCAGGCCACATGATTGCGTGAAACGGGATGTTGTCCTTACCAATGAAATGAATGATTTTTCCATCCAGCCAGTAATCCTTCCATGCATCTGGCCTTCCTATTCGCTCTGCCCACTCCTTTGTGGAGGAGACATACCCTATTACAGCTTCAAACCAGACATATAGGACCTTATCCTTTCCCTCTTCTAAAGGCACCTTGATGCCCCACTGCAGATCCCTTGTAATTGCCCTTTCCTGTAATCCCTCCTTTATCCAGTTAAGGCAGAAGTTCACAACGTTTGGCCGCCAGTGCTTGTTTGACTTCATCCAGACCTCTAGCTCATCCTGGAAGTCGCCAAGCTTAATAAACCACTGGAATGTTTCCTTTACTTCTGGGGTAGTAGAGCAGGTGATGCATTTTGGGTCGACAAGTTCAATAGGTTCCAAGACCTTGCCGCAGACCTCGCATTGGTTGCCTTTTTGGTCCGGCGCACTGCATGCGGGGCAAGTCCCCTCAACGTATCTGTCCGCTAAGAACATCGCACATTTTGGGCAGTAAGCTTGTGTCACCGTCTTCCTTTCTATATGGCCGTTCTTCAAGATCCTTAGAAAGAAGTCTTGTGAAGTCTTATGGTGGATGGGAAGAGAAGTCCTTGAGAAGTTATCATAGGATATGCCGAGATTTTTAAAATCAGTCTTCATATCCTCATAGTAAAAGTCAACAAGCTCTTTTGGCGTGACGCCATCCTTTAGGGCCTTTATCTCTATTGCCGTTCCATGTTCGTCTGTTCCACCTACGTATATTATATCCGCACCGGCTAGCCTATTATACCTGACATAGGTATCTGCTGGAAGGTATGCCCCTGCTATATGGCCTACATGGAGGGGGCCATTTGCATAGGGAAGAGCGGAAGTGACAAGTATTCTTTCTCTCATAGTGATTACACCTGTTTAGTAGTAAATAGTGCTTAAAAAATACTTAAAAGGTTTTGTAAGAGGGTTGGGAGAAGTCTGGGTGAGGTAGAGAAAATATTAATTTATCTAAAATAATTTGGAGTATCTTTATTTTTTCGATGAAGAGAATACTTTTCGCTCTAAACAGGCCTCTACTGCTTTACGAATAGAAGGACTATCATTATCTACATAAAAATTATGTTCATTAAAGTTTATTTTTTTTAAATTCTAAATAAGTAACATTAATGTCCCTATGCTCAATGAGTTAATTTTATAGTCTAAAACTTTATTTATATCTTTTAATACTCTCCAATATTCAGTTCTAATATTGGGAAACCCAAGAGATACTATATAGGGAAAAATGGATTCATGATTGAAGTTATATCTAGAAACAAGAAAAGCTATATCCTCAAGAATCGATCTCGGTGATTCTAAAGAATCTTTATTAAATTCAATTTCGATTACACCAGTTTTTTCATCTGAAAAGTCTTATATGGCGTCAATCCGGAAATATATATCCCCTCTTCTACGCATAAAACAACTATTGCCTGTTTGTATTAGTAAATTCCTCGTTAACATATTGGGAAATTGAGGGCCAGTTCTATTTTCAGCAACTTTATTATAAATATCCAAAAAAAGTGAATCACTCTCATTAATCATTAGCCCTGTATGTTTGATATTATTTAAGATTCTTATATGTTCCAGATGTGTTTGAATATTATTAGAATTTGCTTCAACAATTTCAACTGCTTTCCCCCGGGTGTTAATAATTGCGCCTTCTTTTGTCAAATATATTGCACCTATAGGGCAACGTGAAGCACATAATCCACAGAGAATGCATTGAGCTAAATTAATATGTGGGTGTAACTCGCCTTTTTTCCAAGATAAAGCACCAGTTAGACACACATAATCGTTAAAGTCCAATGGAAACTCTTCAAAAGATTTATTTGAAGGTTTAAGTTCTTTTTCTTCATATTTTATGCAATAAGGAAAAATACAACTCATACAAGATGCAGAGAAATTAGAATTTTTTATCTTAATAATAGAATCTTTTTGTGGAATATGAATTATTTCCATATTAGTGGAACTGATTTGGACGATACCGACAAAATTCTTTTTTATTTTTTGGGGCCATTATTTAATTTATATTGGTATAGATTATTAAGATTTAGCATTTGTTAAATCTTATATTTTTTTAATCTGAGTCAAGTTAAGATAAAAAAAATATGGAAGATTAACCTAATATTTTATTAACACATTTATACCAAAATTTAATCATCTGATCTGACTGCACTACTCAATGAAATAATCAGTGTCAATCCTCTTTTTTGAGTATGCTTTTTCTACTGAAACGCCAATATTATGTTCTATCATTAGCTCGGCCAATTCGTCCCCATCAACCAAAATTAAATTAATGCCATGCTTTGAATAATTCTTCTCTATGTCCCTTGGAAAATAAGAAGTTGTAATAAAGACTCCTTTGTTTGTTTCCTTTAATAACAAACTCCCTGCAAAATCCCTAATCATTGAAGAAGAAACATAGTTTTTTTCATTGAACCTTTTAGCTTGAAATGCAATTTTATCAATACCAAGCTTATCCTGGTAGATTATTCCATCTATGCCCCCATCTCCGGACTTGCCCGTAACTTGACCTTTTCCATACCCCATTGCTTCTAATAAATCCAATACAACTATTTCAAAAAATCCGGGGGATCCCTCTCTTAATTTGGATAAGAGTTCTTGGCTGAGATTTGAATTAACTATATCCATTCCCTTGTCGATTAATTCATCAGGCGTATAATCTTCTATATTTCCTTTTTCTTCTACAAAAACTCTATCAGTTTTTCTTCTATCCTGTGATTCACGAAACTCTAGGAAATTATAGAGATACTTAGTATCAATTCTAGGGAGATTCTTATCCAATGTGTTTAGTCCTCTATCCGTAATTTTAACAAATCCTGGTTTGTTGGATTCAACTAACCCAGCTTTTTTAAGATAAAATCTTGCCCAATAACTCCTATTACTAATTAACGGCTCTTTTTTCCAAACAGATGTTGGAATTCTCCTTTCTTCATCAGTTAAATTAAATTGATCGGATAAATTCTCTATTATGTTCTTCATAGTATGCTCTTGTTTATCTTTCAATAATTTTAAAAGGGGCAACATAAGTGTTTGAAAGTTAGGGATTGGCATGGATTTTATTTTGAATCTTTAATATAAAAAGATAAGCTATTTTGCATAAGACAATCTAAAGTCAATCCACCTAAAAAACTTTGAATTAGGAAACTCTTTTACCAATTCTTTTTTGTAGCAAGTTCTCGCCAAAAGAAAAATAATCCTGTCTTCGGAAATTTATAGGCCCTACTCTTCCTTATACCTTTCAAATCTTTTAAGTAACTCCTGTCTTTGCCTATCCCGATACTCAGAATGCTTTCCCCAACTATTTTTGCAGTCCTTGCAGTACCAAGAAGGTGAATCATCACTAACACAACACCCGCCCAATACAAGCTCCCCTTTTTGTTCCTTTTCATACGTCTCATACATAGGCAATCCATAACAGATTGGGACGGTATTCTCTCCCCCACATTTCGGGCACTTTGGATTTTCTTCCATGGAATTTATCTAATTTTATATTATTTAAATATGTAGGAAGAATTAATTATTTCTAAAAAAATTTGAATGCTCCTCTCTTTAAGCTGCCCATCCACAAAGTAAACTTTCTATCTTTAGCCAGTCTTTGAAGCGCTGCAGCTTGTCTTAAGTGTTGTGTACCTTATTTTAAGGTAGTCGTAGTCGTTTTGGAGCGAGTTAAACCTCGATTTCAACGTGTCGTTGTCCATGATCTGGGCCTTGTAGTCAATATTCTGCTCAGTGACGTTTGCAAGCTTTTCCTGATATGTCGATATCCTCTCTCCTGAGTTGACAACGCTTGTTAGGTACATGCCGAAAAAAAACTCTGCCCCATGCGTTATGACAAGTGCAGCAAGGCTGACCTTAATTACCTTCCTTAAAAGATCGTCTATAAAATCAACTTTAATGAGAATAGCTTTCCAGATATATAAAGTTATATAAAATTAAATTTATCCAGATGAAGTATATAGTTCCCGCAGATGTGCCTGCGTGTATATTCACCCATTATACGAAATCAACGTCTGCCCTAATTTATTCTTATTGCTAGGTAAAATTATTAATAGATATCAGAATTTGGAAATTATAAGAAGAAGGAAATATTTTCAAATACTATAACAATTTATTTAATCGTATAACGGTGCCTCTGTGAAAATCTATCTTGATGAATCTGGCGAACTGGGATTTAGTGATAGGAGTTCAAAGTATTTCGTTATTGTTTTAGTTGTTTGCGATGATGAAAAATCTCTAAAGAGGCTCATCAAGAAAATCAGAGGAAAAAAATTGAAAAAAACTATTAAGAATCTACCAGAGATTAAAGCGAATAATTCAACGAATGAAATAAGAAATGCAGTCTTAAAAGATATATCAAAAATTAATTTAAGTATTTATTCTCACATACAAAATAAATCTAATATTGTAGAAGGTTCTATGGATACGAAAGAATTCTATAATAATGTAGCGCTTAAAGTTATATCAAGAATAGCCATTAAAAATAAAATATTTGAAATTATAGTGGACAAATCTAAGAGTAAAAAAGAAAGAGCTGTTTTTAATTCTATGGTTACTGATGAAATAAATAAAGTTAAATCTTTTATAGAAATAAAAATTACTCATCTAGATTCAAAAAATAGCCCAGCGCTACAAGCAGTTGATTTTATTTCTTGGGCTATTTTTAGGAAATATGAAAAAAAAGATACAACTTTTTATGACATAATTAAAGGGAGAATAGTATCAGAAATTAACGAATAGAGGCCCCCAGGGGGAGTGATAATAGAGTGCACCATTCCGGTACACAAATACCCCCTAGGACTTACCCTCTATCGAATTTTATCTTAACTTATATATAATTCTTTTCACTATAATTAATACATATTCTCAAAACATGCGTATATATCCTTTAATGTAAATAAATTTTACATTTGAATTTATTAAGTTAACTTGTTTCAGATATAAGTATATGGAAAAAGTACCTCTTGAACCTAATTAAATAAATAATGAATATAATATTATTACCGGTAAATTTAGAGAACAATCCCATTCCCAAATCAAAGGAAAAAATAAATATTTTTCCATATTCTTATATATGCAGATTAAGATTTAGAAGATAAATCTCATTGGGAAAGTGATCATAATGGATTGCGTATTATGTAAGAAACCGATCGAGAGGTATAATGCAAAATTAAATCAGTTAAAGATTGATGAATCTAATAGTGTAGAGATATGTTCAGATTGCATTGATAAATTTCTCAAGTGGCAAAAGACCATATTTGCAACTCTTTTTCCCACAAAAGCAGCCAAGAAGTGGGCCAGTAAGAAATGAACTTATGAAAAATACTATAGCGCCGATTTGACTTTGCATCACTCTTCTTCCCTTCGTGATTGCATCCATAATGGCCATATCTGTTCCTGTCAAAGCCGTCTTTTGTGAAGCCGCCGCTATCAAAAACTTCTGTATCGGAAATAGTCTCTAGATAAACATTGCATATCGGGCATTTTTCTATTTCCTTGACAAATTTAATCCCGCAGCTTGGGCACTGCTTTCCTAAAATATCGGACATGTTAGATCATTCTCAATAATTACAATGGCAATTTGATATAAATTTCTTGTTATTGGGAGTAATGTATGTTACCCAGAAGAAGCCCCAAACTTTGAAGACTTATTTTTCTGATTTTCTAATATTCATAATACCTATTGATAAAAACATTATCCCCAATATAAATAATGTTGGTTTTGTGTTATCGGTGTTAAGTATATATGCGGCAGCATTTAGTAAAATCAGCACAAATCCTATTATTGCCGTAATGTACCCTGATAATTTCTTTGGATTATTTTTTGTATTCAATTATAGCACCTATTACTACGCCTAATGCGATCCCAGTACCTATGCCGATGGAAAGTCCCATTGCAATATCTTTAATCATGAGCCCAATTATAACTCCAAGGATAGCACCAGCGCCAAATCCAATAGAAACGCCAAGCCCCATTTTATTCATCTTTTCGTCCATGGCAGATATTATAAGTCATTATTATTTAAATATTTCAATTTACATTTTGCACTAAAAATAAATCCTATTAAAAAAATACCCGATTTTGTTTAATAAGAAGGATTCATATTAAAGGTTCCTTTAATATTCTCAACTTCTATTAAAAGAAAATGCCAGATCTAGAGATGAACTCTTTATATGCGTCAAGTTTATATATTCTTTATTAGTAATTAGAATATATGAAACTAACAGTTATTTTGGAACCTCAGGAAGAAGGAGGGTTCACTGTTTATGTTCCATCTCTTCCCGGGTGCATCTCTCAAGGGGAGACGAAAGCTGAAGCATTGGATAATATCAAAGAGGCCATAGAACTATACCTAGAGCCAGATGTAAATGAGCTTGTGGAGTATTCCGGAGAAAGGCTCGAAGTGGCTATATGAATTCTGCTGTCCTTTCAGGCTTAGAAGTTATCAAAATCCTAAAAAAGGCAGGATTTATTGCAGTAAGGCAAAAAGGCTCCCATGTTAGACTTGAGAAACTAGGCAAAAATGGGCTTATCAAAGTCACCGTTCCACTTCACAAAGAACTAAAGAAAGGTACATTAATGAAAATAATAAAAGATTCCGGATTAACACAGGAAGAGTTTAAACAGTATAGATAGTTTTTCTTATTAAAGGATCCGTTAATATCCTCAGCTTCTGTTAAAAGAAAAGGCCTTTTTCTTTAATAGAAACTACTTCTATTAAAAAATAATCGAAAATTTTAAATAGAATGGCCGCCTATATTAATATGTGGAAGAAGAATACTATAAAGATGCGTTTGGTAAAATAGAGGTGGCAAAGGATGAGGCTGGTAAAGAATACAACGTATTTATACCAAATCCCTTGCCCCCCAAGATTGAGTTTGACCAAGAGCTAGTCTTGATACTGTCAAAGGCTGAAGAGAAGCTAGGAAAGCTATCTGGTGTTGGTTTATCTCTTCCAAGCCCTAATCTACTGATCATCCCCTACCTCAGAAAAGAAGCTATAATGAGCACAAGGATAGAAGGTACAAGAATCTCTCTGCAGGAAGTATTGCTTTCAGAAACTAAAGAGGGGGAAGAAAAGACACCTGATGCGAAAGAGGTAATAAATTACATCAACACGGTAAACTATGCTTTAAAACATGTTGAAGATAATCAGATTGATTTAGACCTTATAAAAAAGATGCACAAAATACTGATGGGGGGCGTAAGAGGGGATGAGAAGTCTCCTGGAAAATTTAGGGATGTACAAAACTGGATTGGATCAGAATTTTCTAACGTATCAGACGCCGTCTTTGTTCCACCAAACCCCGAAGCCGTTCCAAAATTGATGGATGACCTAATAGATTACCTAAATACTGAGCACAATATCCCGGTTCTAGTAAGGTGCGCATTGATGCATTACCAGTTTGAGACCATCCACCCATTCTGCGATGGTAATGGCAGGATAGGGCGAAGCCTGATATCGGTCTATTTATGCAAGAAAAAGAAGATAATAAAACCATTACTCTACATCAGTGAATTTTTTGAAAAGTATAGGCTTAATTACAATGAACTCTTGCTTAAAACTGGGCAGACGGGAAAATTTGAAGAGTGGATCAAATTCTTCTTAAAGGCCATTGAAGTTCAATCTGAAGATGCCCTATTAAGGGCGCATAAACTCCTTCTGCTAAGAGAATCTTATAGGAAGCAGATACAAAATGAAATGCAAACCTCTGAGATTTTAAACATAATAGACTACTTGTTTTCTAATCCATTTGTTACAGTCACTAAGGCCGGGAAGGTGTCGGCTGTTACCTATCCCACAGCAAAGAGGTATATCGATAAATTAATCAAATATGGGATATTGAAGGAAACACAACACCTGCAGAGAGAAAGAACTTATGTTGCCCATGAGATCTACGAGATAATAAAAGAGATTTAGAATATGATAATAGACTCTTACTAAATAAGGCCCTAAAGATAAATCTTATTAAAAAAATACCGTGTTTTGTTTAATATGATGATTTCTTATCAAAAGATCTGTTAATATCCCCAGCTTCTGTTAAAAGAAAAGGCCAATTTGTTTAATGGGCAATTTACTTAATTCGAAACATTTAAATAACATTGGTATTTAAAATTAGGTAACAATAACGGTGATAATATGGGAAAATATCTAAAATCATTATTAATTATATTTGTCCTGGCATTTGCCACGTTCTCATCTGTTTTGGGGACAAAAGTTCTATCTGAAGAAAGGATAACAACAGACGAAAAAAATCAAATCAATCCAGCCATATACGGCGACATCGTCGTCTGGCAGGACGGTATAGAGGGAGAGGACAACACTGACATCTACGGCTACAATCTAAATACAGGGCAGGGATTCCCCATATGCAAAGAGGGTGGAGACCAAACCGACCCAGCCATATACGGCGACATCGTCGTCTGGGAGGACAAAAGAGATAACAACTGGGACATCTACGGCTACAATCTAAAGACAGGGCAGGAGTTCCCCATATGCAAAGAGGTTGGAGACCAACATTCTCCAGCCATATACGGCGACATAGTGGTATGGGTGAACGAAGGAAACGAGCAGTGGGACATCTACGGCTACAATCTAAAGACAGGGCAGGGGTTCCAGATAACAGACTCAGGCTATGCTGGATATCCAGCCATATACGGCGACATCGTCGTCTGGCAAGAAGGATTCCCTTTTGGTGAC
>JBAYOH010000002.1:0-77881 GCA_041678455.1 Methanofastidiosum sp.
GCTCGAGACACCAGAAAAGGCATTTTACAGAAAACTAGAATCTGGCAGTAATTTGCCAGATTCTACCTGAAATTGGGGGGATTTTTTAATGAAAGGAAAAGGAAATAATTACAGGATAAGACAAATTTTTAGTTATTATTAGGATATTGTCCTATAATTCAAGAACCAACGTTACCGCAGAGAAATAAATCAGAATTCCAAATATGTCAGCTGTGTTTGTTATCAAAGGTCCATTTGAAGTTGCTGGATCTGCCCTTAATTTTGTTAAGATAAATGGTAAAAACATTTCAATGACACTCCCAACTACAACAATTAATATTAATGAATCCCCAATAATCTGTATCGATGTGTTTCCAGCTATTACTCTATCTGTAATTGTAAATATATTGCTTCAATATTAATTCTAAAGATGTTTGGGGATAAAGTAGATAACTATTTATTTAATACTCGTGGAAAAAACAAGATCTTAATAAAATTAAAGAATCTGTTATTAAGACCTTAAAAAAATAAATATAAAAAATATTATTTTATTTTAATTTCAAAAGACTTCTCATCTATTGGAGGAATGCTTTCCCATGGCCTAGCATAAGAGAACTTAATGTTAGTGTCTGTGTTGGATCCAATTACCTTAAATTCAAATATTTCAGTTCCACCGCTTCCTATAAGCTGTGGTTCATCGGCTTTGTAAGATGTATCGACTAATTGGATTAGAGTTTCATCAAAATCTGCATTCCATTGATATCCAGTAGTTGGATTAGATTTGAAGTTAATTTTGAATATATCTCCTTTTTTTACATTAATAGCTCCTTGTGTATCTTCAGTGTAAGTTTTCTCTTTTGCTCCAAAGAAGGTGAAATATGCAGCTATTGCAAGTAAAATAATGATTATTCCCCCGATTATTATCTTTTTATTTTTTTCCATTTATAACACCTGTTCGGCGCTTCCCGTATACTTTTTATATTTTTAAAGATGGTGATATGATTCAATATGTCCTGAAGCTAAATAAGTCAAATTATAGTCCTAAGAAGTGTATTAAAATAAATAAAATAACTAGTATTAGATTTATTTTTATTAGAGTATTTATAGAATATTATCTCCCAACTATATTCTCAATCTCTTTTATTGCAGCTTTTCTCTGTTTCTCCTTTCCATAAAGGGCAAATATTTTCTCTGCTGTTTCAAGAGTTCTTATTGCAGAATCTAACCAATTGATCAAATCTGCCGAAAAAATCTTCAACCCATACTCTTTTCTAAATTCTTCACTAATCCTATGAGGCGATAATTTTACTTTTCTTAGATCTAATAACCTTTTCCCTATTTCAATCTTTGAACAATTGCAATATGGCGCATCCTTGCAGCCACAAGCAAAAAACTCAGTCAGAAGATTAACCAATACTTCTTCACCGTGCTTAGATAGGGCTTCTTTTCTATTTTGGAAGTATATTTTTTCTAGAGTTGTTCCAGAAAAAAGAGAAGATGAATCAATTTTTAGAATAGTTTGGAGTTTACTGGTGAGATAAGTATTAGGAAATGGTAAAGTTTGAAAAATAATTTCTCTAACGTCATCTCTATTAAATTTTTTCATGAAAAGAGCATGAGGTATTTTAAGAAAATTTGAGGAGACAGTTCTACCAAATTTAGTAATATTTGCCTTATCTGCCTTGATGTCGATCAATCCCTCCTTTCGTAAAGTATCAATGAATACATTGTCGAAAGATGGGGCAAATCCCATTTCAAAATTTCTTTTTATTTCACCTACAGATAAATTGGAAAATGTGGAAATAATCGATAATGTTCTTTCTAGGGATGTATCATTTTCATATTGAATATCTACTTTCTCAGATTTATTATCTAAAAGATAAAAACAATGTTCTTCTTCAGAAACATCCCCATACTTTTCTTGCGGATCTATCAAAAGGTAAGCTTTTCCTTTATCATGAAAAGAAGGTCTACCTGCTCTACCTATCATCTGCTGAAATTCAAATATTTTGAGTGGTTCTATCCCCATGGAAAGTGTTTCGAAAGTTACTGCTGATGCTGGAAAGTCGACACCTGCAGCAAGTGCTGCCGTAGTGACGACCGTATCAAGCTTTCCTTTCCAAAATTTATTTTCTATTTCTCTTCTTTCCTTAAAAGGAAGGCCAGAATGGTAAGCTGCCGCATTAATCCCCCTTGTCTTAAAATGTTCAGCAAGAGAGTGACAATTCTTTCTTGAATTAGAAAAAACAATTACTTGTCCTCTGTGGCCTTTTGAAGAGATTTCTGAATTTTCTTTTCTTATTAATCTAGAGATAGTATGAAGTTTCCCACCGTGCCCAGTACAGAAAATAACATGTCTTTCAAGTGGAACAGGTCTTTTGTCATAACTGACAAGCTCCATTTTGAGTATATCTGAGAGTTCCTTTGGATTTCCAACAGTTGCAGATAATCCAATAAACTGAGCTTTTGGGCACAAAACATATAGTCTTGATATTAAGCTATCTAATAGAGGGCCTCTTTCTTTATCTTGAAGCATGTGAATTTCGTCTATTACAACAGTAGAAATACCGTTAATAGTGATCCCAGATCTAAAAATCTGATCTATACCTTCATATGTCCCAATTATTATGTCTGAATCTAAAGACCTGTTTATATCTTTCGGATTTTCGGCAATTCTAGATAGCCCAACTCTCAAGGAAATACTGTTATTTGAATAATTCTCTCTAAAGTCCTCATACTTCTGTAAAGAAAGTGAAACTAAGGGGGATAAGTAAAGTAATTTATCTCCCTTTTTATACCTTGAAAAAAATGATAATTCACCGATCAAGGTCTTTCCTGAAGCAGTTTCACTCATAACAAGAAAATTTTTACCATTGAATAGTCCCTTGTCTATTGCAATAGACTGTACTGGCGTAAGTTCTTTGATACCTCTTGAAAAATATCTATCTTTGAATTCGCTAGATATATCGAGGTCAGATATTTTATGTAATTTAATGTCAAGGGGAGAAGCGTCAATTCTATCGTACATCGTGATAGAAGAATCTTTTGTAGGGTCAAACTTTGGATCAAAAACCATAAGCACCCTGTCAACGTCAGAATATCTTTTCAGCAATTTCTTGGCAAGTTTTGTATCCTTTATCCCTTTGTATTTCAAATCTTTTGCAATTTCAGATTTTGCGCATATTTCACATATTGGTTCTGAGTGATAGGTATATGGAGTTCCTTTGGTATTGATTCTATTTTCAATCAAGCAGAACTTGCATAGAGAAGTATAGTCAAATTTAGCGCCATAAGATTTTAGCATATTAACAAACAGATTCAATATCTCCTCTGTGAAGTGACCTTTTGATATGTAAATGGTATCGCTTCTTAGAAGTTTAAGTGATTCTTTTGGCATCAAGATTGTTTCTTTATCATCTTCAATCTTCCTAAATTTTTTAGGAACAAATCGCTCACCTTCTTGGGCGAGAACAAGAAGATATTTTGTAGTAATCTTCCAATTAAGGACTTCTAGTATCTCAACTTCATCTTTTTTCTTTTTGTTCCTTACGGCTATGAGCATTATAAGAAACCTTTTCCACAATATTTATAAAATAACCTTTTAAATATAGTAAAGGTGCTCCTTTGAAGGTTCTTATTGCTGGTAATTTTGATGTTGTTCATCCGGGCCACATCTATTTTTTAACAGAAGCATCAAAATTAGGGGATGTCACCGTTGTTGTGGCAAGAGATGAAACTATAAAGAAGTTCAAGGGGCGTGCCCCAATATTTAATGAGAATGAACGTAAATTGATTCTTGAAAATCTTAAGATGGTTAAAAAAGCCATACTTGGAGATCAGAAGGATTTTTTTGTGCCGGTCCTAACGGAGAATCCGGATATTATTTTTCTGGGGCCTGACCAATATTCCTCGTGGATCGAAGAACGTATCAGTAAAAGTGGACTTAATACAAAAATAATGAGGCTTGACAAAAGACTACCTTACAGTTCGAGTGAACTTAAGAAGAGGTTTTTAAAGGTATACACATTAGATTCTATTGAATAAGGCTCAGAAATATACTTTTCACAGGATTTTTATATGTTCAAGTTCAAAGAAATACCGCGTATAGATATAGACGAGATAGTGGATAAGGCATTTAGAAATGCTAAGAAAAAAGCCCTCTCTAGTAAAAAAAATATGAACGAGATGGTTAAAGAGAAAGAATCGATTAGAGTTACAGTTGCTGGAGAAAATCTAGCAGAGTCACTTTTCAAGGTTGTGGATAGATATCCTTCTTTTGATAGATTGCCTCCTTTCACGAGAGAGTTGATAGACGTAATTGTTGGCATAGATAAATTAAGACACAATCTAGGTGCGCTTTCTTTTGCAGTGAATACAATTAACGCGGTTAAGATAGAGTATATAAAGAATATTCGAAGAGCAAAGTCGTCTCAGGATGCATCATTTCTAAGAAAACAGTGCTATGGTAGATATATTTCAATATTGAAACAAGTAGAAAAAAATCTAAAATTTTTGAATAACGCGCGTGAGAAACTAAAAAATCTTCCTTCGATAAATCCTGATTTATACACGGTAGTCATAGCAGGATTTCCAAATGTAGGTAAATCTTCACTACTAAAAGCTTTAACTAACTCTGAACCTGAAATTAATTCTTATCCATTTACAACAAAAGGGATTAATGTTTCATCATTTACCTATAATAAAAGAAAGATCCAAGTTGTAGATACGCCTGGGCTATTAGATAGAGAGCTTAGTTATAGAAATCCAATTGAATTACAGGCCATATCTGCATTGAAGTATCTTGCAAAATTAATTTTATTTGTCTTTGATCCAACTGAATCATGTGGATACACTATGGAAGATCAGATGAATCTATATAATGAAATATCTAAGAGTTTTGTAGGGGTTCCATTTATAAAAGTTTTAAATAAAATAGATTTAAAAGATTGGGGTTTTAAAGACGACATGGGGGGCATAAAAATATCAGCTCATGAAGGGTCAAATATAGATGCCTTGAAAAAAAATATTGAAGATATACTTTTCAAGTATTTTGAAGAAGAGGTGGACTACTTTGAAAAAGATTGATTCTGAATCTAAAGGGATATCCGGTTTTTTAAGAACTTTTAAGCAAATTGTTGAAGACATTGATAAAGAAAAAGAAATTAAAAAAATAGTATTTGCTGGAAATAAGTTTACTTGCACCCCTTTTGTTGAGCTTTTAACATATGTGATTAGATCAATGAACAAAGAGATTATTTATTTTCCTGCAATTAACTTAGATGAACCCTATAAGGTAATTTTGTCAAGTGTTGACTGTGATTTTGTTAGAGGAGGAGACCCTTACAATCCTGAATTAGTGGTAATAATGGGGGGGCTTGCTATGCCAGGTGGCCCTGAAATTCCTTCTGTTGAAAAGTTTTTAGAAAAAATTGGAAACAAAGATAAAAAAATAATTGGTGTTTGCTTCATGAGCATTTTTGAAAAGTCAGGATGGTGCAATGTAATACCATTTGACCATATGATTGATATCTTTATGGACAGTTCAATATTCAGGAGATAAAATGAAACTCAAAAGCTGTAAAAAACTATACATGAAGGATACTCACAGAGCTATCCCTCCAGAAGAAACGCTTGAAATAGTCAAAGATAAGCTTGAGATATGTGGGATCACAAGAGTTGCAGATATAACTGATCTAGATAGACTTGGGATTCCTGTTTTCTCCGCTGTAAGGCCTGACGCATCGCAGGGCTCGGTGTCAGTCTATAACGGAAAAGGAGTATCTAAAACTGAGGCAGAAGTATCTGCAATAATGGAAGGTATCGAGAGATATTCTTCTGAAGTTAATGAAGAGATGATTTTAGATTCTTCAGAATCAGAATTGAATGGAAAAGTAAATTATTTATCACCTTATGAGCTAACGTTGCCCGCCCAAGAAATGTATAATGAATATATACGGATAGGGTGGGTGAAAGGTTATGACCTTGTCAGGAAAGAAGAAATTTATGTACCGGCAAATTCGGTATTTCATCCATATCCTCTGAAAAGGGATTACCCCCTTTTCAGAACAAACACAAACGGTTTGGCTTCTGGAAATACTTTAGAAGAAGCTATATTCCATGGGCTATGTGAAGTTATTGAAAGAGATGCATGGTCTCTTGTTGAGATGAAAAGAACTTTCCCCAAGGATCTTGTAATTGAAATCAATGATCCTTTGCTTGAAGATTTCCTTAATAGATTTAAAGAAAATGAAGTAGAAATTGTTTTTAAAGATATTACTTCTGACGACATAAAAGTTCCAACCATTCTCGCTGCAATTGATGATTTGAGATTAAAGGACCCGACACTTATGGTAATGGGGATGGGAACTCATATCGATCCAAAAGTAGCATTATATCGTGCGATAACTGAAGCAGCACAATCAAGATTGACCCAAATCCACGGCGCTAGGGAAGATACACAAAAAGCAGAAATGAAAAGAAGGATAGGCTACGACCGTATCAGAAAACTAAACTGGTATTACTTAAATAAATTTGGAGTTGAAACAAAGACTTCAGATTTCACTATTAAAGCTTCAGACGATATCCTAGAAGACATTAATACATTATTAGATATTTTAACTAAGAATGGAATTAACAGAGTAATCGTTGTTGACCTTACAAAAAGTGAACTTGCAATACCTGTGGTAAGAGTTCTTGTTCCTCAACTTGAGCAGTATGGTATTGATAACTCAAGAATTGGATCAAGAGGGCGGATGAGAGAAGTTGATAAGAATTATTATCTATTTGGGCCCAAGCCTTCCTCTAGAAGAGGCTAAATATATTTTTTCTTCAGACAAGAAAAGGGAAATTGTCTACGCCCCCCCAATTAGACGGGGAGATATTCCAAAGGCGATTTCAGAAGGTTTTGATATAATTGGAATTATTGATGGGGTTTTCTATAGGGAAAGCGCAGTATCGCCTAGAGAGTTAATGGAAGTTCTAAAGAGTGGCGTAAAAATATATGGTTCTTCAAGTATGGGTGCTTTACGAGCTTCAGAACTTGATAGGTATGGAATGATAGGAGTTGGAAAAATTTATCAGTGGTATCGGAACGAAATCCTAAATTCTGATGATGAAGTTGCATTATCCTTTGATAGTGAAGAATTTATCCCAATATCAGAACCTCTTGTAAATATTAGAGAAACAATAAAAAAAGCCACTAACGAAAACATAATAAGTCCAGAAGAATCAGAAATACTCTTCAAATCAGCAAAAAGTTTGTATTTCCCAGAAAGACGATGGGATAAGATAATTAAAAACTCAGAAAAAATCCTAGGTAATAAACTTTCTAATTTTTCACTATTTGTTAAAAACAACAGAGTTGACATAAAGAAAGAAGATGCCATCCTTCTTCTAAAAAAGATAGATGAAGATTCGAAATAGTTATAAGTTTCTATCTTAAAGATTTATCATGAGAAGCAATAAAAATCTCTTTGACGAATCTAAAAAATATCTTTGTGGAGGGGTTAATAGCCCTGTTCGAGCCATGAAACCTTACCCTTTTTTTACCGAAAGAGCCAAGGGACCAATGTTATTGGATGTTGAAGGTAATAGTTACATAGATTATTGCTTAGGTTACGGCCCAATGATGTTGGGGCATAAAAATCCAGAAATCATTGATGCTGTAAAACATCAACTTGAAAAAGGAACTGATTATGGAACACCAACTGAAGATGAGATTACTTTTGCAAAGAGATTATCCCAAATTGTGCCCAATGTAGAAAAGGTTAGGTGTGTTAGCACTGGTACTGAAGCGACAATGAGTGCTATACGGCTTGCCAGAGGTATAACTCAACGGGATAAGATAGTAAAATTCGATGGGGGTTTTCACGGCGCCCATGATGTAGTTTTGGTAAAGGCAGGATCTGGAGTAATGACAACAGCTAGTTCCGGTTCAATTGGTATACCTAAAGATTCTATAAAGAATACTATTTCTGTGCAATTTAACAACATCGAGGCTTTATCATCTATAGTTGAGAAAGGCGATGTTGCAGCAATCATAATAGAGCCGATAATTGCAAACGCAGGCTGCATTCTACCTGAAAAAGGGTATCTAAAGGAAGTAAAAAGGACTGCAAAACAGAACGGAACTTTATTAATTATGGATGAAGTTATCACAGGATTTAGAGTTGCCCTTGGTGGGGCTCAGGAATATTTCAAAGTAAATGGTGACATTATAACTATGGGGAAAATTATTGGCGGAGGCTTCCCACTTGCAGCGTTTGGCGGAAAGAAGAAGATAATGAATGAAGTATCCCCAGAAGGCCATGTATATAATGCAGGCACATTCAATGGAAATCCAGTTTCTATTGCTGCAGGATTAAAGACCTTGGACATCTTAGAAAGGAAAGAGATTTATCCAAAAATAAAGAATATGACAGATAAAATTGTAGATGGTATTTATGACATGACTTCAAAGATGAAAACTGCTCTGTACAGTGCACCTGGAATGTTCTGTTTATACTTCGGAGTTGAGAAAGTTAAGAATTATCAAGATGCAAAAAAATCCGATACAGAAATGTTTAAGAAATTCCACAAAGAACTATTAAAAAAAGGCGTATTCTTGCCACCTTCACAATTTGAATGTAACTTCTTGTCAATATATCACGATGACGACATAATAGATAAAACTTTAGAAAGCATGGATTCTGCGCTAAAGACAATTAAAAGATGAGGATAAAATGAAACTTATTTGCGGTACTAGAGGCTCAAAGCTAGCTTTGACTCAAACTGATGAAGCGATTAATGATTTGTGTAAAAATAGTGAAATTGAAGTTGAAAAAAAAATAATAAAAACTAAAGGAGATCATGTTCTTGACCTTCCATTGCACAAGATCGGAGGTAAAGGTCTATTCATCAAAGAAATAGATGATGCCCTTATTAACAATCAAATTGATTTTGCCATTCATTCCTTAAAGGACTATCCAACAGATATCCTACCAGAACTTGAAATTTGTGCCATCACAAAAAGAAGGCCTCCTTATGACGCCATAATAAGTCTTGAAGAATCGATAGAAGATCTGCCAGAAGAAGCCTCAGTTGGTACATCCTCTTTAAGGAGAAAGTCTGAAATATCAAGAATCCGGCCAGATCTAGACCTTAAAGACATACGGGGAAATTTAGATACAAGAATAAGAAAATTAAAGGGGGGCCTCTATGATGCAATTATTGTTGCAGAAGCTGGATTTTCAAGGGTATATGGGGATATAAAAAAAATTGAAGATTACAAATTTTCTCGAATAAGTCCAGATATTATTATTCCAGCTCCGGGGCAAGGTGCTTTAGCCATTGTATGCAGAAAAGATGATTCGAAAATAAAAGAAATATTGAAAACTATTGATGACGAGAGAACAAGAATAGAAACGATGTGTGAAAGACAGTTCATGATTGATGTTGGAGGAGGATGTAATCTTCCTGTGGGGGCCCTTTCTTTCATAAATGGAAATAGAATAGAACTCAAAGCATTTGTAGGGGATTTAGAATGTACTAAATCTGTAAGGGGAGAAATAAAAGGGAAGAAGCAAGACTATATAAGTATAGCTAAAGAGCTTGCTAAGAGAGTAAATATTAGAGAGTGATCTTTTGGTTGTATATATAGTAGGGGCTGGGCCAGGCGATCCGAAGTTAATCACGGTAAAAGCGCTTGAAATGATAAAAAAAGCCGATGTTATCCTATATGATAAACTTGTAAGTAAGGATTTACTTGCATACTCCAAGAAAGAATGCATAAAAATCTACGTTGGAAAAAAATCAGAAGGATCCAGCCAATTTCAAGAAGATATTAATAAAGAACTAGGCAACTATGGAGAAAAATACAATGTTGTTGTTAGACTAAAAGGTGGAGATCCATATATATTTGGGAGAGGCGCTGAGGAAGCGATGTACCTCTACGAACGAGGTATACCTTTTGAAGTAATCCCAGGTATTTCATCAACTATATCATGCCCCATGTATTCAGGCATCCCTCTCTCGTATAGAGAATCAAATTCAGCGTTTGCTTTTTTAACTGGCCACGAAGCTGAAGATAAGTCATTTAGCATAAATTGGGACAAACTTCCAGACACACTAGTAATTGTAATGGGCATAAACAACAGAGCTGCTATAGCTCAAAATCTAATTAAAGTGGGATTCGATCCAAAAACGCCAGTGGCAATAATTAAAAATGGAACTACCTTACTCCAAGAGACAACAGTATGTGACCTCAGTACTTTGGGAGAAATCCCTGCCGAGCCACCTTCTGTGATATTTGTGGGCAAAAATGTGTTGTTTAGAGATAAACTTGACTTCTTTGAAAAGAAATTATCCCTCATAAAAGGAAAAGAAATATTCATTTCCAGAGAAAATGGTGAAGAATTAGAAATTATGAAAAGAATTGGCGCACTTGTCTTTGCATACTCCCTTATCAACATAATTAATATTGACTTTAAGGTTCCCAAGTTATCGGATTATGATGTCATTGTCCTTACAAGCGCAACAGGTGTTGATAGGCTCAAAGATATTGAACTACCAAAGGATAAAGAGTACTACACAATAGGGCCAAAAACTGAAGAGAAGTTAATTGAAAGGGGCATATACTCAAGGATACCGGAGAGATACAATTCAAAGGAACTAGCAAAATTTATGATATCAGAATTGAAGGAAAGAAAAAAGATCTTGACTTTGAGATCGCAAGAAGCTCCCGATTACTTAGAAGAACGATTAAAGGAATTTCATGACGTTACAAGGGTTGATATCTATAAAGTTAAAATGAAGGATAGTATACCAGAAAAAAAGAATTTTGATATAGCATTCGTTTCAAGCTCTTCGAATGCTACAGCCTTTAAGAAGAAAGGATTAAAGGCGGAAATTATTGTCTCGATCGGACCGGAAACTAGTAACGCCCTCATCAAAAATGGGATTAATCCCACAATCGAAGCGGACAATCATACCCTCTTAGGCATGCTTGAGGCCTTATTGGATTATCTAATCAGATGTGATTATTTTGACAAAAATAGATGATCCTAAAAATATAGGGATAGTTGCAGTATTTTCTGCACTTGCATTCGTCGCTACTAGATTTGTCCAGATCCCGATACTCCAAACAGGAGGATACCTTAACTTTGGCGAAACCGTAATCTATGTTGCTGCTATCTTCTTTGGATCTACTGTTGGGGGCCTCGTCGGTGCTATCGGACCAACTCTTGCGGACGTTACATCCCCATATGCCGCCTTTGCACCTTTTACATTTGCCATAAAAGGTATTGAAGGATTTATAGTAGGCAAAATAGCATCTAGCGATAAGAATAAAGTTACTAAAGTCTTGGGAGTAGTGGCTGGTGGGGGTATAATGGTTATTGGGTATTTTATAGTTGAGATATTAATATTTTTGATACCGCCCCCAGTTGCACTTATAGAGGTGCCATTTAATGTGCTCCAGTTCATAGTCGGTGGATCAATCGCCATAATTATAACTGAGAGACTCAAAAAAAGTATAGATAGGATAATGTACAGATAGTATGAAAGACAAATCTAAGTATCTTAAAGATTTAAAGAAAGTAATTGAAGAAGGCGAAGTAGACTTTAGGATAATAGATACGCTAAACATTCTAAATTCTAAAGAATCTTACTACACTACTTCAAGTTGTGCTGGCAGAATAATCCTTATTGAAATTGGAGAGATAGGCGGTAAGAAAGAATCTAACTTTATCTTTAAGAGTCATGAAAAGGTGGATTATAAAGATATCTGGGGGCATATAAATCGATATAGTGGAAGTAAAATGCTTTTTTTAATAGCCAACTCATCCATAATTCATGTTGTTTGCAGAAATCTAGAATCTGCCAAGAAATTAATCTATATTTCGAAGGAGTCCGGATTCAAATACTCATCAATTTTCTCTTTGGGAGAAAAGATAATTGTCGAGATAAGATCAACAGAAAAAATGGATGTTCCAGTTGTTAAAAACGGTAAGATTTATCCTAGTGAAGAATACGTAATGATTTTAGTTGAAATAGGAAATCAATTACTCGATAGGATCAGAAAGAAGATAGAAAAGCTTAATGAAAATTTAAGAAATATAGAATAGAAAATAATAAAATATTTATTTTTTATTTGTCTTTTTCTTTAGAGGTATATCAAAGTTCATGTCTTTAAGTGTGTCTGTTTTCACAATGGCTTTTACTTTTTCAAGCCCAGAGGTTAGTGATTCATCAATCTTCAGTCTGTAGACAATAATCCCAAGCTGTTCATAACTTTTAACAATGTCTTCATTGTATACTGGAATATCAATTTTAATAGGTTCGTCTGTTGGGTTCCCAACAATTATATCCCTATAGCCTAGTTTCGCAACGTTTTCTACGATATAGCCGCCCATGTTCTGAACGTCTTTTGGAAAAAGTATAAATTTAGCCATTTTACACTACCCCCATTACTAAAGATACTACCATTGCAAGAAATCCAAGTGCTGTGAATCCCATTGACACTGGATAGACTTGCTTGAATGTAAATATAGGTGAAAATGCAGACACTATCGAGAATATTATTGGCATTATCAAGCAAAGTAAGCAATGTACTACTAGTAGAGGTAAGTTAAGTGTTGGTGGAAGTCCTATAAACAATGTTATGAAAACACTTGAGAGAGCAAATAGTATTGATTCCCTCATTAAGTAGTATCCACCCCTAGCCCATGATGCATATTCCAATGATGGCCCTTCAATTACATCGGATTTAGCTTTCTCAATACTGAATGGATATTCGTTTAGTAACATAATATAACCTATGAAGTAAACAAATCCAGCTATCAATCCAGGAAATGTAAACAAAATTGGTTTAAGACTCAAGATTTTTTCAAGATACATTAAATCGATTATTCCTCCTGGGAAAATAAATGAACTATTAAATCCTTGGAAGTGTACTATATCTGAGAAATAAATTGATTTAGCTAAAATTACAGGAACAAACATTGCAATGTAGAGGGGAAATGACCCAACAGTAATCATCTTAAATGCCCTTAATACGCTTTGTTGTTCAAAGAATCGCCTATATTCTCCCTTCATTACTGCTCCTTTTATTTGATCCGCATAAGGCATTGAAACAGAGAGAATAGATCTTGAAAAGCTACCCATAGCCATAAACAAGAACTCAATTACTTTTAATAAACCAACTACAGCGACAACTGTTCCTAGTGCATTTACAGCCCACCATTCTGGGGTTGTGAATAGGACAGCGAAGAACATTACAAACACTCCAATTATGGGTAGACTGTGGAATAGTCTTGGCATTGGTGAATTTGGTTTAATCTTTTCTTTGTAGAAAAACTTAAGGATTGCCCAGAACCCAGGCGTAAGTATAGGTGGACCTATTCTCTGCTGTATTCTAGCTTGGACTTTTCTCTCAAGTCCGGGGATTAGAAAGCCCGTAATTAATGCTGCCAATGGAATAAGTATCGTTGCAAGTATAAGTTCAATCATTATAGACCCCTCCTAATTAAACTCTTAACATCTTCTTCTGTGAAAATCCTCTCTTTACCATTTTCAACTACTATTGCTCTATTAGTGCAAGCCAAACATGGATCACAACTTGCCATGGTAAGCATACCATCAGTTAATTGATCCCCTATGCATGCAACTTCCATTGATGCTAAAGCTGTAAGGGTTGGAGTTCTGTTTTGATAACTTCTAATTCTTCCAGTTTCATCAAGAGATAATGAATCGTAAATCTCCCCTCTTGGAGCTTCTATATAAGAATTTGAGAATTTCATTTCCTTCAGCTCAAAACTTCTGTTTGAGATAGGTCCAGAAGGTAAGGATTCAAGTGCTTGTTCAATAATTTTTATAGCTTCAATAGATTCAAGTGCTCTAGCGACAACTCTGTCCTTATTATCTCCATCATCTAGAACTATGGCGTTGAAATCGTAATTCTTATATTCTTTCATTTTTTTTCTAAGATCTACATTCCATCCGCTTGCTCTGCCAGTTGGCCCTGGCGTACAATATTTCTCAGCTTCTTCTTTAGTCAATACTCCGCTTCCTTTTACCCTTGACATTATCATTGAATCATTGACAACTCTGTTTGCATAATCTGCAATTTTAAGTTTTAACTTTGGTAATCTTGTCATTAATTCATTCATTCTGTATTCATCAATGTCGCATCTTGGTCTTATTCCACCGATTATAGGTACTGCATAATGCACTCTATTACCTGAGATAATATAAAGAAGATCCATTACGTCTTCCCTTAATGTAAACGCTCTCATGCACATTGTTTCGTGTCCTAAAACTTCCATTGCATGTGCTAAATAAATTAAGTGACTGTGAAGTCTCTCAAGTTCGGCCATTATAACCCTTATAGCGTCTGCTCTTTCTGGAACTTTAATCTTGAGCCCTCTTTCAACGGCCCTTGTACCATTCCAAAGATGTATATGAGAGCATATACCACATATTCTCTCAGTTATAATAAGACCTTTATGAACAGGCATTCCTTCCATGATTCTCTCTATACCTTTATGATATGGATCAAGAGTAAGTTCACAATCTACGATTAGTTCATCATCTACAAAGAATCTTGCTCTGTATGGTTCTAGCATTGCAGGATGTAAAAGACCTACCGGAACTTCAACTTCTGCTTTCTCTCTTCTTTTATTATCTCCCACTATTATCACCTCTCCAATAATAAAGGTATGCCTGCTGCAATTCCTGCAATAATATCTTCAGGCCTTGCTGGGCATCCAGGAATATAAGCATCTACTGGTATTACTTCATCTACTCTGCAAACAACTTCATCGCTATCCCCAAGCTCTCCGCCAAAATCTTTAAATATTCCACATCTAATTCCGCACGATCCAACTGCGGCAACTATTTTCGGTTCTGGTATAGCCTCATAAATTTTCTTTAATGGTTCAATGGTTCTTCTTAAAACAGGTCCAGTGACAGCAAGTACATCTGCCTCTCTTGGGTTCCAAGTTAGGATTACTTTGTATTGTTCAAGATCATACCTAGGTGACCATGCAACATTTGCAACTTCAATGTCACACCCGTTACACCCACCTGTATAGAACAACATGACATGAATGGCATTCTTTCTAGAAATTTTCTTAAACATTTTTACACCTCTACTCCTCGAAATATTTTGAGGCATCCTTAGCCATATAATCAACTATTTCTTTTATTTTATTTTCATTCAATTTAATTGGTTCAATTAACAGCTTTGCAGGATCAGCTTTGAATTCACCAACTTCTCTTGGGTGAATTGCTCCAGGTTTTCCATAGAAAGCATATATTGGACAGTTATCGTGACACCAAAAACAATATAAGCATTTTAAAGGGTCATATTTTGGCATTTGAGTTTTAGTGTATCCTTTTACTATCTGAACTGGTTTATCAATTGGTACCATTGTTATTGCTTCAACTGGACAGATATTAGCGCAGCCGCCACAGCCAATACAAGATTCGTCATTAATGGCTTGAGGGTATTTGACCTCTCCTTGTAATATCGAATTTCTTATGTCTTTACTAGTTACCCTATCGGCAGCAAAAAGGATTCTAAGGATATTTACATAAAAACCCTTTAGTAATATTAAGAAAATACTTCTCATTATTTAGACCTCCCGTTAATAGTTTTATCTTCAAACTCTGTTTGAACATTAATGGCGTAAGCTGGACAAATATTATCACATGCACCACATCTAATGCATTTTTTCATGTCAAAGACAAGTTTTTTGGACTTGACAGATATTGCGTTAGATGGACAAATTTTAACACACTGCTCACACATTATACATAAATCATCATTGTAAGTAAGTGTTCCTCCCTTGATCTCTTTGTGGTCTCTTGTCTTTCGTGGAAGACATTGCACGGGGCAATATGCGCCACATGTTTCACACATAACACACTTTTCAAGGTTTACTCTGAATCCGTTCAGATCAACTTCAATGCATTTAGTTGGGCATACTTCTTTACAAATACCACATTTAATACATCCTTCATGTTCGCCCTGCCATTCTCTATAGTTTAGTTTAATTGCGTCTTTTTTACAAACAGTTGTGCAAATACCACATAGAATACAGTGCCCTGTGAACATCTTTTCTCTTTCACTTATTTTAATTTTTGTCGGACAAGCTTTAACACAAAGATTACAATTAATACATTTTACAGAATCAAATCGGATTCTTCCGCCTTCCCATTTTAAAGCGTCTGTGGGGCAAGCTTCAACACATAGCCCACATTGATTACAATAATATAGATTTCTTTTTGATTCGCCTTTATTGATAAAAGGCCTATGATCTTTTATTGTAATAGCATTATTAATACATTTTCTAACACAGGTATAACATGAGACACATTTACCATAATCGATGAACGAATTTTTTATTGCGCCTACTGGGCATACGTCCATACATACATCACAATGAGTGCAAACTCCAGGTGTTGCTTCATATTTTATTGCATTTGCAGGGCAGTAGTAGGTACATCTGCCTCCTTTGTCGCATCTCTTTTCGTCTATGGCTATACTTAAGAGCTTGGCTTTTCCCTTTGTTTGTATTGGGCCTCCGTCTCTATCTTTCTGCTTTGACATTACTTCTTCACCTCTTCAATAGTCATTGACTCAAGATTAAATCTAAGCTTCCCTTCAACATTTACCCTGGCACCGGTAGGGCAAACATCTCTGCATACGTTGCACATTGCACATATTCCCTGTGGAACTCTTTTGTCCTTGTACTTTACCATTTTGATAACACTAACAGGGCAATTCTTTTCACAAATAGAACACCCAATACATTTCTCTTTATCAACTATATACCCGCCATATCTATTCTTGAATATAGCGTCTACAGGACATACGTCCATACATTTTCCACATGTAACACAACTGAAAGCTTTATCATTTATTATCTTGATACTATTTGTAGGACAAGCTTCTACACATGCTTTAATTAGAGTACATTTATCAGTAGTAATGTACATTTTATTGCCTCCTTATTATAATCATTATGAACATTCCAATGATTGCTGAGAAGAAGGCTTCAGAGAATCTGATTACATGACCAAAAAGAGTCCATTGGTAATCAGGATACGTACCTAATGCCATAGCTATTAAGATCCCAGATATTAAAACTATTGGATAAACTGCTTTATCGATTTCTTCAAAATCAAATTTGTATCCAATAAGTAACCCATAGATTAATCCAAATAATATAGGGCCCCACTGATTGGCAAGCCCTAAAGCCGCTACTTCGCTACTCATCTTTCTTCGCCTCCATCAAGAACATAGCTATTAGAGAAAGACCTGCAAGTACGTTGAACCCTACTCCAATGTTGAGGTAAGGCAATACTCCAGGATGTGTTGGGTCGGGATAATCTAGGATATTATCCCAGCCAAAAGCTCCGATATTTATTATTTGATATGGATCGACACCAGTGTTATATAAGTAGTAACCAGTTCCATGGTAATATGCCGAAAATACTAGTCCAACAACCCCGGTTAATAAGAAGATAAGCGCCCCTATAGTTGAAAGGTTAACGAGGAACTTATGCGTAAATCTAAATGGTGTTTTCTTAAGACCATATATTACAACACTCAAGAAATATCCTGTAGCTATAACAGATCCTCCTGGGAAACCTCCACCAGGGGTAATATGCCCTCCGAGAACTATTGTAGCTCCAAAAGCTACAAGTATCATTGACATTGGAAAAGCAGTTAATTTTTGGATGACTGTTGATTTCTCAGTCATTTGAAGGCTTTCCTTTTTCTTATATGCTTCTTTTATGGATCCCCATCCGAAAACCATTGTGGTTGTAATTACAGCAGTAATTAGAATAAAAGTTTCGCCTAGGGTATCATATCCTCTGAAATCGAATAGTATCACAGTTATTATATTTGGTGCTATATTACCACTGTATAAATTATAGAGATGGCTCATTCCTGGGATAATTGAATCACTAAATATGTACATGGTTCTCATTATTAAGAATGAAATCAAAAGTAATGAAATCCCCATAAGAATATTTCTTCCCTCTTCAAATTCACTAGTTTTCATTTAAATCAACACCCCCGAGCCAGCGAAGAATACTATTAGTATCACGGCTATAGTCAAGACTACATAAAAACTTGTTAGGTTAATCGAATCTGTGTTTTCTTTTTCTACCCGAAATACAGTTGGTACGGTAAATAAGATTGCAGCTAATATTACCAATGATCCAAGGGCAAAAAGCACTGAATTTGCAGTGCGTAAAACTAGCATTCCAGCAATCAAGATAGAAGATATCATCAAGAACTCAGATGTAAATCCACTACCGATACCAAACCCCTTGCCTTTATGTTCCATTCTTTCGTGGAAGATTTCATAAATTTTATCTAACAACTAATCACACCCCCAGGGAAACAATAATATTGTATATTGGATCATATACCATATTTGGGAATAGACCTATGAACAAACACATTGCTATTAAAATAACAATAATAGTTTTGTACATTGTTCCTTTGACTTTTGGATCGGCTTCTGTATTTGTACTGGGTTTCATGAATATCATATAAAATGCTTTAATTACTGCTATGAAAGTTGCTACACTCAAAAGAATAACAAGAACACTGAGCTCTGCGTATCCAGCTTCTACTGCAGATTGAATTAGTCTAAATTCACTTTGATATGAGTTAAATGGTGGAACTCCAGATATTGCAAGAGTAGCAAGAAACATTATCGTCCCAATTAAGGGGGCTTTTTGTAGCCCTTCACCTAATTGATCAAGCTTTGTAGTTTTATATGATTCAAGAATGAATCCAGCTACAAAAAACAGAATTGCCATACTCAACACATCATTAATTGCATGGAAAATACCAGCTGAAATGCTGAAACTTGTTCCTAATCCAATACCCATTGCTACGAGTCCTGCTTGCCCTACTGCAACAAATGAAAGGAGTTTTCGAAGATCAGTTTGCTGCAAAGCCATTACAGACCCTATAACTACAGTAAATATCGCAAATCCTAGCATTACTGACTTTAGAAGGGCGTATCCTGAAAAAATCCTAAGTAATGCAATTGACATCGCAACTAAGATGAACTTAGATTGTAACTGTAATAATGCTGCTGTTTCAGGCATTGCATTTTCGTACATATTGGATTTAACTATGTGAAACGGGAAAAGTCCAGATTCATAAAGCCAACCTACTGTAATAAGTGCTATTGCTGTTAATGCTACTGGTTTGAGAGCTCCTCCTGCTGTTATGGCATTAGACAAATCAGTCATGTTCAACAATCCATATACGCCTAAAAGTAATGCTATTCCAAGAAGTATAGATCCTCCAGAAACGCTACTGAATATCATATACTTAAATGCAGCTTTATGTGCTTTTGTTTCTTTAACTGCAATTACCAATGCAGCTTGAGCTACCGTCAAGACTTCTATGAAAACAAAGAAATTAAAGAAATCATCTGTAAGGATAATCGCACTTACAGAAGCTAAACTTATAAAA
Organism: Methanofastidiosum sp.; assembly: GCA_041678455.1. GTDB lineage: Archaea > Methanobacteriota_B > Thermococci > Methanofastidiosales > Methanofastidiosaceae > Methanofastidiosum. The sequence continues at coordinate 19,466 of JBAYOH010000002.1, forward strand.
ATCATGGCGACATAAACGCCCGAAATAAGTTTTCTATTGATAGACAAAAACACTACAAAAACGGTCATTAAAGTTAATAATGCAAGTAGTATTTTCTGTAAAGGCCCATAGGCATATACTATTCCCATATAAACATCTGGAATCAAGAGTTTTGATATTTCTGGGAAACTTTCTGTACGAATATGACCGCTAAAAAGGTGGACACCATATAGAGTTATCAAGGGAATAATGATAGCTACTATTGAAGATATTATCGCTATAGTTTTTACCGACCTATCCTTCTGATGTAAGAAGTTAGCCAATATTGCTGCGATTAATGGAAATACTACCATCAATGGAATTAAAGTGCTGTTAAACATTTAGTCCTCCTCCATACTTTCAAAAATCTTCTGCACACTAAGGGTATTGTACTTATGATATAAAACGACTGAAAGGGCAAGCATTACCGAAAGTGTTGATGCACCAATGACAATATTTGTTAGAACTAAAGCAAAGGGCAATGGATAAGATGCTAACTCTGCAAATTCATTAAAAGCTAAGAAATGGGAGAAAGTTGAAGGAACTGCAGTAGCATGGAAATGATGAGTAACCTCTGGAACTAATCCTCCGGGCCTGTAACCGATTCCAATTAGTACTAAATTAACCCCATCACCAATAAGATTTGCACCTATTACTTTTTTTAATAAATTGTCCATCATTATAATAGCCCATAGACCAGTAACGATGAGGACTCCTGCAGTAAGAAATGAACCTACTTGGAACGGATCCATTACTCATCCCTCCCTTTTGATGTTTTATACAAAGCTACAATAAATAATCCCGGTATCAAAGCGGAACCAAGAATTGCCTGTGTGGCGGCCACATCAGTTGCAAGTAAAAAATGGTATATGGCAGCTAGTGAAAAACTTTCAAATCCAAGAATAATAATACTCTTGTAAAGATTTTCTTGAATTATTGCCATTAATGCGGATAATGCAACTACAAACAATAAAATATAATCAAACATCAGCTTCAGCCTCCTTAAGATCTGCCCATGAAATTGAGTGAACGGCAAACGGCATCATGAAGAAATGGGCTAAAGCGGCTAATATAGCAACTGGGTTACCCAAAAATAGGATAACTAGCATACATACTACGTCCATTATACCTAATATGTGAAGTCTTGCATAGACTATATTCTTCCTTTGACCAAATCTAAATAAACCCAACCCTACTGCTATTAGTGCTAATCCAGCTAGCAAAAAAACGTAAGGTAACAATATTTCTGTATAAGAAAAAATGTTCATTCCGCTATCCCCCCTCTGAAGAATCTTGCCATAATCAATGTTCCTATTGGCCCTAACAGGAGAAGATAAATTGCAATATCAGAAAAATAAGGTATGCCATAAAGTTTTCCAACTACCATGAAACCCGTGGCAACTCCAATTTCTGCAGCTCCTGCTCCAACCAAAGAATTACAAACTCCTCTAAAAGTAGTTACTCTTAATCCAGCCATAACAGATACTGCAAGACCTATGAGCAATACGTAGACATAATACTCTTCGAGATGCAGTAAATAACCAATTAAAAAAATCACTATAACTGACAAGTATAATAAATGATTGTTATTCATTTAATCCTCCACCATCTTTTTTATCCATCCTTCAAATGGAATGACGTCCTTTTGGCTTCTTGGGGATATCACAGCAACAAGTAATTTTTGTTTTTCTGGAAACACATCAATAGTAAGAGTTCCAGGGGTCAGTGTGATACTGTTAGCTAGAATTGTCATAGAAACAGGCCTCTTAAGCACGGTATCTATTTCCATTAATACTGGATCAATTTTCCCATTAAGGCATTGAATAACTGTGTCTCGAGCCGAAACAATAATATAATATACCAAGCCTATAAAATAGATAATACCCCAAAATGGTCTTAAAGCTTTACTCATTTTTACACCTTCGGAATTTGAGTAGAAGGTTTATTCATAGTTTATAAATGTTTCGTCAATCGTTAATCAGCGATTTTAATTCTAAAAAATTTCTTGATAAAATAAACATAAGATTAATAAAAACCTTTAAATATAGCCTAAAAACGTGTTTTAAATAAGGTAGATGGTTCTCTTGGAAATCGAAGAAAAATGGCAGAAGAAATGGGAAGAAGCCAGAATTTTCTATTCTGACCCCAACAACATGAAAAAATTTTTTGTAAACTTTCCTTACCCATATGTTAATGGATTCATGCACTTGGGCCATTCATTTTCCCTCATGAGGGCAGAAGTTTTTGCACGGTATAAGAGAATGTGTGGATACAACACCCTCTTCCCTTTTGGATTTCATGCGACTGGAACACCAATAGTTGCTGCCGCCGAGAGAGTTCGAGACGGTGAGAAATTACAGATTGAAATATTAGAAAAAATGGAAGTTCCAACGGAACTAATTCCAAAATTTTCCGAATCTGAATTTTGGGTAAGGTATTTCCCGGAAGAATCTATTAAAGACCTAAAACTCCTAGGTTTATGTATTGACTGGAGAAGAAGTTTCATAACAACTTCTCTAAATCCCTATTATGATAAATTCATCAGGTGGCAGTTTAACAGATTAAAGGAAAAAAACTTTGTTGTTAAAGGTGAACATCCAGTAACTTGGTGCCCAAAATGCAACAATCCTATAGGAGATCACGCAAGACTTGAGGGCGAGGGCATCACCCCTGAAGAAATAATCTTACTCAAATTCAAATTTAATGGAAAGATATTACCTGCCGCTACATATAGGGTAGAAACAGTTTTTGGTGTAACCAATATGTGGATGAATCCAAACTTCAATTATATAGAAGTTGAAGTTGATGGTGAAGTCTGGATTATATCACCAGTTACGGCTGAGAAATTAACCAATCAAAAACACAACATCAAAATTATTAGAGAATTAAAAGCAGAAGAATTGATTGGAAAATTGTGTGAAAATCCATTGACAGGTGACAAGATCCCCATTCTTCCTGCAACTTTTGTGTCACCTGAGATAGGCACTGGAGTTGTCATGTCTGTTCCATCCCACGCACCTTACGATTATATAGCATTGAAAGACATACAATCAAATCCATCAAAATATGGCGTTCCAGAAGCTCTTGTCAAAAACATAACACCAATTTCACTGATAGCTGTAGAGGATTTTGGCAAGAATCCTGCAATTGAAATATCTGAAAAGATGGGTATCACTTCTCAAGAAGATGTCGACAAACTTGAAGAAGCAACTAATATTATTTATAAGAAAGAGTTTCACCAGGGCGTATTAAACGAGATAACTGGAAAATATAAAGGAATTAAAGTCTCTGATGTCAAAAAAATTATCGTTACTGATTTTATTAATGATGGTATCGCAGCATTATTTTATGAGCTCCCTGGAAAGGTAGTGTGCAGATGCCTTACGCAAGGTGTTGTAAAAATAGTATCTGACCAGTGGTTTTTAGCATATGGAAATCCAGAATGGAAAGATCTAGCAAAGAAATGTCTTGCACAGATGAATATTTATCCCGAAAAGGCCAGAAAACAGTTTGAGTATGTTCTTGACTGGTTAAAGGACTGGGCATGTACAAGGGAATTTGGGCTTGGAACAAAACTCCCTTGGGATGAGAAATGGGTAATTGAGTCACTTTCGGATTCTACTATCTATATGGCTTACTATGTTTTGGCAAAATACTTTGAAGACCCATCCTATAAAATTGACCCAAAAAAACTCGATGATTATTTTTTTGATTATATTTATTTGAAACGTGGCAATCTAGATGAAGTTTCAGCTAAAAGCGGATTGTCAAAAGAATTAGTTTCAGATATGAAGAAAGAGTTTGAATACTGGTATCCTTTTGAATTTAGGAATAGTGGAAAAGACTTAATTCAAAATCATCTTTCTTTTTGCATATTCAATCACGCTGCCATATTCCCAGAAGAGCTATGGCCCAAGGGATTTGGGGTAAACGGTTGGGTGCTCGTAGACGGAGAAAAGATGAGTAAATCAAAAGGTAACTTCTATACAATCAGACAGATTGTGAAAATGTATGGCGCCGATGCAGCAAGGATTACCCTAATGAATGGCGGAGAAGGTCTTGACGATCCCAACTGGAATAGTGAATTTGCAAGAACAATTACTGACAAATTGAAGAATTGGTTAGATTTCTGCGTTGAAAATTATGGAAAAGGTAGAACTGAAAAGTTGTACATAGACAGGTGGTTCTTATCTGTTTTAGATAAAGCGGTAAAAGAAACAACTGAAGCTATGAGTGATACCAATTTTAGGACAGCCCTTTCAAAAGGGTTCTTTGACCTTCAAAGAGACCTTAAATGGTACTTAAAGAGATGTCTTAATTCTCCAAACAAAGAAGTCATTTCTGAAGTCATAAAAACTCAAACACTGATATTGGCACCCTTTACGCCCCATATCTGTGAAGAGATTTGGGAAAAACTAGGATTTGATCCATTTATATCAAATTATCCCTGGCCCGAATACAATGAAGAAATGATCGATAAGATCTCAGAAGAGAGTGAGTACTACATTGAAGAAGTTGTAAATGACATAAGGGAGATAACAAATGTCCTATCAAGAGGAGAACATAAGACTTTAGAAAGAATTGACATATTCACTGCAGAAAACTGGAAGTGGGACCTTATTGAAGTCATAAAAACAAGAGATAATATAGGCGAAGCCATTAAAACAGCGATGTCAAATGAGGGTTTCAGAAAAAACGGAAAAGACGTAAATCTCATAATCCAAAGATGCTTTAAGAACAGATACTTTCCAGAAAGATTCGATGAAAAAGAGGTACTTAACGAAGCAAAGGCATTTCTAAAGGAAGAGTTCAAAGCAGAAATTAATATAGACCCCGCAGAAGATCCTGGAAACGATAGAAAAAAGGCACTCCCAAGAAAACCAGGAATGCACATCTATTTCAAATAATTCTTTTGATTAACTAATAGAAATCAATTTATACTGTATAGTGTTTGGCATATCAAGAGGGAAAGCCTATGCTAGGAACACTAATACAGCTTATAATCTTGTTTTTTGTAGTTATTGACCCTCTTGCAAGTTTCTTTGTTTTTTATGCTACTTCCTCAACGATGGTTCCAAAAGAAAGGCAGAAGACGGGCATCCTTGCTATACTAATTGCTGTTTTACTGTGTTTTATGGTACTTATCTTAGGCCAGCGATTATTGGAGTTATTCAGCACAACTCTGGACGAGTTTAGGATAGCCGGAGGTATAGTACTAACAATACTAGGAATAAAGATGGTTCTTGGTGAACCTCTGGTAAATACTCATGAGAAAAAAGAGGACTCAGCTAGAGCTTTGGCTTCTATTATTGCAACGCCTCTTATAACGGGGCCTGCCACAATATTTACAATAATCTTAGCAAGTAGCGATTATGGAAAATTCTTAACAGGTCTTGCTGTAGGAATTGTCCTGCTAATAACAGTTTTATTATTCCTTATGTCAAATAAGGTAAAAAAACTATTGGGCGATACAGCAACTCAAGTTGCTACAACTATTCTTGGCCTTGTTACACTTTCTTGGGGCATCAAGTTCATAATTCTCGGTATAAAAAGTATATTCTAAACTATTAGATTTGGCCTAAAATTCTCAGCTTAAACTAAAGAATAATTGTTGCAACAAGAATCAAAATACTTACACTTGCAATATCCATTACGCTTGTAAGTAAAGGTATTACCACATTATCAGGATCTATATTTGTTCTTACTGAGAAATATGTAAGATAGTATGAAGTTAGCATTATGGCAAACGAAGATATAATAGCTACAAATATAGATACTTTAAGAATTACAAAGAAAGCCATCTGAGGTATACCAAGTAGTGTTGACATCACAAAAGCAATTATGGCAAGCAATGGAAATAGAATTATTGTAATTACAAATGTATTGAAAAATTCTTTCAATATCTTTAACTTAGGTAGAAAAGTAATTTCTGCCTGACCTAAGTGAAAGCTTGTAGAAATTCTAGCTGATAGAATGCTCCCTATGTTTCCATTTTCAGCATTAAAGAGAGGAGATAATACAAACAATAAAGGAAAAATACCTATGAGCTCTAAGTTTTTGTCAAGAAGTGAACCTGCAATAGTACTCAAAAAAGCGCATATTGCTAGAAATGCCATGGATTCTTTTAATATTTTTTTTGCATAATAACTATTCCTAACAGAAAATAAAGAAAAAATAATTATAATGCCACTTATAATAAGGCTAGAGAATAACATGAACCCTTTGCTTAAAGAGAAAGATATTATCCCAATTGCGAAAAGGGAGGCTACATTTAAGATATCCCCAATTGACGCTATCAGCGGGGAGGATACATTGTCAGGATCAAGACCTTTTTTAAAAGAGAAAATAGATACTAATAAAGTAGTTAAAATAAGACCAATTGCAGCAAAGAGAGAAGCGAATAATGAAATAAAGAATAAGTGAACAAATCCTATCGTCTGATTACCAATGAAAAATCCCCCAATCATTGCAAAAAAAGCTATTACTGTGGCCATAACTACAGTCTGTATAAGGGAAGAATGCACATTTTCTGCTATTAATTTTGATCCTCTTAGACTAGGAGTTATTTCACCAGTATGCAAGCCTGTTGAAATCCTTGATCCCATTGAAGCATAGATATTTCCTCTCATGTCGATTGCGGCGGGAAGCATTGTCAACGTTCCAGGCAATAAAATCAAGAATCCAATCATTTTTGTGAGGTAAATTCCTGCAAGAATATCAGCAAAAGCACAGATTATAAGTGCAAACATGCTCTGTTTAATTATTGTATAAAAATCAGAAAAATCCAGTTTCGGGAGCCATGTTACAAATCTCTTTGAAGAAATCTTTACCGATAAGATCTTTTTCTTTTTCAACTACATGCACTCCCTTTTTAAATGCCAATTTATGGATCAGAGATCCTCTCCGCCACGACCGATGACCCAATAAATCGTCTTCTTCCATTTTTCATCACTTAGTTATAGCCTACATATCCTTAAAATATTTAAAAAGATTTCTGTAAAAATTTCTTTTGAATGCCTTTTGGGTATAAGAATAAGGTTTATAAATTTAGGCCATGATTGTAATTTAATGAAGAGAATAAGGCCTTTTATCAAGAACAGCACTAAAGTTAGAGTTCTGACAAGATATCTAAATAACAACAGGGAAGTAAAGGAATACATGGAGAGAGTTAATCCTGTTTTTTATGAGATTTCATTTCTTGACTGCTATGTTGAAAAAAGTATAAGTGAAGAGGTCAAAAAAACCTTGGAAGCATACGAAGGCCTTGAAATAACAACAGATGAAATCAAGGACAACAAATATACATTTTACATAGATAGTAAAGAAGGCGAGCCAATTATCTGGATGAAAAACGAAGATCAGAAGATTAGATTCTCCAAGATCCCGGTAGAGCTATCATAGATGATATAAGATGAATTCAAAGTTTTTAGGATCTGTAAGATTACATGCACCTTACCACCCTTCTATAGTCATGAAACTTGACAAAATAGAGTTTAGAATAGATAGCCCTTGTGGGGCAAAAAATGGAAACAAAGTATATCTTTTAACACATTTTCACTTTGACCATGTTAGGTCGTGTATGGCCGGTGGGGCAGACTTTCTAAACCTTTCTGAAAATCCAATAAAAATCTATGCACCTTATGATGACAGAAAAGAGTATGGCGAAAATGAAAACATTTTTGACATCCATTCTAAGATGATTAACTTCCACGCCAAAGGAAGAAGGAAACTTGTTCCAATTCAGGAAAATGAGAATCTTAGATTTAATGGGACTACTGTTGTTCCTGTTCCCTTAAAACATACAGTGCCTAATTTCGGATATTACATTAGTAATTCAGAAACAAGTGCCCTTATCACAGGGGACTGGGAAGGTTCAAACTACAAGAACAGGCAAAAGATAATTTCTTTGGCGCCAAGGGTATTAATCACAGAGTGCAGATACTTTTTTGAAGAGGAGGTAGAGATTGCTGAGGAAAGAATGCACGTTCATTTAGAAGATATTCTTGACCTAAAGAAAGAATTAGAAAATACAATGATTATCCTAACCCACATCTCCCATAGATACCGTGACCTAGATGATATTGTCAGATTAACAAAAGAAAAGGACTTGATTCTAGCAAAGAACATATCGTTTAACAACACCAGTTGCCGCATCCGGGAACGATTCAAATAATTAACATAATCTATAAAGAATATTTGTTTTTCTAAATATTTGATAACAGTAAAATTTAAATAAAGTTAATTGAATATATAATGTTGCACAGGTCGAAACTTCGCTGGTAACAAAGTCTTTCATTCCTTGCATCTGGGCCGCTTAGGCGGATTTGAGTATCACGCTCCACCCGCATACAAGGCTCTTGGACAAGGGTATTTCCGGGATGGCTAAGTCTTATCGGAAAATGTTTGAGTCACACTCGAACTTACCCGGTCCATGACATTGAAAAAATGTCTCTATCGGACACCGAAAGGCAATAGCCGTTTCGAGAAGTCGAAACATCCGGCTATGAAAGACCTACTCCTTTGAAGCGACAAACTGTGCATCTTTTCTTTTTGAATTAAAGTTTTGATTGTTATAAAATATACAGATATTGATAAAATCATTAATCGCAATTATAAAACTATTACATTTAAAGGACATAGAAGTCTCAAGTTATGTTTCAAAATGTTATACTGCTATGGATTGTTGGTATAATTATAGTATTAATATACTATTATTTTGATGCGTGGATACCTAAAAAGAAATTTGAAAAATACATGGGGCCGGAATCGGGATTAAAAGGAACTTTTCTTTTAGTCATATTCTCAATATTTCAGGCTGGCCCGCTTTATGGTGCATTTCCAATAGTATATATCCTTTACAAAAAGGCGCTTCAATAAAAAAAATATATTCATGTTTCTTGGATGCTTTTCATCTCTCAAGGTATCAATGTTAACAATTGAGATCGGTTATCTTGGATTAGGATTACCTTTGCAAGGGCTGTAATTATAGTCCTATTGTTCATAGCAATAGGCTACTTAATGGATTATTACCTAAAAGATAAAGATTTCAAGATTATTGACCCTACAGAGACTCAATAAAAAACGTATGTTTTATAAATGATTAAAAAAAAAGAGAAATATGAAACTAATCTTGTCTTTTTTTGTTTTTGCTGTACTTACCTTTTCAAGTCTTTTTCCGCTATCCTCCGGAGATTCTGTTTTGTATACTCTAGATGATGAGTATATAGTCAAAGACCTCTCGTTTGATCCAAGTGTAGATAGTTTTTATATCACAGGAGAAATAAAAGATAGCGATGATACATTTATTATTAAGTCTAAAAATGGTCAGTTTTTAAGAGAACGGACAATTGAAAATTTTAAAATTTATAAAATTCTAAATGACAAGTATTCTAACACTTATTTGTTAGGGACTTCTGGCGATGGGAATAGCACTCTTGTAAAACTTACATCAAGCCTCAGCAAGAGGTGGGAAGTGAAAATAAAATTCTCAGATAGGGATGCTTTATCTTCTTTTACAGTAAACGATAATCAGGAAGTTACTATATTAGGCTATTCTACATACAAAAGAGAGTCGGATAGTTTTGTTATAAAAGTGGATCGAAACGGAAAAGTCATTGCAGAGAAAATATTGAATATTGGCCCATTTGAAAGACCGTATCAAATCTTAGAGAACGATCAAGGTAACTTTTATATTACCGGTGAATCAAAAGATAAGAACTATGATATGTTCGTCTGCATGCTTAGTAAAGATTTTGAAACTCTTTGGATTGAATATTTTGACAATGGAAATTGGGAAGATGGCGGTCTTGCTCTTGAGTTAAGTGGTGAAAATATCATTGCGACCGGTTATTCTGGAAAAGAAGGATGGTACGTTTTTGACACTGTTTTCTTCGAGTATTCCAAAGACAGTAATGTGAGCACATTTACCAGGAAAAGTCTTTCAGGAGGGAGTGACTGGATTAGACAGTTTAAAAGAAACGGTGATTATTACTACGTCATTTTATGGGATATACTTACCGGGAAAGACTTCACCCTAAAGCTTGACTATTACTTTGACATATTGACAAAAAATGAAATTGCTAAAGAAGAAATCCCTCTCAAAATAATTGATATACATAATAAAACTTACTTTGTATTCTCAAAACAAAATGCAATCTATGTACGAGATTTAGGATAGCTTATTGAAGTTCTTCTTCATTTGCAATGTAGTAAACTGTTCTAAGAGGTATCTTTAAACTTTTTGATATCTCTTTTACAGGGACACCTAGCTCATACATTTTTTTTAATTTGCTGACTGTTTCGTCATCATATTTATTTGGCCTTCCAGCACCCTCTCCAAAAGGAACAAGTAGCACCCCAACACGCTCCAATGCTTTTTTGACCCTAATTGACGTCAAGGAATAGAGACTTTTTGGGCAAAGAATATATTTTACATTTGGTGCATGCTCTAATACTTCAACCATAATGTCAACTGATGGCCTCATGTTGATATAAATTTTTTCGTCATTATTAGAAAGATTAATTCTTAACTTTTTTATAAGGTCTCTTTTATTTTTTGCGATTATCTTTTTCAATCTTGAGCCCCCTTAAGTTCTTGTAAAAACTTCTTTGTTATATCTTTTTTTTCACCACTCTTAACTACTCTTTCGAGGAGATGCTTGTTCTCTTTAGATATTACTCCATAATTTTCAGCTCTTATCAAAGCAGATTCGAATTCATTGTTATCTATCGAGAAAAATAATAAGGTCTTGTCATAATCTTCTGACACCAAATAATATGAAATTGCGGCAACTAAGCTGTTCTTCTCTTTTAGATTCATATCTTTCAGTGTGTTCATCATCTCTTCTTTCAATAGTACAGTCTTATAGAATCTACCTAACAATGACTCATTTGGTTCCGGGTCAATTGTAGGAAATGGACCTCCATATATCTTTCGTTCCATATATGTTTTTTTCAAATAGAAGAGTGCTATGTCTTCACATATTGCATCTACCCCAAACGGTGCATAAGCTATTGATAGAACTTTTCTTATGTTTTTATCATATATCGGAGGTCTGCCAAGATCAATCTTCTCATCGTAAAAATCACGCTTATATTGGGGATTTTCTTTTCTGAATGGGGAATACTCTTTAGGGCCTCCCATCATTCCATATTCTTGGGGAATTCTCTTTTTAGAAGATGGCTTGCTCTTTGATTTATCCCCAAGCATATTCATTATCTTTCTGTAATTCTCTCTCTCTTCCTTATTTAAGGAAAAAAGAGTTTTCATATACTCTCCCGAAAAAGAAAGGTAGTTCATTATGCCCAATCTATAGACGCCATCTGGGCTAAAGATAAATTTTCCTTCCCCACCTCCCTCTGTAAACTTCAGGGCTTCATGTCCGGCGTATATTATGCCATCCTTTTCAAATCCCATGGCATCTATTAACTGACCTATGGCGACTCTGTGTGCCGCAATAGCATGTTGAATATTGTCAAAACATATCTTTTTTTCCATAGCCCTTTTTCTAAAATAAGGGTCATGTGCATCCTTGATGCCTTTAATAACAAAATAAGGATTTTGGTATCCCAAAAACTCTATCTTTCTTCTAATTGAAATTAATTCTTCATAATCTCTTTTTAGTTTTAGATACGTATCAAGAAAGTAGTCACTATCCTTCAATCTATCAGGGTTTACACTATACTTTAACGTATCAAGATAACTAGAAATCCTTGATATCAGACTCATATATTTCGCCGGGATTTAATGTAATTGCAATAATCTTATAAAGATATGCATGAAAAAATATTGCAAAAAGAGAATATTTGAAAAAAATAAAAATTAATATTGTTTATATATTTTATAGTCAAATCTTAAAGCTTGTGGCGAATCAACGTTTCTGAATACAATATAGTAGTTTCCCTTCTCAGGGGCAGTCCATTTTAATTGTTCATAGTCCCGTTCTCTTTCATTTGTCGAATTAAGGTGTATCTTACCGGAATAGTCTGCGGATGATATTGTAAAGCTTTTGTATCCGTTACTATCAAGTACATACATTCTAACAAATAGATTACGGTATTCATTCTGTCTGACCTTATAGTAAATATGTATGACTTCACCTTTCTGGAGGGAAGTTGCATAAGATCTCCATCCATCTTTGCTTATAGAAACATTACTTCCTTCAGAGATTATGTATTGATACTTGCTTAACTTTTCTCCAGAAGTTAAAATTGCGGTATAGTAATACTGAGTTTGAAAACTGTTTGTATTATGAACTACAAAATAGTATACTCCCTCTCCAGGGAAAGTGAATTCAAATTCTGATTTTGGGCCGGAGTAAAATTTCAAATATTGGGTATTTTTTTTAGTATTGCTAGTTCCGTACAGGGTAAGATAATTATGCTGTGGGCTTGATATAATATATACGTCGAAGTCATCTTTATCTAAAGTTTCGTAAGAAAATTTTACCTTGCTTCCTTTTGCTAGAGCCATCCGATATGCTCTGTAAGAGTTACCATTCAATGAATTTTTTTCATTGACAAGAATTTCCCCTACAGGTGAAGATTCAGGACTTGGAGTTTTCACTGGTTGTTGATTTGAACTAGGTGTCGCACACATGGCTGCTAGTCCTACTAATACTATCAATCCAAAAATAAGTATTAATTTTTTCATCTTTAAAGATTTGAAATTTAAACTTTAAATAGTTTTCTGATTTTACTTTTCCCTGCGTTACCTACTAATTATTTAACTTTTCTTCATAGCATAATTCAAAATTCTATCTAAAAGGAGAGTTAACTTCTACTTATTTGGTCTTATGTCTATAAGAAATATAACACAGTTTTTAAAGAGATACGATAAATCTCAATATTTAAAGCAGGCCTTGTATGTTGCCCTTGCGATCAATATCCATCTTTACCGCTGCTGGCGATCTTGAAAGACCGGGCATTAGAGTAATGTTACCGCAAATTATAACAATATAGCCAGCCCCACTTGCAAGTTCAACATCTGTTACTTCAAGATCAAAAGGAGGCGGAACTCCAATTAGATTCTTGTCATCAGATAAAGACAATTGAGTTTTAGCGATGCATACCGGCAGATTTCCATATCCTAGTGTTTTATATAATTCAATTTTTTTCTTAGGTTTTGTTTCAAATATTACACGCTTTGCACCGTAGATTTTTTTAGCAATTATCTCTACTTTTTTTTCAATATCGTCAGTTAATTCATAAAGTGGCTTGAAATTACTCTTTTGCTTTGATAATTCCATCACTAAATTTGCAAGTTCTATTCCACCATTGCCACCTTCTGAAAACATTTTAGATAAAGTCACTGGCACTTTCTTCTTTGCACAAAGCGACTTTATCATTTCAATTTCCTGATCTCTGTCAAAATTAAACTTATTGATAGATACAACTACTGGGATTCCAAATAATTTAAGATTGTCAATATGTTTTTCAACATTTTTTAGACCTTTTAAGAACGCTTCTTCATCATGGTAGGTAACAATATCCTTTAATCCGCCATGGTACTTTATTGCCTTGCATGTGACAACTAATACTACTGCAGAAGGAGAAAAATTACCTTTTCTTGAAACAATGTTAAGGAATTTTTCTGCGCCTAAGTCTGCACCGAATCCAGCTTCAACTATGACAAAGTCAGCCAATTTGAGGGCGATATTGGTCGCAATTATCGAATTTGTACCCGTTGAGATATTGGCAAAAGGTCCACCATGTACGATTGCAGGCGTGTGCTCAGTTGTCTGAACAAGATTTGGTTTAAGTGCTTCTTTTAGTATTGCTGTCAGCGCACCTTCAACTTTTAATTTTCCTGCATTTATGGGATTACCTTTTCTATCAAATGCAATGGTAATGTTGGAGAGTCTTTCTTTAAGATCCACTATATCCTTTGAAAGACACACAATTGACATTATTTCTGATGCTGCAGTAATAATAAATTTTGATTCACGGGGGATACCATTCCCAGAACCGCCAAGTCCAATCACGATAGTTCTTAGGGCCTTGTCATTCATATCAATCGCTCTGGGCCATACAATATTGTTAATATCGATGTCAAGTTCATTTCCCATCAAAATATGGGTATCGAGCATAGCTGCCAGAAGGTTATGTGCAGCTTGAACTGCATGAATATCACCTGTGAAATGTAAATTAATATCCTCCATTGGAAGGATTTGTGAACGCCCCCCTCCTGTAGCCCCACCTTTTACACCAAACACAGGCCCCATAGATGGCTCTCTTAAAGTAATTATTGTTTTTTTTCCAAGAGCGCATAGAGCTTGGCCCAATCCTATGGTGGTAAGAGTCTTTCCTTCACCATACGGTGTTGGATTCATCGCAGTTATTAAAATTAGATTACCTTTGGTATTCTTTTCATTGGCTTCTAGGATTGACAAATCTATTTTTGCTTTATGTTTTCCATACAACTCAAGATATTTTTCACTAATCCCTGCTTTTTCGGCAATTTTTTCTATAGGCCAGATATGTGCTTTAATTGCTATGTCGATGCCACTTCCCATCTTAATCCTCTTGATTTCAAATTCAATTGTAAATCTTTTTAAAAAGTTTTCGTTATTTAGTTTATGCTTTCTAAATCTGAGCTAAGGTCCAGAATTACAGAAGAAATGGCGAACCTAGATTATGCTAAAAAGAATATTATGGATGAAAAAATAAGGGATAATATCTATGATCTCGAGGAATACAGTTCAGCAAAGACTATTTTCACTTATGTTTCAAAGGATAAAGAAGTTGATACAATTGATCTGATTACTCATTCAATAACTCTTGGAAAGGTAGTCTGTGTCCCTTTGACTAAAAAAGAGAGTAATTCTCTTGAAATCCGAGAAATTAAAGACTTGATGGATCTAAAAATAGGAAACTTCAGTATCCTAGAACCAAATCAGAATACTAAAATTACCAATCCTGAAGAAATTGAATTATTATTTATTCCAGGCCTTGCCTTTGGGGGCAGGTGTGAGAGGCTAGGGAGAGGCGGAGGTTATTTTGACAGATTCTTAATGAGTACTAGCGGTCTTAAAGTCGGTCTTGCTTATGATTTTCAGATTTTTGATTCATTGCCTATTCGAAAACATGATATCAAAATGGATATTATTATTACTAACAGACAAATCATCAACTGCGTTTAATAGAATAAACAAGAATTATTGCCGGAAAGAGTAGCATTGATGCGAAAGGATTTATTGCAAAAAATGATGCAAGAGCTGGAAGACTAGAACCTGTTATTGTAGAAAGATCCTGGCTTAGCGAAAACGTAGAGAATATTGTTCCTCTTTTTGTAACTTCTATTACCTCGCACAAGAAGGAATAACACCAAATATCAATGAATGCCCCTGCCAGGCCAATGAGGCCTGAAGATATAAAGAATAAAACAATGTTGTTGGAAAAAATCAATAACATAATCCCGGGTATATGGATTAATGCACCCCATTTAACCCACATCCTTTTACTTTCAATCTTTGCATAACGCCCTATAAGAATTTCAGAAAGCCCAAAAACAAGTGATTCAAATGCAACTATCAATGAAACTATGGATCCAGCCATTCCAAGTTTTCCTATAGCAAATCTTACAAAGAATATCAAAAATGCTGTGAACACTGCCATATCGAATGTCTTGTATACTAAAGGATCTAATACTTTTTTCAGTGTTTGAATTGAAGGGTAGCTCTTTTCCCTTAATTCAAATTTGAATTCCTTCATGAAGAATACATAAATTATTGTTATAGATGCTCCGATTAGAAATAATGAATAGAAAGCTCCTTTTAATCCCAGTATATCAACAAATAATCCTGGAAGCAAAAGACCAAATACCCATCCCAATCCAGTAACTCCTCCAAAAATACTAACTTTCCTCTCAGGTTTTTGTGTGATAGGCCTAAGCGAGAAAACTATCACAACAGTCAAGAATGTGGCAAGAGAAACTGCAACTAATACTTGAAGTAGGGCTAGATACAAAAGACTATTAGTAAAGGAAATGAGAAAAGCAGAAACTGAGGATAGTATCAAAGCAATTAGCAATAAGTACCTCTCCCCTATTCTGTCCGACAGAGCGCCTATTAGTGGTTTAAGAAAAAATGAAACGCCGTCCCCGATAACAAATAATAATGCGTATGGTAGTAAAGATATCCCTAGGGTGGTAAAATATATACTAAAAAGAACCATTGTGAACCCATGAAAAAAAGATTTATAGAATCCCAACATTGACCCAAAAAATAATCTCTTAGTTTCAACTGCCAAGTAAATTCCTTCCCTTCAATATGTATCCGGCAATATATATTGATCCAGTGATGAGTAATTTTTCATCTTTTTTAAGGTTTGACATGCAATAATCAAAAGCTTTGAGTGGATCGTCAAAAGAACGAATATCATTGAAATACTTGCTTGCTTTTTCTTCAAGAATATCAATATTTGTACATCTTGGAGGAATTGTTGTCAATACTATCCTTTTTGAAATTTTGGAGAATTCTTTTAAAATCCCATCAATATCCTTATCTACGGATATTCCAATAAGTAAAAGTGTTTTTGAATCTGTAAATAAGCTGGCATAAGTTTCTGAAAGGGATTTTGCGCCGGCTATATTGTGTGCGACATCAACTAAAATCATTGGATTTTGTCTCAATATTTGGAAGCGCCCTGGCCAAATAGATTCTTCAAGACCTTTCCTGATTGAATCTTCGTTCAGTTCAAATCCATATGAAGCCATAGATTCCGCCAAATTAATTGCACATGCCGCATTTGCTATTTGATGCCTTCCTATCATCCTGATTTTAACATCTTTGAAGAAATTATCGCTTGAATGATAATCAAAAACAGCACCCTCGAAGCTAATTTTTTTCTCAATTGCTTCGAAATCCCTATTAAATAATTTTAATGTAGCTCCTTTTTCTGTGCAGATTTTTACTAACAAAGGCGCCAATTCTAAATCAACACAAGAAGAAACTAATGATCCTTTTTTTATTATTCCTGCTTTTTCAATTAGTATCTCTTCTTTACTATGGCCCAATATTTCCTGGTGGTCAAGGGAAATATTTGTTATTGCGATAGATTTACCGTTTAGTATATTAGTCGCATCCAGTCTACCTCCAAGGCCAACTTCAGAAACTATAACATCAACTTTTTTCTCTGCAAAATAAATAATAGAAACGGCAGTAAGAATTTCAAAAAAAGTTGGACTTCCGATATCCATCAATTTTTCTGCTTCTTCATAATAGAATTTTAATTCAGAAAGAATTCTATCAAAATCTTTTGAGGAAATATTATTATCGCCAATTTTTATCCGTTCGTATATATCAATCAGATGAGGGGATGTGTAAGATCCTACTTTGTAGTTTGATTGAGAAAATATTTCAGAAATAAAAGTGACAACGGAACCCTTGCCGTTTGTTCCTGCTACGTGAACTACAGGTATATCTTCCCAACTTATTCCGCTTTTTTCAAGAAGAAACTTTATTCTTTCGAGTCCAAGTTTTGAATTTAATCGTTCAAGTCCTGGTTTAGACCCAATAACCTTTAACGCCTCTAGAAAATTATCTTGCACAATCGTTTTGTTTTATAAAGCAGATTATAAGGTTTTCCAGAAGCATTGCTCTTGTCATAGGGCCAACTCCGCCTGGAACTGGAGTTATATAAGATGTTTTCTTGCTGACCTCGTCATACTTGACATCACCTTTAATGCCATCCACGTTACGAGTGATCCCCACATCAACTACAACGGCCCCTTCTTTCACCATATCTGCAGTTAAAAAGTCAGTTCTCCCCACTCCAACTATAACTATGTCGGCATGCTTTGTCTTTTCTTTCAAGTCCCTTGTTTTAGTATGAACGACGGTAACGGTTCCGCCCCGATTTATCATCATAGCTGCCAAAGGTTTTCCAATAATATTACTTCGGTTGATTATTGTTATATCTGCACCCTCTATGGGGATATTATATTCATCCAAAATTTTAACTACCCCTTTGGGAGTGCATGGAAATAGGTCTGATATATTTAGAAGTATCCTGCCAACGTTGATGGGTGTAAATCCATCAACATCTTTTATTGGATCTATTCTTTCCAATACCTTGTTGCTGTCTATATGTTTTGGTAAAGGTAACTGAACTAGAATACCATGAATATCTGTTCTTTTATTCAATCTATCAATTAGTGAAAGAAGATCCCCTTCGGAGATATCATCATAGTAAAATTCTTCGTAGTCAATCCCAATCTTCTCTGAATCCTTCTTCTTTAGATTAACATAAATTCTAGATGCAGGATCTTCGCCTACTAAAACAGTTGCCAGTTTGGGGTGAAGGCCATTTTTTTTATATTCCGATACTTTTTCTGAAAGTTCATTTGCTATTTTGAGGGATAAGGCCTTACCATCTAGTATTTTTGTAGTCATAAATCTATCGGGAATTTTTTGCAGAGATCCCTTACCTCCGCTCTTACTTTTTCAGGGGTGCAGTCATCCTTCTTCTGAAGCACTCTGTTAATCATCCCAGCTATCTGTTTCATTTCAGATTCCTTCATTCCTCTAGAAGTAATTGCAGGAACACCTAATCTAAGCCCAGAAGTAACATTAGGTGGTTTTGGATCATATGGTATGACATTTCTGTTTGCTGTAATGCCGGCATACTCCAGTAACTCCTGTGCTTCTTTTCCTGTTATGCCATTTTTTCTTAAATCCATTAAGAGTAAGTGATTGTCAGTCCCACCTGTAATAAGATCGTATCCAAGTGACAAAAGTTCTTCAGATAGAACTTTACAATTATTAATAATTTGTCTTTGGTAGTTGATGAAATCTTCTCCCATTGCCTCCTTGAAGCAAACAGCTTTTGCTGCTATTGTATGCATCATTGGCCCACCTTGGGCAAATGGGAATACAGCTTTATCGATTGCTTTTTTATGATCTTCCCTACAAAGTATTAATCCCCCTCTTGGGCCTCTTAAAGTCTTGTGGGTCGTAGATGTTACAAAATCACAGTAAGGAACTGGAGATTTATGGAATCCGCATGCAACGAGTCCTGCAATGTGCGCCATATCAGCCATCAAAAGAGCGCCAACTTCATCTGCAATTTCTCTAAATCCTTTGAAATCTATCTCTCTTGGATATGAACTAGCGCCCGTTACAATAAGTTTAGGTTTTAATTCAATGGCATTTTGTCTTACTTCATTTAAATCAATCATATAAGTATTTTTATTAACACCATAAAACTGAAAGTTATAAAATTTTCCAGAAAAGTTAACAGGGGATCCGTGCGATAAATGCCCCCCACATGATAAATCCATCCCTAAGACAGTATCCCCAACATCTAAACATGAAAAATATACCGCCATGTTAGCCTGTGTTCCTGAGTGAGCCTGTACGTTTGCATGATCTGCTTTAAAAAGTTTTTTTGCTCTTTCGATGGCTAGAGATTCCGCAACGTCAACAAATTTGCACCCACCATAGTACCTTTTTCCAGGGTAACCTTCGGCATATTTATTAGTCATAACAGACCTTTGCGCTTCAAGAACTGCGTTGCTTGTAAAATTTTCACTCGCTATAAGTTCAAGTCCTTCATTTTGACGATTTTTTTCATCTTCAATTGCATTAAAAATTTCAACATCAACTTGATCCAATGATTTCATAAAATCACGACTATGATTACAGATGTCTAAATCTCTTATAAATATTTTGCTATTTGCCAATATCAAGATATTCACATATTGCTATTTTATGGCACTAATATTTCATAATAGTTAATTTTATATACTTATTAGGTAGGATAATATATTATTCTGGCATGAAATAGAGGAATTACTATGGTAAAAGATGTTTGTATCTTAAAGGGAAGAACTATCGATGAGCAAGAAAAATTAATCATCAAAGCTTTAATAAGAAATCCCAGAAGCAGTGATAATCAAATAAGCAAGGCGACAAGAGTTCCCGTAAGAACTGTCTACAGAAAAAGGAAGAAACTTGAAGAAGAGGGCATTATTCATTATTATCTAAATGTAAATCTAGATAAGTCAGGTATCGGAAAAATAAATGCTAGACATCTCTATCTAATAAAATTTAAACTTGGCCTTCCTTATACTCAACTTATTCGAGAGATTAATGAAGAAAATAATGTTAGAACAGTATTTACTGAGCATATTTACCAATCATTCCTTGCAGAAGTTGATGGGAGAGTTGCTCTTGTTATGATTTTAGAAGGAGAAAGGGATGAGGACATAGTAGAAAACTTTAACAAAATAATTGTTCCATCTTTAAAGAAAAATCATGGGCCCGATTCTATAGAAGATGTCCAAACAATAAGACTTTCAGATCCGATAAGATTCTTCCACAATTATATGCCAATGTTAAATATAAAAAATGGAAGAATTAAGGATGACTGGAGAGATGAATTACTTTTTATTACCTAATTTAATTTGACTATTTTAGGCCATTTTATCTTTTTTTAGTCCTTATTAGACCTAAATTAGCTATTTTATAACAGTAAGTATTAAATACTAGATGATACTTCTCTTTTCTATCAAATACCTAGACAAATGAGTAGATATAAAAAATATTTTTGGAGGAATTAGATGGACAAACAGCAGGTAAAGGATGAAATTAAGAAAAAGAACATAAAATACGTAAGATTGCAGTTTGTGGATATGCTTGGTATACCAAAGAACTTTTCAATATCTGTAGACCTTCTGGACTCCGTATTTGAATCTGGAATGGGTTTTGATAGTTCTTCTATTAGGGGATTTACTGATATATCCAACAGTGACAGTGTCTTGATGCCAGACTTTAACACATTCAAAATAATTCCGTGGCTTGATGAAGCAAGGATAATATGTGATGTATGTTACCCAACAACTTTGAAACCGTATGAGGGTGACCCGAGGAGTCTTTTAAAAAAGGAAATACAAAAGCTTGCAGAAGACAAAATGGAATTTTATCTTGGGCCTGAAATAGAGTTTCACTTATTAAAAGAAGAAAATGGGAAACTTGTACCTCATGATTTAGGAGGCTATGCAGATTTCGCACCTCTCGACCTAGGAGAAGAAATCAGGAACAAAGCCGGATTATATATGCAAATGATGGGTGTCAAAAGTGAGATTACCCACCACGAAGTAGGAGATGGTCAGCACGAAATTGATTTTAGATTTAAGGAAAGTGCCCTTGAAGCAGCGGATGACGTTATCACATACAAACAAGTAGTAAAAAACATAGCTGCTAAAGAGGGACTTGTAGTTACTTATATGCCAAAACCATTCTACGGTCAAGCTGGAAACGGTATGCACTGCCACCAAAGTGTATTCCAAAATGGTAGAAACATATTTTACGACCCAAAGACAAAGAATTTGTCCGACAAGGGTAGATGGTACGTAGGTGGAATTTTAAAACATGCTAAAGCACTAACAGCAATTTGCTCTCCATCAGTTAACTCCTATAAGAGATTAGTTCCAGGATATGAAGCTCCTGTTTATATCTCATGGGGATGGGCCAACAGAACAACTCTAGTACGATTGCCGGGATACGACCCAACTAACGAAAAGGCTTTGAGGGTAGAGTTTAGATCTCCTGACCCAACTTGTAACCCCTACCTTGCATTTACAGCTATGCTAAAAGCTGGAATGGATGGAATTGAAAATCAGATTGAGCCACCTGAACCAGCCGACTATGATATATTCGAGTTATCAACGGCCGAGTTAGAGGAAAAAGGCATAGAAATCTTACCAATAAACCTTGGGGAGGCTATAAAAGAACTGGAAAAAGATAAGGTCGTAAGAGAATCCCTTGGGAAGCATATATACGAAAGATACATTGAACACAAGAAGAAAGTCTGGAAAGAGTACTCAATGTATGTCACCGACTGGGAATTCCAAAAATATCTCAGATATTAATAATATTTTATTTTTTCTTATATTTTTTAAAAAATTAATTCTAATAAAAATCGCTATTTATTTAAAAATTTAGTAAATTGAATCTAAAATCTTTTATATTTAAAGTACTTTTACAATATAGATGTTATACCTTGTAGGCCTTGGGCTGTCAGAAAAAGACCTTTCATTGAAAGCTTTTGAGTTATTAGATAAAATCAATAATATTTACGTGGATACATACACTAATTATTTTGATTTTGATCTTATATGGCTCGAAAAGGCCCTTAATAAAAAAGTGATTCCTCTTTCTAGAGAAGGTATAGAAAAGAATCCCACGTTCTTGGAAATCGCAAAATCTGGGGATGTCGCACTCCTCATATCGGGAGACCCTCTTGTTGCGACAACTCACACGGATATTCTTTTAAGAGCTATAAAGAAGGGAGTTAAAACAAAAGTATTTCACGCTTCCTCTATTTATTCAGCGATTGCTGAAACAGGCCTCCATATTTACAGATTTGGAAAAACTGCCAGTATACCATACCCTGAGGAAAACTTCTTCCCAAGAAGCTTTTATGATGCTATAGTTGAAAATAAAGAAAGAAATCTCCACACAATGCTGTTGCTCGATGTAAAGCGGGAGAAAAATCTCTTTATGAATCCTAAAGAAGCGATGGACATATTAAAAAAGATTGATGAAAACAAAAATATTAAAAAAATCATTGTAATTTCAAGGATTAGCCACGATGATCAAAGGATCATATATGGAGATATAGATAAATTAGCCGGATTCAATAATGAATTCTACGGCTTGCCCCCTCATACATTAGTTGTCCCTGCAGAGTTGCACTTTGCTGAAGAAGAATATCTCTTAAGCCTTGCAGAAATATATAAAAGCAGTAAAAATAAATAAAAAATATTACTATAATAAAATAGTCTTGGTGTTATTATTATGCCATTTGAAAACAAGAAAATAGATGAATTGGCTGAAAAAATATCCAAAATTGAAACTTCTAACGAAGAGAGAATTGTAGAAGTATCTAGACTGCTTGACGGATATAAAGAATTTCTCGATAGATTAAAATCATATAATGTTGAAGCTCTTAAACAGTGGGAAATTGAAAACTTTGAAGAAAAACTTCAGCAGATTATAGAAAACGTCGATATTATTAGTGACAAAGAGGGTACTGAATTAGAGGAACAAAAAATCTATGACGATATTGATGAGCTAAAAGTTATTGTCTGGGATATTCAGAAAAAGATTGACTCAAATTTATTAGAGTTTAAACATAGGATCGATGAAACAGAAAAAGAGCAGGAACTTTCACTTATTAATTTTTTAAGAAAGGTAAAAAATAAAGAAGAGGCTTTTACAGAGCAGTATATTCTTGACAATTACACTGAAGTCCTGGAAATATTCTCACTCCTTGATGTAGAAAATAAGAAACTTCCAAAAACTGTATCCCCAGAGATTGAAAGTGAGATAAACAGATACCTATCTAAGATTGAAGAAAAACTTGAGAAAGCTGAGAATTTCCTGAAAAAGGATTATGAGATGTTTCTAAAGGAAATTGAGGAAAAGAACAGGTACTTGAACGTCCAATATATTTCAGAAAACTTTGATGAAACTAGAGAAATTTACTCTTCATTACTTGAAAAGAAGAGACAACTTAAAGGCGGAAGAGCTACTCTTATTGATAATAACCTTAAAATTTTAAGTGAGAGGATAAAAGAAATAGAAGATAGGAAAAGAATTGATCTCTTAACTATCCTTGATGATGTTGAAAAACTTCTTCCTATTTTTACAGAACAATATATATTAGAAAATCCTATAGATTCACGGACAGTTTATGAGAAATATAGCAAAATAGGAAATTCTCTGAAAGGATCAATCGACTCTAAAATTGAAGAAAAAGTTAGAAACTCTATCGATAATTTGCTTTCAAGAATAGAAAATGTTGAAAAAAGAGAAATTGAAAATCTTTCTTTTGTCTATGATAGAACCGGAAGGGCACTTGAAAAATATACTGAGGATTACATTACAGGAAATTTATCCGAGGCGGAGAGAACTTATGTTGCATTATCAAGGGACATGGAAAGATTATACCCAAGATTCTCAAATGACCTAAGTAAGAATATTGAGAAAAACTTAAATGATTTGTACTTGAGAGTTAAAAATATTGAAGCAATCAAGAAAAGAGAACTTGAGAACTTTTTAGAGAATTCGTACAAAGCTTTGGAAGAATTTGATTATTCCAAGATTAATACAGATTTAGAATCTGCTAGACAGATGTATCACAAACTTCTTGAAGAAAAAGCAAAATTGCCTGCAGACCTTGAAATTGTAATTGAAAGTAATTTATCCGAAATACAGGAAAAAGTTATCAAAACTGAAGAAGCCAAAATCAAAATACTAGAGGATTTCTTGGAGAAGACAATTAATAATTTAGAGAAGTATCCCAAGGAACACATAGATGTGAACATCAAAGAAGCAGTTTTTATATACAACAGCCTTAGAAGAGAGCAAAAAAATCTCCCTGTTGGGGTTGACTATGAACTTGAAAAGGCAATCAATGTAAATCTTAATGTCTTTGATAACAGAATAAAAGAAATCGAAGATGGAAAGAAGGGTTACGTTGATGAATTTATTGAATATCTCAATAAGAAAATGGGAGACTTCACAGAAGAAAAAATATTGGACAATTTAATAAGAGCGAAGGAGGATTTCCAGAATCTTTTGAAGGAAAAAGAAGACATTGTAGTATTTGCGAATTCAGAACAAGAAATAGAGATAGAGAGAAAGATAGAAAAGATAAGTGCAATTCTAAAAGATGTACAAGGAGACGAGCTTCAAAAGATTGATATTCTTTTGAGACGGGCACAAACTTTTGACATTAAATTTGATCAGGGCTATATCAACTCAAATCTCTTTGAGGTGAGGGATCTTTACAGAGACCTAATGAAAACAAGAAATGAAATCCTTTCTATAATAGCTGAAGATAAAAGGGATGAAATTGATGAAATCCTTGCAAGACTCAAGAAAAGAGTAGAGCACGCTGAGATAGTGAAAGAAGAAGAACTTCAATACTTTATTAGAAGAGTCAAAGGATTATTAGAAAAGTACAGTTTCGCACAGATTCTAAGGAGTACCGCTGAAGCTAAAGATGAATATCAGACCTTGATTAAAGAAAAGCAGGGACTCTTACTAGAGTATGATGATCAGCTAAGGCTTGAAATAGAGGCTTTGATGTCTGAATTCAGCAATAGAATCAAAGACGCTGAAAAAGAGATTGTTCAGAGCAAGATCGACAAGATAGTTAACAAAATTGGTGGTTTTATTACAAGATACTCCTATGTTGAGCCTTCAGATAAGGCTCTAGTTATGGAAATGATAGGCGAATACAAGGACATAGTTGCTAATTATAAACAGTTTGAAAATGAACTAGATATGAAATCTCAAGAGCTCTTAAAAGAAAGAATTCAACAGTGCCAGAATCTCATAAAACAAATAGATTACGAAATTCAGTATGAACGAGACATCATGGAGATAAGAGAAGGTTGCACAGAATTTATTAAAATGTACAAAGACAGAGAAGTCCTGCTTTCTAAAATTTGGGATGCCCAGAACAGATACAATTCTCTGCTTCAAAAATTTGAGAGCATCCCATTCCATAAAGATTCTGCAACTGAACACGAGATAGTAAAGAAGTTGCAGATTTGTTACGGATTAATTGACAAATCCTTTAAGGGACTCTAAAGAGATAAAGATCATATGATATTGAAAACTTCTAAGGAGATTCTAAGAGAGATTATTCTCTGTGATCATTGCCTTGGAAGACAGTTTGGAAAGATTTCAACATCTACAAATGAAAGACGGGGCAAAGTAATAAGAAATTTATTGAATCTTGAACTACCAGCTAATTTTAACAAACAAAAACCTTGTTTTCTCTGTGACAATATTTTTGAAAGGGCAGAGAACATTGTAAAAAATATATCCCCTGATTTTGAGTTTTTTACATTTCATGCGGGCACAAAGATTCCTGAAGAAATCATAAAAAAAGAGGAAATGCTAAAAGAGAAATATGGTCTTCAGTACCAAGAAAGTATCAAACAAGAGCTAAATAGAGAACTTGGAAAGGAGATAGGGGCAATCATGGGAAAAGAATTCAAAAGAGAAAAAGAAGACGTAACTATACTCCTGCACCCATACGATTCAAAAGTTGAGTATGTTATTAATCCATTATTTATTTATGGTCGATATAACAAGTTAGTTAGGGGAATCCCACAAACCAAATGGTTCTGCACAAAATGCAAAGGCCGTGGATGCCCAAAGTGTGGCAATACTGGAAAAATGTATGATGTAAGCGTTGAGGAGTTGATATCCGAGTTGTTCTTAAAAGAAACTAAAGGTGCAAATTCATCTTTTCATGGCGCAGGTAGAGAAGACATCGATGTTTTAATGCTTGGAAATGGTAGACCATTTGTTCTAGAAATAAAATCCCCAAAAATCCGAGATATTGATCTTCAAACGCTGAAACTAGAAGTAAATCGAATGAATGAAGGGAAAGTAAAAATTTCAGATCTTTGCTTTGTTGAAAAGAAAGTAGTTGAGAAAATAAAAAATACCCATATGAAAAAAACTTACTTGGCAGAGATTGATGTATGTCTAACTGACGAAGAAAAGAAAAAAATAGAGAAATTTTTCATAGACAGAGACATATATCAAGAGACTCCAAACAGAGTTGTGCATAGAAGAGCGGATAAAACAAGAATTAGAAAGGTTTATAAAGTTCTTACTTCTAAGGAAAATTGCTCGTCACTAGAGATATACTGTGATGGTGGACTTTATATAAAAGAACTTATCTCTGGGGATGATGAGAGAACAAATCCCAGTATTGCAGAATTATTGGGTAAGAATATAAAGTGTGTATTGCTAGATGTAAATAGTATTGAAGAGAAGGTGTAATAATGACTAAAAAATCTCATGGTTTCAGAATAAAGACAAGAGGTAAACTATCAAAAAATGTGAGAACAAGGGGAAAAGTTCCTGTATCAAGAATCCTTCAGGTATTTGATGTAGGAGACTCCGTTCACGTTATTTTAGAACCGTCTGTCCACAAAGGCATGCCTTTTCCAAGATTTCATGGAAAAACGGGTAAGGTAGTTGGAAAGAGGGGTTCAGCTTATCTACTTTCCGTAATGGATGGAAATAAAGAAAAGACTGTTATTTCAAGACCTGAACACATGAAGAAACAGGTATTTTAATAGAGGTTCTTTCATGATAGGAAAGGAAATAATCTCTGAAGATATTGTTCCAATAACAAAAGTAAAAGAGATACTTTCCAGTAGAGCTGAAAAAATCGAATTGGGATATGAACAAGGAATTTCATTAGATTACACAAATAAATTCAGCAAACTGGAAATTGAGGATATAGAAAAAGTTATCGTAGAGCTTACCGAAAAAGTTCCAAGATTAAAAAAGGAAAATATAATTAAAATAGTTGATATTGTTCCAGAAGACAAGAAAGACATTGAAGTAATATTCTCAAAAGAAAGGTTAATATTGGATGAAGATGAAGTTAAATCCATATTGGAAATTATTGCAAAATATAAAAAATAAGTGAAATTTATGATGGTGAGAACTAGCATTTTTGAGGAGTATGGGATAGTTCTGGATTATCTCCCACAAGGTTTTCCAGGCGAGAATCTCCCGCCTCATAAGAGAACACCTATTGCACATATAATAGGTGAAAATTATTTCTCATTGCTAGAGGTAGTTCCATCAGAAGATCTTTCAATGTATGAAAGAGTATTTATAGGAAAAGGGAAAAGGGACAAAATAGTCCGAGTTAAAAAAAGACTTCGCTACAATGAGCTAAGTGCAACTGCAAAGGGCGAATTAAAATTTATTGTTGAGAAGATAGTGTCTGAAAATGAGCAAAAATTTGTCGAGTTTTTCACTACTTCAGGCCCTATATCAATTAGGTATCACAAACTTGAGCTTTTGCCAGGGCTTGGGAAAAAATTAATGAATGAGATCCTAGAAAAAAGGAAAAATGGGCCATTCGAATCATTTAGTGATATAAAAGAAAGAGTTCCATCTATACCAGATCCAAAAAAAATGATTATAAATAGGATAATCAATGAGTTGCAAGAAGTTGATAGATATTCTATTTTTGTAAGCAGGCCCCCAAAAGAGATGGAATGATACCGGACAGACTTTTTTATCTTTTGAACAAATACAAAATAAGGCCATCTAAAAACTTTTCTCAAAATTTTCTCATTTCTGATGAAGTCTTAAGATTCATGGCCTCCTATGGCAAAGGAAAAGTCCTTGAGATAGGCCCAGGTTTGGGATTTCTAACAGAAAGACTATCTAAGGTATGCGACAAAGTCGTTGCTGTAGAAATGGATAAGAATCTTGTCAATATTCTCAAACAGGAGTATAATTTTGATAATGTTGAAATAGTCTGCGATGACTTCCTAAAGTTTGAAGACAAAAATTTTGATACAGTTGTTTCGAGTATTCCTTATGCCATATCCTCACAGATAACATTCAAATTATTTGAAATGAATTTTGAATCTGCAACAATATTGTATCAAAAAGAGTTTGCAAGGAGATTTATTTCTAACCCAGGTGAAGATGATTATTCCAGATTATCCGTAATGTCTAAAATATATTCAGAAATTGAGATTCTACGAGACGTGCCCCCTTCGGCCTTTTATCCTGAGCCAAAGGTGTGGTCTTCTATAGCCCACATCACCCTGAATAAAAAATTTGAAATAAATGATATCTTTGAAAGCACAGCCAAGGCCCTTTTTACACACAGAAATAAAATTGTCCACAAGGCAGTCTACCATTCAAGGGACATATTCGGGAAAGGAAAAGAATTCAAGCAATCACTCGATGAAATTCCTTATAAGGATAGGAGAGTATATACCCTAGATATCTTTGAAATAAAAGATATAAGTGATTGGCTTGAAGGGATATTATGATTTTCTTTGATGATTTTGATAAAGAGATTAACCAGGTACTTGGAGATGTCAATTGTTTTATAGGTGATCTAGAAAAACCAATTTCTAATCTAGGGGTTACATTTCTTGACAAATTCAAGATTTCTCTAAAAGGATTCAATACGTTTCTTATTTTCCCATATTGGCTCTCAGACGGATTTGATATTAAGAGCAAAGAAGACGTTTCTAGAAAACTCTCTAATCTTGATGTTTATGGGATAATGCATTTGAGAATTATTGATGACATACTGGACAATCCGGAAAAAATTGACAGGAACTTACTTCTTTTGTCCAACATCTGTGAATTCAAGATGTATGAGATATGTTTTAAGCTAATAGGAAGAAATGAAAGTTTTTTGAAAGATCTGGAAGATACTCTAACATATTTCTCAAATGCAGTTCTTTATGAAAAACAACATTATATCTATAAAGGCCTATTGACAGAGGAAATGAAAAACTATAATTATGAACTTATGGCAAGAAAGGCATTCCATTTGAGAATCCCTATTTTATCGTATTTGTATCTTGAAGGGTCAAATGAAAATAAAAGAAAAGATTTTTTTTCCATGATGGAATGCTGGGGGACTTCGATGCAGCTGTTTAATGATG
The DNA here is from genome assembly GCA_041678455.1 of Methanofastidiosum sp. Taxonomy (GTDB): domain Archaea; phylum Methanobacteriota_B; class Thermococci; order Methanofastidiosales; family Methanofastidiosaceae; genus Methanofastidiosum. Next base: position 48,954 of record JBAYOH010000002.1, read on the forward strand.
TTCTTGGGTGGAAAGATGACTTTACTTCTGGCCAAATAACTTATCCACTTGTTAAAGTTATTGAGTATCTTGAAAATGAGAATTTAGTTGATGTAGGAAAAGCAGAAGTAATGGATATCGCTGCTGGATTTATTGAAACTAATATTTTAGAGGATGCACTTGGCATTTCTCTAAAGTATCAAAAAATGGCGATTGAGTCTATAAAGAAATATAATATGCATTATTTAAACGAATTTTTCGAAGATTCTTCAAACAAAATATCTTCAAGCATTGACAAATTTAAAAATAAAAGAGAGAATATACTAAAAGATATAATAAATTGAGAAATTCGCAATGTTATTTAGTTAATCTTATAAGTTAATCATTAAAAAAATAGATGGTAGGTGATTTTATGGATAAAACTACACATGAATTAATTAAAATGTATATTAAAGAGAATGAAGGAATCGGCGCAGTTTATTTATCAGAGCCAAACTTTTGGTTTGAAGCAGCAAGACTAAACTGTTGGTTTGCACAATAAGAATCCGATCATTATGTATTATCTTATTTTTATTACTTTTTTTCTTAATTTAGTATGGGGGCTTTATGCTCTTAAATCCAATTATAAATCAAAAATAAATGTACTCTTTGCGATTCTAGCTTTTTTGATGGCCGGGATAATTATCACTAATGCGTTATTGATAGAAAGACCTTACCCACAATTGTGGAATAAATTAAATTTATTTTTTGTTATTTGGGTTCCAACTCTGTATTTAATGTGGAGTTCTAGTTTCTCAAAAATAAAATTAAGGATTAAAGAATATTTATTAGTAGCAATCAGTATATTTTTCACCTTAACTCTTGTAACGGATTTATTTATCAAAGATCTTTTATTGATTAATGGAAAACTTGAACAAATTCATGGTCCAATGTTTGATATATTCTTTTTATACTACATAATTTGTTTTCTTTATGGCCTTTATCTACTTGTTATTGCATATAACTCAAATAGTTACTTTTCTGAAAAACAGAAATATTTACTCGTTTTTATAGGGACATTAATACCTATTACCACAAGTATTACATTAAACTCTATAATCTACATAGGGAAATCAAAGGAAATTTTTGGTATTAACGAACTAATAGGAAATACTATTGTTCTCCCCATAACAAATTCTTTAATGATGTTCTTATTTGGATATGCTGTTTTAAAATATGATTTTTTTAAGCCAGACTTAAGTCTTAAAGAGAAACTTGATTCTTTAAGGATAAAAATATTGTATATAACAAACATTATTATAATTGGATTGGGCATTATTATAAGTATTATTTTTATTGCGTATGGATATTCTTTTGATAAAACTATCATTGAAACTTTATTTATTATTATAACTATTATTGTCTTGATCGACTTTTTTATTAATTACTTGCTGACTAGATATATTAATGAGAAAATAATAGTTCCAATTGAACGAATATCTAAACATGCGGTTGAAGTTGGAAAAGGAAACTTTAATCGGAAAGTAGGTTTCGAAGGTGAAGATGAAATAGCATTTCTTTCAAGACAAATTGATGAGATGACTGAGAGATTGAATAAAACTTATCAAATAAGAGAAAATTTCAATAAAGCTCTCCAAATTGAAGTCCAGAATAAAACAGAAAAACTCCAAGAAGCTTACAATTGTTTAGAAGATTCAGACAAAGCAAAGAAAGATTTTATTGATGCAATAGCTCATGAGTTGTATAATCCTCTTGCAATCATTAGCGTAAGTAATGAATTTATTAATCTAGATAATATTGATCCGCATAACAAAAAAATGATAACTTCTATTCAAAGAAATGTACAAAGATTAAGTTCTTTGGTCAAAGAACTTGAAGAGTTTACTTTGCTCGACCTCCAAAGTCAAAAACTTATTATTGAAAAATTTGACCTTAATGAATTAATAAAAACAATAGCACAAGATTTTATTATTTTGGCAAATAAGAGAAAAATAGATCTATCTATAAGTTCTATTGGTAAAGACTTTGATTTAGAAGGAGACATAAAGAAGCTTACTAAAGTTTTTGTAAATCTTATAGAAAATGCAGTAAATTTCTCAAATGAGAACGGAGAAGTAATAATCAAAATAGAAGAAAAAGATCATACACTAGAAGTAAAGATCAAAGATAAAGGTGTTGGAATTCATGAAAAGGATATCAATAATATCTTTGAAAAATTTTATAGGGCAAAAGTAGATGATGAATTAAAACAAGGCATAGGGCTTGGACTTCCAATCGCTTTAGATATCGTAACAAAACATGATGGAATAATAAACGTTGAATCAGAATACAAGAAAGGCAGTACATTTACAGCTATATTGCCCAAAAAACATGTGATACTATGATTTTTCACAGAAATGTTCAGGATATAAAAGAAAATAAAATTGAAGCGAATAACGCAAAAGGTGTTTCTATAACTACCTTGGTGGGGGAAGACCAAGGAGCAAGAAATTTCTATATGCGAATAATGAAAATTGAGAAAGAAGGATTTTCTCCGTATCACAAGCACGAGTGGGAACATGAAAACTTTATCCTAAAAGGTGAAGGATTTTTAAGGACTGAAAATGGCAAAAGCCCCGTAAAAAAAGGTGATGTTATTTACATCCCCCCAAATGAATTACATTGTTATATTAATATTGGAAATGATGACTTAGAAGTCATGTGCATAATCCCATCAATGCTTTAGGAAATCCTGGACCATATTCATAGTTTCTTTGTATCCATCAATTGGTATTTCTGCCCTGTTTCCAATTTCACCTTCAATTCTCAAAACTCCATGGATCCCACAAAACATCCCCTCAGATACTTGACCATAAAATTCCTTTGGCGGTAAAATAGAAACAGCAACAATATCTCCGTCCTTAATAGACATATCATTTGTCAAAACAGTAATGGCTCTTTTGATGTCAACATTACATATTAAAAGAGAATCAGATACCTTTGAAACTGAAAGAATTTTGCCAACGAGAGTATCTATGCCATATTTATTATCTAGCTTGATTCTTTTATCGACAAAATATAAGGTATTCATGGAGAAAATAATCTTAGCAATGCCCATTTTCGTAGAGATTTTATTTTCTTTTCTTGAATTAGAAAGGAAATTTGAGCTCCAACCTTCTCCAAGTGCTAATTGAAGTTTAGATATTTTTTCTCTGATCGGCATAGTGATATCACTTATATCCTCTTTTTCTGCATATGAAAATTTAATTGCCATTATGTCTGATTTAATTGAATCAGTAATTTGGAGCGCATCTTTCTTTTTCCATACCCCTTCAAATCTTGTGTTTTCTAATGCCTTCTTAAGAAGTTCTAATGCCTTTTCAGCCACAAGTATATTTATGTTATTTTGAGTATCCATACGCAATCCTCACAAATACCTAATTGGATCTTTTTCTCCTGCGTCCTGAAATCCTTTGAGCCTTAGTCTGCAGGAATCACAAACTCCACATGCATTATCATTTTCAGTATAGCAACTCCATGTTTTCTCAAATGGAACTCCAAGCTCAATTCCTTTTTTTACTATATCTCCTTTAGACATGTATGCTAGAGGTGTTTTAAGTTTAATATTTGTTTCATCCTTTGTTCCAACATCGATTAACTCCTGAAACGCTTCAAAAAAAAGAGGCCTACAATCTGGATATCCTGAGAAATCTATGGAATTTGCACCATAATAAATAGCTTCGGCGCCAACTACTTCAGCCCATGCTGTGGCTAAAGAGAGAAGTATAGAGTTTCTGAAAGGAACATAGCTTGGTGGTATTCCTATAGTTTCTGTTTTTGGCAGTTCAATAGAATTATCAACGAGTCCACTGCCACCTATCTCTTTTAAGAAATCAAGATTAATTACTTTAAAATTTAGAGCATTATAAGATGAGGAAATACCTTTAGCACAATTAAATTCTTTTTTATTTGTTCTCTGCCCATAATCAACATGAAGAACATAAATATTATGTCCATCTTTTCTTGCAATTGCAGCACAAACGGCAGAATCCATTCCCCCACTAAGTAATACAACGGCAGTTTTCATGTTTCTATGGCTCCCTCAGCAAAAACATCATGTCTGTGTATTGATTCGTAGCTTAGACATTCTGTATGAATTTTTGATTTTTTAAATTTATTAGAAGCAAGGGATAACATATTTCTGCAAACATCTTCAACAAATAGAGGATTAGAATGCATTTTATCTACAACAAAAGACTCATCCTCAGTTTTTAGTAAAGTAAAGACTCTTGATGAAAATGAATTTTCTACGGTCTCAATCATCACTTCTAAATCAATATCATTGTCAAAATCTGTTTCAATTTTTAGATTCCCAATTGCCCTTTGTATGTGCGTTCCCTTTTTATTAACGGCCAAAGCATGAGGGCATGCAGTATTTCCAATAACGCTGACTTCTAATGTTTTTACCCAAGAGCCATTATTGTTTCTAAGCCTTACTTTGATATCGTGTATCTCAATTGTATCCTTCTTACTCACAGGCGTCTTTTCATATATGGGTATTTCAGATTCAAATTCAATCTCAGCACTGACATAACTGTGTTTAACCTTCAATTTTTCAAGGATATGTTTTCCTATTTGTTCTAGGGATTTGTGGTTATCTCTGACTTCATCTTCTAAGATCTCCGTTATACTCTCAATGAATCTGCTCATGTGAACCCCCTTTTTATCCTCATTTAGATCCATGAAAATATTGATCTTTGGGATATGACGAAATTCTTTGTTATTTCTGTCTATCTTGATAAGAGTTTTTAGATTTTTAATACCAACTCTTTCAAGCTTCAATTGATGTTTTGGTGACTCATCTTGTGTATTAATCATTTGATCTCTCCTAATTTATGTATCTGAAGCAATACTCTGACATCGTCATGATTTATTGGATAATTAATATACATTTCACAAAGCTCTTTATAACTAAGTTTTCCCCAACAGGGCTGGATAATAAGGGGGACGTTAAAAGAGTTTTCCTGGATAAATTTCTTTAAAAAATTATAATCTCTTCTGTCGGTAATTACAGCCTTCATCTGCCCCTTTCTAATTTTAATCGCATTAACAATTTTATTAAAAACTGTTAAATCATTAGTTTCGTTATTACTGCTTGGTGTCTTAATATCAACGCTAATGAAATCAATTTTCAATAATATATCTTTATAGACTGAGCCATTTGTTTCAATAGCTATATCATACTGTTTTCTATGGAGTATATCCACTAGAGGTTCGATATCTTGCGTTAAAGGCTCACCGCCAGTTATTAAGACAGAATTAATATCATTACCACATTTTTCAATTTCTTCTAGGATCTCATCAATATTCTTTTCAGTTGCATTATGGTCTGCATATTTTGTATCACACCAACTACAGTCAAGATTGCATCCTGAAAGCCTTACAAAAACTGTGGGTTTTCCAATCTCTAATCCTTCGCCGTTCAATGAAAAGAATATTTCAGAAATTAAGAGATTACTCATGCAAGACCTCTACATAAGAGCCTTCGCCTTCGTATAATCTTATAGAAAAAAGCTTAACTTTAGTTTTTTCAAATTCCTTTTCAAGTTTTAAGAAAATACCCTTTGCCATATTCTCTACTGTTGGTTGAGGGTATAAATCATTCAAAAAACAATGATCCATCTTACTTACTATTTTTTCTGTGACTATTTTCTTTAAATCAAAAAGGTCCATGGCCATCCCAGTTTTATCTGGAGTGCCTTCCACTGTAACGATCAATTTGTACGTGTGACCATGTAGATTAGCACATACACCATCGTAATCAACTAATTTGTGCGCTGCATCAAATTTGAATGTTTTACTTAATCTAAACTTCATTAAATCACATTGAAATGCTTATTATAAATGTCAACTATCGGGCAAATTTATATTTATTTCTACTATAATCAAAAGTATTGTATATGTCTGGTTAAACGTATTTTACTTTTCTAAACATGAGAAAGGTAGCTATCTTACCTAGGAAATAATTATTGAATATTCTGAAATACATATTTCTACTCTTTCTTGTATTTAATAGTTCTGGCATTAAGTATAGATTCAAATTTCTTTTGTAGTCCTCAACTAAGTTTCCCTGATTTGTATAATCCTTTAATATTGCCTCCACCGCTATTTCAGCGCTTCTTTGTGCGTAATAAATTCCTTCCCCAGTTACTGGATTGACAAGACCCGCAGCATCTCCAATAAGAATACTATTCTTGTAAACGGGATTTTCTACAAAGTTTCCAAAAGGAATTGGGTGGCCCCTAATTTCTTCAATACAGCCATCAATTGTTTTTTTATCAAGCCCCAATGATCTTAAAAATTGGGTAAATATGTTTTTAAAATCTTTATTGTTTATTTCTTTCAACAAGCCACCAATTCCGACTACTACTTTATCTTTGTTAGGAAATACCCAAGCATATCCAGTTTTCATATATCCAAAATATAGGTACATTATATTTTTTTCAAAGGATATTTTCTCTTTAGCTATGAAAGTCTCAAGAGCAAATCCCAGATTAGCTATCCAAGATTCTTTGTCTATAGCTCCTAATTTCTCAAATTCTTTTCTAAGAATACTATTTGCTCCATCTGCACCAATGATGTATTTTGAACTAATTGTATTTCCTTTTGAGGTAATTAAGTTATTTGAATCTAAATCAACTTTTTTGACTTCTTCCCCACAAATAATCATTGTACCAGAATCTACAGCTTTATCTAATAAAAACTTATCATATACTGTTCTCTCAACAAAATGTGTTGGGATTTTAGTATAGCATTTTGCTAGGCTCTTTTTTTTACAAACAAATTCAAATTTATTTGAAGAGAAATTAATTATTTGTTTCTGATTTAAGGATTCTTCAGTTTCATCAAAAATTCTTTCCAATAATTTAAGTGCTTTTGTAGATACAAGCCCCCCACATAATTTATCTCGTGGGAAAAAATACTTATCTACCAATATTACATTTAATCCAACTTTTCTTAAGAGATAAGCCGCAGTTGAGCCTGCAGGACCAGCCCCGATGATTGCAATGTCTGCTTCATAATTCATTTGACCATCTTATTGAAATAATTATTATAATTAATGATATTACATTTATTAAGATTTAGTTAAAAATAACTCAACTTTTACTTGCCTTCAATCCCTTTTCCACTTCTTTGTATATCTTCTTTAATATTTCAACTCTATTGTCTGAATTCAATATACTTCTGCCAACTACAATAACTGATGAGCCGTTAACAATTGCTTCTTCTGGAGTGCATATCCTCTTTTGGTCAGAAACTTTATCTTCTCTTAATCTTACTCCCGGCGTTACATATATCATTTCTTTACAAAGATTTAGCCTAATAGTATTAATATCATTGGGAGAGCAAACTATCCCGTCACACCCATTTTCTGAAGCCATTTTTGCATATTGCACTAGTGCATGATCAAGAGGTTTATCAATTAGAATATCTTTTAGAGATTTTTCATCATGACTAGTAAGAACTGTTACACCTAAAATATTTGGCCTGATATTTTCATATTCTTTAACACCGCTATTGACACCTCTAACCACCGCCTGTATCATCTCTTTCCCACCCATCAAGTGAATTGTAAACATCTTGATTTTGTGCTTGATCAAGGCCTTGGAAGCGCCTTCTACTGTGTTTGGAATATCATGAAATTTAAGATCCAAAAAAACATCCCTGCCGTAGCTTTGTGGAATTTTGATTGAAGAAGTTCCTTCTGATACAAATAATTCTTTCCCGATTTTGTATACTCCGACATATTCACAACTCTCTTCAACTAATTCTTTGGCTAAATCTAAATTATCAACATCAAGCGCTAGGCATATCTTCTTTCGAACATCCTCTCCTATATCCATTAATTTCCCCACTCCCTTGGATTCTTTTTCCAGATCTCTATTTCTTTTTTATGGCTGCCAAACTTATCTGATTCATATTCAAATAATCCTTCAAGGGTCAAAAGACTTTGAAAGGAAACATCTAGCTCTTGAAATAATTTTATAGATTCGGAAAATTGGTAAGAGAATATAGAACAGGTATTCAGGGATTTTGTAGAAGACTCTTTTAATAAATTGATCGCCCTTCCAAGGGATCCACCTGTTGAAACAACATCTTCTATAACAAGTATATTTTTATTAAAATCAATGTTTCCTTCAATGCTCTGTTTTTTCCCATAGTCCTTGTGGGAAGATCTGACATATCCAAATGGTACATCAAGTTTATCAGAAATCCACGCACCCCAAGAGATGCCACCTGTTGCAACACCGATTACAGATTCAATGCCCATATCACTTATTTTTTCTAAAAATCCTGATATGATCATTTTTCTCTCTTTTGGATAAGAGATTAACCTCCTTGTATCGCAGTAAATTGGACTCTTTATCCCTGAAGAAAAAGTGAAGGGATTTTCTGTATCTATGTGGATGCTTTTCGTTAGGAAAAGTAAGTCGTAGAGCTCTTTCAACCTATCACCTTTAGTTTTCCTCTAAAATTGTCTAAAGAGGCGTAACTTTTCTTTTCCATTATTTCCTTAAGTTCTCTTGCTACCCTCTCAAATACTTGCGGCCCTTCTTGGGCAAAAGATGTCCCTAGTTGTAACAGAGTGGCACCTGATAGGATAAATTCAAATGCATCAATGCCACTGTATATCCCACCTACACCTACAATTTTGATTTTTTTATCTAGAAGCTCATGGAATTTCCTAACATTTGCTAGAGCTGTTGGCTTGATATATTTCCCCCCAAGACCACCAAATCCACCTTTTGGCTTTATTAGAACCTTCTCTGTTTTCCAATCTATGAAAAGAGCATTTCCAATTGAATTTATGCTTATTATAAAAGAGATTTTGGAATTATTGAGGATTGAAGCCATCTCCTCAAAATGAACAAAATCAAAGTATGGGGGCAGCTTAACACCCCACGGCTTATCAGAAACATCACCCACTACGCCCATTATCTCTTCAGACATTTCAAAGTCATACCCTATCTGTGGCCTTCCAACAACATTCGGGCATGATAGATTAATCTCTAAGATATCCACATTGGAAGTATTAAATGACTCAACTATTTTTTTGTACTCCTGGCTTTCTACACCGGCTATGCTTGCTATTAATGGCTTACCGTAGGATTTTAACTTAGGTGTTATCTCATTATAGTACTTGTACCCAAGATTTGGCAGTCCCATTGAATTAATTGACCCCCACTCAACATCAACATACCTTGGCTCAGGATTGCCCTCAAGTGCTTCGACTGTACATGACTTCATTACAATCCCACCTGCAGAAGAAGTTGCAATATCTGTCAGTTCTTCTAAAGTTGCATCTAGTGGACCTGATGCGTTCATTATGCAGTTATCAAAATTAATCCCTGAAATGTTTGCAGAAATGTCAATCATTTTATCTCCATGCCCAAAATTTTTCTTGGATTTGTCACCGCCATCGTAGCTAAAGCATGTTTTGATATCCCTTCTTTATTCAACAAGTTCATGTAAGTTTCAAGACACTCACTTGATAATGGATTTCTTACCTGCCCTGCATCAGAAGATATGATGCAGTGTTCATACCCAACTTCTTCAATATCCTCCTTTATTGTTTTGAGAGGGTAGTCCTCCGGATGGTCCCTATCAAGCCACATGATGTAACAGTGCTCAATGTATGCTCCTTTTGCGGCAAGCTCCTTCTGAACATCTATGGGCATTTTGATGTCCCTCTGCATTGGGTGGGTAATGATTGTAGGAATGCCCATTTTTAATGCTTCGCTTGCTAGTACGTAACTTTCCTGCCATGACAAGTGCCCTGTTGCTAGAATTCCGTTGTTGTCTTTTATTGCTTTAAGGACTCTATTGCATTTATCAAATAATCTATAATTCCAGTCTGTGACTTTTATTGCTTTAAGTTCAGATTTTAATCTAGGTTTAAATTTTGGATCCTTCACCCACTCAGGAGGAATCTCGTATTCGCTGTGATTATTCAAAAGATGATTTTCCGCGTGTATTGTGGGAAACCACACTATAATTGGTGCACCCTTTGACATTGTTGCAGAAGCGTATATTGCACTTGGATTAAATCCTCCCATGAAATAGTTCAAAGTTATTGATCCTATTAGAAACGGGCCATCTGATTTTTTTTCAATAGTGTTTATTGCAGATATTGTGGGAAACGCGTGAGATTTTAATGCTATTCCAGTTATCTTTCCTTTTTCATTCTTTAGAAGACTCTCTACCGTATCCCTTCTTGGTAAAACATCCGGGCCTATGTGATAGTGCATGTCGATTGAATCTTTTACTATTGATGAAATTTCTGACATCAGTTACTCCTCCTTTCTAATCTATTTTTATCAAGAGAAAGAATATTTCCATTTTTAATGACACAAGGTATTGTTTCATCGCTGTTTAATATATCAAGTTTTGACATACCCCCTGTAATTATTATGTCAGCTTGTCTTCCTTTTGCAATCCCATAGTTTAGCCCTAGAAGTTTAGCACCATTTGTTGTTGCCATTGCAAGGGCTGCATCTATATACTCTCTTGTGGTCATCCTTGTTGCAGATATTAGCATGTGCAGTTCCCTTATCATGCTGCAGTTTCCAAACGGATAGAATATGTCTCTGACATTATCAGTACCTAGTGCAACGTTTATTCCATTGTCGTAGAGTTCTGTGACCCTTGTGATGCTGTTTGATGGCCTTATCCAGAGGTCACTTACTTCCGCAAATCTTGTAATCATGTTTGCACTTGGTGTCACTATAACATTAATCTTTAGAGCCTTCATCTGTTCTATTATCTCTTTAGCTTTTTCTGTTGGCAATCTTGAAAGTGCTATTGCGTGAGTAACAGTTACCCTATCATTGAAATTTTCTTCTTTCGTCTTTTTTATTACCTCTGGAAGTATTGCCATTCTAGGATCATTTGTTTCATCTACCTGGATATCAAGATTCTTATTGTACTGTTTTGCCAGTTCAAAAAGGATTTCAAGATGTCTTTTCTCATTTCCCTTTGCTTCGACTAGTGGCAAGCCCCCGACTACATCTGCCCCAAGTTCCATTGCTTTTTCCATTAGATCTCTTTTTGCTTCATCGATTACACCTTCTTGCGGGAAAGCTGCTATCTCTATGTATACTCTATTCTTGTATTTTTCTCTTAATTTTAGAAGAGATTTAATCGGCACAAGCTCTGCCGTTGGGTCTACATCTACCTGCGTCCTTATCGCCGTTATCCCTTTTGATAGCATCCGTTCTATCGTATCTGTTGCTCTTTTTTTAATGTCCGATTCAGAATAAGAGCTTTTCAATTTTTTTAATAGAAGCCTGTTTTCTTCGAGCGTCTTACCAAGATGATCTTCTGTCATCTTATCTAAAAGATTTGATTTATCAAGATGGCAGTGAGAATTCACAAATCCACTTATTACATAATGTTTATTTGCATCAATGTTTGTTTCGCCGTTTTTCAATTTCCCTATATTTTCTATTTTGCCATTATTAATACCTATGTCTGAAATTGTGATATCATTTATTCTTGCATTTTTAATGACAAGACTAAATTCGCTCAAGTAATTACCTCCTTTTCCGAAGGGGGGATAAGAAAACTGTTTTGGAATTTTTTTAGCGTTTTCAGTCGTTTCTATAACAACCTTTCCAAACCAATCCAAGAATAATATATAAGGTTTTAGGTTTTGATTTCCAAAATTATTAGATAAGTTCGAATGCATTTTTTATATCTTCAGCAACCATTTTTCTTTTTGATTTTTCAATCAAGAAGCTTTTACCAGTTATGACGTAAGATAGAAATACCCTTATATTGTAATAGAAAAACCTTTGACTTCTCAATTTGTAAGTTGAGCCATTTGGGATTGTAAGTTTATTCGTATTTTTTCTTGATATGTAATTAAAAGATTTAATTGCAACATCGCCCAGTAAAATGTAGATCTTAGCATTTGGGAAATGTTTTAATTCTTCTTCTAGAATAAATGAGCATTCTTTATATTGTATCTGTTGAAATTGAAGTTTCAATTTTTGCACATTTTACGGCTGTTGTTAGATATATTCCTAAGTTTAATATATCTTGTATAGAATTAACAGGATGCCCCGCTTCGCTAAAAGCTTCTTTTGTTGTTTCCATATAGGGGGGATTTCCTGAAGAATAGAAATAATCTTTTGGGTCTAGTGGCGAAACTTCTGAGATCATTATTATTTTTATTTTATCAGGATTAGTTTGTAAATAGGGAACTTGGTATGGACTTTTTTCAATGTTTTTACATGGAAAAGTTTTGCAGAATAGTTTGTCAGATGGTTTCATGGTTTTAATTAAGAAAAAGACAATATAAGATTACAGGATCAGAGTCCTGTCACGTATGTGTTCAGGGCTTCGAATCCCATCCCGCTCTTGCTTTCTAATAATTCAACTGAAAATAATTATTTCCCATTAATTTCTGAGATGGCTTTTTCAAGAGTATCGTGTAATAGTCTAATAGTACCTTTTCTATAAGATAGATTTAGATCAATCTCGGAAGATATTGTCTGGCATTTGTTTTTATATGCTGTACAATTAGAACAAACGTATTCTAATGCAACAATTTGCTTATAATCTGCTTCTCTTAGCAAATATTTTGTCATTTCTACAGCATCAAAATTTTCTATTCCTAATTCATCTCCAATTTCCTTCAAGCGATTTTCACCTATAGTCTCAATTTTTTTTGTACTAAAAAGACCCCAATGGCTAGCATAACCTGGAGTTAAAAAAAATGTACCAGGTTCTTTTGTTAATATCTCTAAATAATTAGCTTTACTTCCTAAAAGAGCACATACGCAGTCATCAACTATTTCTTTATTTTCATCCTTTAAAATTCCAAAAGGTAATTTAATATGGTTATCCCTCAACATACCATCTAGATTGTTCAGTGAATTGCCACATAATCCGTAATAAAGCAAAAGGTAGTCTGAATGTTTCTGTAGTTCCATGCAGGCATTCAAGACTTCTTCTTTTAATTCCCTTGGATTATAGTGAAGAAATAGCGGCAAAATATATACTATGATTTCTAGTTCTTCTTCTCTTTTGAGATACCGTGGAGCAAATAATTCCCTAGCTATTTTTATTTTTTCATAAGGAAAATTACTTCTTATAATATTCTCAAAATACTTTGAAGATTCTGTATTTACAATAATTATCTTGCCTATTTCTGGATGCTCTTTTATAACAAATAGAAGTTCATCTTCAAATACTTCACAACAAACAATACCAATTCTTTTGGAACTTTCTCCATTATTATTTGATCCTAGGGGCATATTACCAATTGTTTTGCATTTGTATTTTTAAAAGTTCTGATTTATTATACTTGATAATTAATACTATTTTTTGTTATTGGCCTCTTTTGATAATTCATAATATTCCCAAGTTTCTCGGGGATAATTCCTTTTTGCTGTAAAGCATTGAGTCATTGACTCAACTTAATTTTTCTTCAATATCTTCCCAATGTATTCAAAACTTGTTCTTTTTACCTCATCTTTCAAGAATGGAACAAATCTAATAGTACCCGCGCCGGGATGCCCACCACCTTGGACTTCTTCTAGGTATAAATCTTTCAACTGTTTTATTATATCGTTAAGATCAAATCCAATTGCTTTTGCCTTATTTGTTGCCCGAAATACAATATAGTCTTCAGCTATACCTAAACTAATTATAGCTCTTTCATCTTCATTGATCTCATTATCCCAGATATATTTATTGTGAATAAATCCGAGTGTTCTACCGGGGGAAGGAAACTCTCCCCTGAAGATAAATTTTTCTATATCAATTGTAATAAGATCAAAATTATCGGCAAGATTTTTGATATCAAGATGCTGTTTTATCAAATTCCACTGTGAGCTCCTTTTTTTCTCAATTTCATCAAAAATATAACTAATAAGCTTATTTCCTCTATCTTTATCCCCGAGCATCATTATGTCATCAATATAGCTATTATTGCTAAATCTTCGTAGATAATAGGATTCGTGATCCAGTGTCAATTTAATCTTTTCAAGCTCATCTCTCTTGAAAGGAGAAATTTCAAGATATTGATCCATTTCACTGCCTTTTGATTTATCCCCAATTCCAGCAAGTGCTGGCAAGTGTATGGCGTAATTATCTATCTCGGCATCAATCATCCTTGATAATTCATGAACTAACATCCCAGTGCATAGATTTGAATCGCCTGAATAAATGTGTGGATTTATGTGAAATGAAACATACTCGTCAATAATATATTCACCATCATCTTTTTTTGTAGGTGGGTGATGATCTATTACTCCAATTTCAAAATCATATACATTTGCCCTAAGAATACCTTGTAAATCACTATCAGTGCTACCGTTGTCTGTAATAATCAGAAGAGGTTTCTTCTTAGAAAAAGAAAAGTAAAGGTCAATATCTTTCAAAGCATCTTCAAGATCATAATATGGGGCTGCACAAGGCTTTCTGAAGATCTTGCAGTCTTTCTTCTTTTCCTTTTCTACATATGAGCTAATTGCCTTTTCTAAAGAAATCCCTGCTGTGATGCCGTCACAGTCGTTGTGATGCCTTATGATGATCATTCTTTCCTGTAAAACTGCTTTCTTTATAGAGGACATCGCAAGCAAAAACTCGTCTTCCATTTTTTTATAAACTTCAGAAGTCACGAGAAAATCTTGGGCGTCCCGCTTAATTTTATCTAGAAACATAGCGTCAATGTTCTGCTTAATTAGATTCAATTCCTCTTCATTTAGCCTTTCAAATCTACTTATCTGAAGCTCAACGTTTTCCCTTCTAACAGATAAAGTTCCATAGAATCTGACAAAATCCCCGAGCTTTAATGAATAGAAATCTACGATTGGATTAAATACAACTGCCCTTATTTCACTACCGTCAAATATCCTGAAAACTAGAGGCCCGCTTGTCTTATAGATGTCAGTGATCTTCCCTTCCACTGAAACAGTTTGGCCCTCCCTGTCAGGCGATATTTCACTTATTTTCACAGGCATAATATTAAAATTCATAATTGAAAAAACTGATTAAAGTTTATAAATGAAACTATATTAATCTATAATTAATGGAGTTATGCGAATTCATCGAGGGCGGGACAAAAATAGAAGTTCCAAAATTTGAAAAGGTCACTGCAAAGACTCCTGTTTTTTACAATCCTAAAATGGCTTTTTCAAGAGATATATCGGTATCGGTAATGAAGGCCATAAAACTAAAAGATTCTGGAAAAGTGCTTGACGGACTTTCAGGCTCAGGGATAAGGGGCATCAGGTACATCTTGGAATCGGATGTAGATGTCTATTTCAATGATCACAACCCTTTGGCTGTGAAACTTATTGAAAAAAATCTTAATTTTAATTCGCTCACAGCTACAGTTACTAAATCGGACTTCAATCATGTTTGCGGGAAGTTTGAAGTTGTTGATATAGACCCCTTTGGCTCACCTGTGAGATTCTTAGATGGCGCATTCAGAGTCTTAAAAAATGATTCTTTTCTATTTTTAACTGCAACAGATACCTCAGCACTGACAGGTGCACATGTGTCATCATGCAAAAGAAAATATGATTCAAAGCCCCTGAAATGCAGTTTTACTCATGAGCTAGCTGTCAGAATCCTGATAGGGAAAGTGGCAAGAAATGCTGCAAAATATAATCTAGCTGTAAGGCCATTATTATCCTATACGAAAGAGCATTTTATCAGGACATATTTTGAAGTGAAGTATGGGAAAGAAAGAACTAATAAAACTCTAGATAATCTAGGATTTGCACTGAACTGTAAATGCGGGTTTAGAGCAGCTACAGATTCTTTTACACCTCTTTGCCCAAACTGCGGAGAGGTGGTATCATTTTCACACCCTTTATGGGTCTCAAACATAAAGGACACTAGATTTGTTAGCGGGTGTGTAAAAGAATATGAGTCCTCAGAGCTTCTTCAAGATAAACCGCTAGAACTATTGAAAGTAATTGAAAGTGAGATTGATACACCTCTATTTTATGATATCCATGAGATTTCCCATATTTACAAGACTAAAATACCAAAGACAGAGAAAATGATTAAAAATTTAAAAGAACTAGGATTTGATGCATCACCGACCCATTTTTCACCGACCTCTGTCAAAACAGATGCGGAGATAAATGATGTATTGAGGTGTATAAATGGATAAGAAAATGTTTGGAAAAATACTTATTGCAATTTCAATAATCGGTCTAATCTTTACTATTTCAATATCTTCCTTTACATTGATAAAAATTAACAATACCTACGAGAAATCTTTGCCACAGTTTAATAAAATAGACCTTATCAAAAATCATGTATATACTTTTGACGAAAATCTAGATGAGTTTAATATGTATCTAAAGGATATTGACACAAGAGAATACATACAAAAACTGGCCAACATGAGGTCCTTTATTACCACTTTAAATTCTATAGGGCTTGGAAGTTTAGTTTCTGGATTAAACGAAGATATAGACAGATTTGAAGGCATCGTAGGAAATCTAGAAGAGCTAAAATTAAATCTTGAATCTGCAAAAAATAGTTTTTCAGAAATAAAATCATCTCTTGTAGAATATGATACTGTAAAAGAGAGTATACTTAGTTTTGTTAGAACACTTAGGATTTATGTTCTTGGGATGATGATATATTCGATCATCCTAAATGGAATACTTCTATACGCCGGTTATTACCTATTAAAATCAAAAGAATAGACTATAAGAATCTTTCAAATCTATCCTTTTTCGCTTTGCATATTGGGCATATTTCAGGCGGCCCTTCTCTTGCACATAAATAACCACATACCTTGCATCGCCAAACAGGATACTTCAAAGAACTAATTTTTTCTATTTTATTTTCTTTTTGTTTCTTTCTTTCTTCTTCTAAAGGCCTTCTTTCAGGAATAGAACTTAGCTCTTTTTTACCGTCCAAAACTTCCTGTGAAACATAAAGTGCGCAGTAACAGGCACCATGCTCATCTAAGTCTGGATCTCTGTAATCACATGGACATATTATATCTAGGTCTTCCTGCTTTACTCCACTAGAGATTCTGCAAGGACATGCCTGATACCCATATCTATCCTCGTTTACTATAAGCCCTCTGACAAGTTTTTTTGTGAAATCGACATCTGGATTTAGGTGATAGCCACCAGTTTCAGTGTCTTTCTTTAGTTTTTCATAAAATTTGTTGATTCTGTCTTCAGGCATATCTTCGTACATTAGGATAGGGCCTCCTTTATTTCTGCCTCTTTGAATCCGACAATAGTTTTATCGTTGTTAATTACAAGTGTGGGAAAGGAACAGTTCTTGTTGTATTTTTTTACTTTATCGATAGCATATTGTTTGGCATCTCCATCCAATAGATCAACATAGATAAAACTAAAGTCAACACCCATTTTCATTAACAACTCTTTTGTTTTACCGCACCAGCCACAGGTGCTAAGTGCGTATAGTTTTACATCTCCTTTGTTCATGCCCTTGACATGCTCAAAATTAAGTTCCATTTGAAAGCCTCTTCGATATGTTATAGTGGCACTTTGAATATTTAAATTATACCATTATTGTCTATATAAAGATAAATTTAAATTGTAATCAACAAAACGAAGTATCTAATCACAGAGGGGATTGGATGAAAAAAATCACAATATGATATATATCAAAATATTTGCATCCTATTACAGAGGAAATATCAGAAAAGATTCAAACTCAAATCATTAGATTCCAAGAGATTTAATTTCTCTCGAAATCACATCTACTGGATTTTCAAGTTTTGAGAGTATCTTTTTATTGTTATCGTGATAAATGTCTAAATTGTTATCTTTCTCTATAAATTTAATTATCTTCTCTGAGTCCAAAAGATGAATTTTGAGTCCTTGCTCTATCATTTTCTTTGTAACCGCCAAGAGTTTTTCTGGGTATGTAGTTAGGGCAGGCGTGTTTAGGGCAACTGCTTCCCTATTCATACTCCCTCCTGCACTTATGACAAGGTCAGAATAACTCATAAGGCTAAGAGCATCTACAGGCTCTTCTGGAACAATCACGTTATCATAGTTAAAAACAGATTTTTGTTCTTCAAATCTCGGGAATACTACAAACTGGTAATCCTTTAGGCATTTTGTTTTTTCAAGTATTGCCTTAATTATAGTTTTATCCTTGTTTCCATTGTAATAATTTGCCTTCACTGGTTCTGGCCTCATGACAATTGTAAATTTGTCTTCAGAAAGATCCAATTGAGAAATAAAAGAATCATCATATTTAAAATCATTAACGTTTGCAATTTCACAAAAACCATTAAAACGAATTACTTGGCTTTCATGCACCCCGTATCTCGTTATTTCTTCGAGAGCTATTGCATCTGGGGCTATTACTTTCGAGGATAAAGGTAGCATGAGCTTGTTTTGGGCAGTTGCAGTTTCATTGTCTAATATGCAGATTGAGGGGATCCCAAGTCCATATGACACTCTGGCACCTTCAACTGAATGTTTGTATAGGGCCAAATCAATGTCTTCACTACTGATTATCTCGGAAAGTTCAAGAACTCTCTTTGAACTTTCAATTAGCTTTGATTTCTTACAAAATCCGCCATGTCTACCCACTACAGTGTGCTTTACTCCATACAAATCTAATAATGCTGAAAGTCCATCAAAATCTCTAGAAGTAACAAAAGTTTCATGGCCTCTCGATTCGAAATCCCTTATCATGCCCTTGAAAAAGTTTATGTGCGGCGTATTTGATATGTCAATCCATACTTTCATCTTTATCGAACTTCAATACTTGGAGATATATTTTAAAGTTTCGGGTATAATTGTTTCATAGACAAAAAAAATAAGTTAAAATTGAACTCTAATTTTACAATAGAGTATAAATATAACGTATAACAATTCCTAGACCTTGATTATCACTCATTTTACTATAATAAGGTAAAAAATAATTATACTACCCACCATGCGCCGTAGCAAGTATTTTTAGAGTTTCTCCACTTTTAATCGTATCATCTATTGAGGTAAGCATTCTATCGCCGACCATTACAAGCATATATTCATTGATTTTTCCATTCTGGATGGCTGCTTTTACAAATTCTTTGTCATACTTATTTGAAATGTAATCAATGATTTCTTTGAAGGTTCTTTGATCGCATGGCACATCTATCTCGTTTTTTCCTAACATATCCCGATATTCAGCATATAGTTTTACTTTGATCATAGTCAATCTAGAGATAAATCATGCTGCAATCTTTTTAAATGTTTTGAATTCTTGCTTTGTTGAATAATTCCTCTCAAATGAAGCGAAAAGCTTAAACTCTTTACAAATCCTAATTATTCATGCAAATGGATTGGGCCAAATATAATGAACAGTTAATGTAGAGAGGCGAATTTTACCTGTCCTTAGATTTTTTAAGCATGTGGAGGAAAGAGTTAGACCGAATGAACAGGGATAAGCGCGCATATGACGAGAGTCTAAACGCCAGGAGATTTGACATGGCCAAAAAGGAAGCCATGCTAAAGCTTATTCTCTACAGCGCTGTCAAAAATTCTTGCTAAGAAGGCAAGAATTGCCGAGGGAATATAAAATCAGAAAACAAAAGGCGCACATGCTTCAACTGAATCACAATTATCCAACCATGCATTTATTTTCAAAAACTATTTAAATCCAAAGAAACTCATATTGAGTGGTGATTTCAATGACATTTTGTGCAAGTTGTGGTTCGCAGAACCCCGATGGCAGTCAATTCTGTACTGGTTGTGGTGCTAAATTAGGTGCCGGAGGACCAGCAAATCCCGGATTTTCAGGGAGCGGAGGTCAGGGATATAAATTTGAAATTAAAGATAGACCTGTTTTTAGTATATTAAATATTAATTTGAATAGTGGGCAATCCATAGTAGCAGAAGCAGGCGCAATGGTAACAATGTCCTCTAATGTCAGCATAAAAACTGAAATGAAAGGCGGACTTGGTGGGGCTCTAAAGAGAGGTGTTCTTGGTGGAGAATCTTTATTTATGAATACATTCACAAGCAACGGCCCAGGGACTATTAGCTTTGCTCCAGGATATCCTGGGGATGTAACTCATATAAAAATGAAAGGCGATACATGGTTCTTGCAAGGAGGAGCCTATATGTGCTGCTCACCAGAGATAACTATTGATACCAAATTCCAAGGACTAAAAGGTTTGGTATCTGGAGAGGGCTTATTCTTCCTAAAAGCTGATGGTGTTGGAGACCTATTTATCTCAAATTATGGATCAATAATAGAAAAAGAACTAAAGGGAGAATCATTCAAAGTTGATACTGGCCACCTTGTAGCATTTTCCAGCGGCGTTACTTATAATATTGAGAAGATTGGGGGTTGGAAGTCTACAATCCTAAGCGGTGAAGGTCTTGTTGCAAATGTTTCGGGTACTGGAAAAGTATTGCTACAAACAAGATGTGCTCAGGCTCTCGCCCAATGGCTTGTACCGTTCATGCCCTCAGGCGGCGGCGCAGGCGGAGGCGGCTTTAAACTAGGATTAAGTTGAAATAAATTTTTATTTTTATCCTTCTTTTTCTTCTAAATCAATTTTTACACTTTTTTTTATTGCATAGCCTGCTTCCGCTTCACAAGCTTTTAAAACCCCACACGGTACAGGGCATACTGCATGTAGTATGTCTGCTTTTTGGTAGACCGGATTTATTGGCATCTTTTTGAAAACTACGTCTTTATCCAAAGCTTCTATGTCTTCAGCGTATTTTTCAACTAATTTGCAGTTAGTAACTATTTCGACTTTAAATCCTAGTCCTTTTCTTTTTACCTTAACTTTATTAACAAATCCACATGCTCCAGCATCAATTATCCCTTCAATCATGTTATCACTTTAATATACAGTCTATATTATGGTCATCAACTATTACATATTTGTATCCTTGCTCTGTTAAAAATATTTGTCTATTTGCAGAGTATTCCTGATCTCTGGTATCTTTAGTGACTATTGAATAAAACTTTGCAGAAGACCCATCTTTCTTTGGCCTTAATATCCTTCCTAATCTTTGAGCTTCTTCTTGTCGCGACCCAAAAGTACCTGAAACTTGGATTGCTACATTTGCATCTGGCAAGTCTATGGCAAAATTTGCCACTTTAGATACAACAAGAATACTAATCTTGCCTTTTCTAAAATCTGAATATATTCTTTCCCTCTCTTTGTTTGGAATTTTACCAGTTATTAGTGGGGCTTTAAGCGATTCTGCAATTTTTTCAAGTTGCTCGATATACATACCAATAATAAGAATTCTATCATTTTTATGATGCTCAATTATTTTCTTTAAAATTTCATATTTGAACGGATTTTCGGCAGCTATCCTGTACTTGTTTCTATCGTCAGATGTGGCATATACTATCCTAGATTTTTCAGGCATATGCGCCCTAATTTCATAACATATAGCTTCTGCTATCCAACCTTGCTGCTCAAGATTTTTCCAAGGCATATCAAATTTTTTCGGCCCGATGAGACTGAAAACATCTTTTTCCCTTCCATCTTCCCTTACCAAAGTAGCCGTTAATCCAAGTCTTCTCTTTGATTGTATGTGAGCTGTGACTTGGAATACTGGTGCAGGGAGTAAATGAACCTCATCATAGATTATAAGCCCCCAATTCCTCTTGTCAAATATATTGAAGTGGGTAAACTCATCTTCTTTCTTGCTTCTGTAGGTCAATATCTGGTACGTTGTCACAGTTATCTCCCTTATCTCTTTTACTTCACCAGTATATTCGCCTATCTTCTCTCGCGAGATATCAGTTTTATCTACTATTTCATCAATCCACTGCCTAACAGCAATAACATTTGGACAAGTAATTAAGGTATTAGTCTTAACTTTAGCCATGACCCCCATACCAATTACTGTCTTACCGGCTCCACAAGGGAGAACAATTGTTCCGCTACCGCCTTCTACTCCACCGCTTCTGTAAAAAACATTTACAGCATCTTCCTGATATTTTCTTAATTGGAAATTGACTCCACTTCGAGAGATACTTAGAAGGTTAATATCTAAATAATCTCCATCTTCGTAACCTGCCAAATCAAGGGCAGGCCATCCAATCTTAATTAAATCTTGTTTCAAAAATCCTCTACTATTGGCATCTACCTTAAGAGTGTTATCATCTATATCATCAAGGACATATTTTTTTATACGTTCATTATTCTGAATTTCTTTAATGAGAAGTTCGTCCTGTGAAAAAAGAACTAGATCCTCGTTAATTTTTTTTAAAGAAAGCCTTCCAAACCTAGACATTATATCCTTAATGTCACTTATAACGTTGGAAGGGATATCATACCTTGAGTATTTCAAAAGGATATTGATAACTTCTTCACTCGTAAGCCCTGCAGCTGCAGCGTTCCAAAGAGAGAGATCAGAAAGTCTATACGTGTGAATGTGTTCAGGGCTCTTCTCAAGTTCTGAGAATCTTGAAATGTCATCTCTAGCATCTTCGTACAAGGGATTGGCCACCTCAAGGAACATTGATCGATCTCCCTGTACAATTAAAGGTTTTGGATAATCCATTAAATTCACCATTAGTATAATAATATATTTAATATATTAATACAGTTTTATAAAACTCTCTAATCAGCATTTAAAGGTTTTGGGTGAGGTAAATTATTTTGTTGTAAGGTAAACAAGTATAGCTAAAGCTATAGTAGTAAATAAGTCAGGCAGTATCAAGAATGGCCCGAGACCTGTTGATCTAAAACCACATATAGCATGTAATAAAGGGCTTGAGGTTAAGATATCAAAAAGAAAGGCCAAAGAGAAAATAGCCAATCCTAGTGAAAATGGTGATTAGTTTTTCTGTAGATATTTGCATAAAGAACAAAAACAGCAAATATTAGCCCAATGTTAACTAAAGAAAGGACATATTTTATTTGAAACATGTACCCTTTATCCCATATGCTACATGTTGGATACTCACAAACACCATTTTCAATTAATCTTCTCGGAATAAATCCTATTCCCGATAATCCTAAGTATTTATTATTTTTTAAACTCATCAACATCTAACCCCATATCTTTACAAATCTCATTAAAGCTATTAATATTTTTATCAAGTAATTCTGAAGGAAAATATGTCTTTCCGTATTTATCTCCGACTGCAGGTAAAAGACCATTTTTTTCTAATATGCCCAAATGACGCTGGACCGTTTTGTATTCTATACCTGTGGCTATGGATATTCTGTTGGCATTTGAAGGACTAGAAATTATATATTTCAGGATTAATGCCCTATTTACACCACCCCTTGAACCTGCAATAAGTCATAAGAGTATTTTTTGTCTTTGTCCATGTAAATTCATGGGGATTCATTCTCTTTGTTTTATATATTGAAATTTTGTAATTTTTGGATTATATATTATCTAAAATTATTTCTAGAAATAGTTATAAAAGAATTTTCCAAAATTTATATCTATTTATTCCCAAATCTTTAGTTAATAAAAAAAAATATAAAATTATACCAAGGGAACAGTTGAACTTCCATCTAGGAATACTAAAACTTTTGCATCTTTGTCTTTTTGGTCTAAAGCCTTGTTTATAGATCCTTGAAGGGAATTGTATGGTACTATAAAAATTTCTTCCAGAACCTTACCTTCAAGATCCGTTATTGCCCATATCTCACCACGAGTTACAAGCTCTGCGATTTTAGCGGCCTTGTGATAACCCAATACATAATTTTTTTCTGTGGCTTTTATTACTTCATCTGGTGTATCGTTATCTTTAAGTAAATCATAGAAAGTCTTATCTCCAATTCCATCCCGGCAGCTAGAAACAAGTATTATAATGCCACCGTCTTTCAAAGCAAGTTTGGTGTTTTCTAGTGCCTTTTGGGATTGATATAAACTAACGTCCATGGGATACGGAGCTACGGATATAATTATATCTGCTTTTCCAGGCACAGGCACGCAAAATAATTTGTTGACTGCTTTAGCTGACTCATAAAGTATCTAAATTATATCTCCAGCTTGTGCATCAAATATATTGCCCTCTCCGTCAGCAACGACATTTATTGCAAAGACATTAGGGTTTATCTTCATTATCTTCTTTACTACATCTTCCATATCATCATGGACTGGATTTCCCTTTAGCGATAAAGTTTTAGAGTTAGGAGATAATGCATGTTTATGATTTGCTGTTATTGTTTTTATCGATGATACCCCTGGCAAAAATGATTTTCTCGTACCTGTATAACCTGCAAAATAGTGTGGCTCAGAAGATCCAATTGTAACTATTGCCTCGTTTTCTAGTACTTTTTTGTTAATATAGAGCTCTGTGCCCCTATCTGTTTTCCCAATATGTTGGAGAAGTTCATCTTTTCTAGAATCGTGAACTGTGATTTTATTTTTAAACTCAGGAAAATAAGGGCCAAAAATATTATTGAATTCCTCTTCTGTTGGGCCCCTGTGAGAGCCTGTGGCTATCATAAACTCTATTTTATTCATATATGATTTCATTACAGGATATATTGTATCTAGAATTTTCTTAGTCGGGGTAGGTCTTTGACCATCATTAATCAAGAAAATTATGCTTTTGTGTTTCTTTAAAAAATCGTTTAAAGGTACATGACTTGTTGGATTTTCAATTGCCTTTTTTAATGCATTTTCTTTTGCTGAACCTTTAACTTCTTTTGGCTCAACAATTCCTAGAAGATTTTTATCAGGCATCTCTATCGAAATTGTATCTTTCTTGTAAGATATATCTAATTTCATTAATTCGCCCTTAGAAATATCCAATTCCGTCCATTGTAAGGGAGATAAACTTATAGTCTTTGTTCATATCCTTTAAAAGAGAAATTAAAGCCATATGCTCTTTTCCTGAACCTGAAATTAGATTAACATAAATTTCATCGCCAATATCTTTTGGAAGTCTATCTCGTATCGCATTTTTTATATTTTCAATCGGCATGGAAGGATTTACAACTATCCAATCCACATCTTTGTTCGGATTGAACTTTTCTCTGCCAAAATCATTTGTTACAAGGATTATCTTATCCCATTCTTCAGAAATTAGTCTACCTACATGCCCCCATGTTCCCTTCCCTGTAGATATTAAAGCGATGAGAGTTTTCATTAAAGCCATCTCCTAATGACTTCGGAAAGTCTCTTGACACCTAGATTTATTTCTTCATCTTTCGGGAAGGAGAAATTCAATCTCATTGTGTGTCTTCCTAGATTATCTTCTATGTAAAAAGAGCTTCCAATGACATAAGCAACATTTGAATTAATTGCATCGGTAAACATTTCTTTTGTATCCACACATTCAGGTAACACAATCCAATTGAACATTCCTCCCTCAGGTCTGGTCCACTTACATTCTTTTGGCATGTATTCATCCAATGAAGATAACATCACATCTCTTTTGATTTTATAGAAATTCAGTATCTTTACTATGTGTTTGTCCAGATAATTTTGAGAATAAATAGCTGCTATTCTCTGACCAAATGTATTTGTATGTAAGTCGACAGCTTGCTTTGCTATTATCATCTTTTTAAGTAATTCCCCAGTGCCCAAAGACCATGCAATTCTAAACCCAGGTGCAAGTATCTTGGAGTATGTTCCTAAATAAATGACTCGCCCTTCAGTATCATAAGATTTTATGGCCTTTAGATGCTCTCCTTCGTACCTAAGTTCGCCATAGGGATTATCTTCAACTACCACTAAATCATAGTCATTAGCAATTTTAATTATTTCTTTTCTTCTCTTTTCACTTGTAGTAATCCCTGTGGGATTATGGAAGTTGGGAACTAGGTATAATAATTTTGCTTTCTTTCCATCTTCTTTTAGGGCCTCTAGTGTTTCGATTAATAAATCGGTCCTTATCCCTTCAGCATCGGAGGGGACATCAACAAAATCACACAGATATGATCTAAATGCACTTAACGCCCCGAGGTAACTTGGAGCTTCAACTATAACGATGTCACCAGGATTAATTAGAATCTTTGAAATTAAATCAAGACCTTGTTGCGAACCGCTGGTAATTAGGATATCATCTGGAGTACAGGTGATGCCATATTTACCCATCATTCTAGCTATGTATTGTCTTAGCTCTGGGTCACCCTCTGTAATCCCATACTGCAAGCCATTGTTATTTGAGTTTAAAACATCATTTACAATCTTTTTTATTTCTTCCAAGGGAAACGTTTGAGGGTTTGGAAGGCCGCCTGCAAGTGAGATTATCCCAGGTTTTTGGGTAAGCTTAAGGATTTCTCTTATCTCTGATGCTTTTACTCTCTTTGCAGTCTCTGAAAATATTGAATCGTCCATATAAATCAACACAAAGAAAGTCATGTTATAATTTAAAAAACTTTCTTTTCATTGTTGACTCTTTGAACATCCCCTCTGTAAGGCCTTTTAATAATCCTAAAATAATAGGTCCGTAAAGAAATCCCAACGCCCCAAACACATAAGCCCCGCCCAAGAACCCCACCAAAACTATAAATGGGTGTAACTGTGCTTTATCCCCCCCAAGTTTTGGAAAAATATAGAAATTATACAATATGAAAAGAACTATGACCCCATATATCAATACTGCAAAACCTTGGATAATTTCACCAATTAATATATAGTAAAATCCAACTGGCAGGAATATAGTCCAGGGACCAACAACAGGTAATATTGCAGCTAATCCCGTTAGAATACCCAAAAGAAAAGAGTAAGGGACACCTATTACTAAAAAACCTATTGTGGCAAGAAATGCTATAATCATTGCACTCATGAGATTAGCATAAATTAATCCATTAATTACCCTCTCTGCGGGCCTAAGAATCTCAATTAAATCTTTTTTATAATAATTTGGAATCATTCTTTCAAAATAGTTTTCAACTCTTTCTTTTTCGCTTAGGAAATAAAAAAGAGAAAGGAATAGGACCACAACATTCATCAAAGTTAGAGGAAGTTGACTCATTGTACTTGCAAAAAAATCAGAGATATTAATAATCTGAGGAAATGTTTCAGAGATTATGTCATAGAAAGGGCTACTTTGAACATCTATTCCTAACAGATCAAATATAGTAGTTGGTCTTTCTTTTTGTAATACTTGTGTAACAAAAATAAGCTGCTCTACGGCTTTATTGAAGCCGTATAACAAAGTAATAAGAAATGGGGCAGATACAAATAAAGTTGTTAGTGCAGCTGATGGCCCTCTCTTTTTTAATTTTTGATAAATATAATTGTAAACAGGATTAAACGCATAAGAAAAGATTAATCCTCCTAATATCCCCGGTATTATAGGATAGACAAGGTAGATACCTAGTAATAATATAAAAATGGTGATTACTAATTTAGTCGCAGTGATTCTATCCATACCTAATTTTAATTATTCTCTTTTTTAAAACTTTGGTAAGTATATCAAGAGCTTTTTTTGGATTTTTTATCTTTAATCATTTTAAGCCTGAATTTATTTTCTCTTTCAAGCTCTTCTAATCTAAAATCAATAAACTTCTTCTGTGATTCCAATCTGGGTATAATCTTTGACTCTAAAGCGTTTACTCTTCTCTTTGTAACTTCGATTTCATTTAATACTTTTTTAAGGGTTGATTCTGCTTCAACTGCTTTTGTGACATATTCTAATACTTTTTCATACTCCTCCACTGTTTCATCAATCTTTGAGGATGTAGATAGGATGCTATATCCTCTCTCATTGATGCCTTTTTTAAAAGATAAATCAGATATTTTAGGAACTTGAACTCCCATAATATTTTTACTATCCAAATAGAATTTAGGGGCACCTTTTTTAATTAATGCACAAGATGCAACAGCAATTTCCCCTTCAAACGCTATTGTCATCCCAAGATATTTCTTTGCAATTTCATAACTTTCTTCAAGGGTTTCTTGAGCTTCTTTGGCATCCTTAACCATGCCAAAAAGACTCATTACTAGCCCATCTCTTTTCTTCTTTAGAATGTTATACCCTGTTTTAGAAAGTTTGATTTTTCTCTGAAGTTTTATCAGCTCAGATCTAGTCGGCTTTATCTGGGGCATTCTTAAATCTCCTCATATATTTTTCGATTAATTCATCACTTACTCTTAATAGTTTATCTTCAGGTAATTTTGAAAGAATCTCCCACCCTATATCTAGTGTATTTTTTATTTCCCTGCTTTCATTTGGACTCTGAGCTACAAATCTTTTTTCAAAATCATCTGCAAAGTCTAAAAATAATTTATCGGATTTTGAAAGAGATTCTTTACCAACAATTGAAACAATTCCCCTAAGATCTTTTCCTTCGGCGTATGCAGCATATAATTGGTCTGAAACAGATTTATGATCTTCTCGGGTTCTATCTTTTCCAATTCCTTTGCTCATTAATCTTGATAAAGAAGGTAGAACGTCAATCGGAGGATATATGCCCTTCCTTTGGAGATCTCTAGAAACAATAATTTGTCCTTCTGTAATATACCCGGATAAATCGGGTATAGGGTGAGTAATATCGTCACCTGGCATTGTGAGAATAGGTACTTGTGTAACAGAACCGTTTTTACCTTCTATTCTGCCGGCTCTCTCATAAATTGAAGCAAGATCTGTATACATGTACCCCGGGTAACCCCTTCTCCCAGGGACTTCTTCCCTAGCAGATCCTATTTCTCTTAAGGCCTCACAATAATTCGTCATATCAGTCATTATCACTAGCATATGCATATCGTAGTTAAATGCAAAAAATTCAGCAGTAGTCAAAGCTATTCGTGGTACGATTAGTCTTTCAATTGAAGGGTCTGAAGCAAGATTTAAAAAAACGATTCCCCTTTCTAACGCTCCTGTTTTTTCAAAATCACTGACAAAATATTTTGCTTCTTCTTCAGTTATACCCATTGCAACAAAGATGACTGCAAAACTTTCAGTACAATCCAAGACAGTTGCTTGCCTTGCTATCTGCAAAGCTAGTTGATTATGTGGTAATCCAGATCCTGAAAATATAGGAAGTTTTTGCCCCCTGATTA
>JBAYOH010000003.1:0-57900 GCA_041678455.1 Methanofastidiosum sp.
GACCCAAAATTTGGATAAAAAGAGTTAAGAAACACGATGAAGCGCCCCAAGATTTATAAAATTGAAAAGATAGGAAAAAAATAGAGGTTAATCGTAATCCTCTTGATATCAAAAATCGATATAAAGCGCTAGATATAATTTTTAATCAAATAAAAATAGACTGTAGAATTAAAACAATGAAAGAGATAAATCCCAAAAACTATCGAGAATTATGGGGGCCCATCGTACACATTGGCCCAGATGAGGAACTTTTTTTTGGAGGTGGGGGATATCATAGATTTGCAATTGCCCTTATACTTAATTTAAAACTTCCAGTAATGATTGGCTGTGTTCATAAAAGTTCAATTCCATTATTAAAAGACTTAAGAAAAATAGCAAATAAATAAGATATCTATAATAGAATATAAGGGTGTAAAAGTTTATAAACTTTATAAAAAGATAAGAATGAGTAACTCTGCTATAACCTAATGTCCATAATTGGGAGCACTAATATGGAAAAAGCTATGGCCTTCATTCAAAAATATCCTAAAGCATATCGAATTATACTTTTCTTTTGGGGATTTTATAGAAGGGGTTTTATTTATAGTAAGTTATTAAAAATTGCTAGAATTGTAAATGTGGATACTAACACTACCATATTTTATGATTTAGATCTTCTACTTGGAGCTCAATTGCGTGATGGTAACTTTAGTAGAATGGATATTATCGTTAAGTATTTAGCTTTGGAAGAAGTATATGGCAAAAATAATGGCGGTATAGCCATTTTCGAAAAAATGCAAAAAATAATAAATCCTGGTAATACAGAGCCAATACTTGAATTAATTAAAGTGGCAAATTCTTTTGAAAAATATTTTATAACTACTAAATATGCTACAGTTGATAGCAATCTCAAAATAATTGAAGATATGAATATAATACCATGTGCAATTTTCTTTAATACTCATATGATACCTATAAGATTTACATTGAGAAATAAGAACGTTACTTATGGACTAAATTGGTTTAATAAAAATAATTTTCAAAAAGAGGATATTTCTAGGATAAAAACAAAATCTGATGAAATACTAAAATTACCAAATTTAAAAAAAGAAATATTAAATATTCTGCATAGCCAAAAACAGCAATTTGGAGAAGGAAGATTTTACCAAAGCTTTGAAGATTTAAGGATATCCGGCCAGAGACCCACCTATGAACGTTTTAAGAAATATGGTATTGAAAAATATTTGAATAAATCCTCTTGGGTATTAGATATTGGCTGCAATGTTGGATTTTTTTCATTGTATGTATCCAAGTATGTTAAAAGAGTAGATGGGCTGGAGACTAATAGTGAACTCTTTAAAATTGGTACATTAGTAAAAGATTATTTAAAAATTAAAAACTGTTATTTCTTTAATTCAGATTTTAAGAAGCATAATTTTTCACACAAATACGACATAATTTTATCATTAGCAGTTCATAATTGGATAGGCTTGCCATTAGATGAATATGCTAGAAAACTTTATTTGTTACTTAACTCAAATGGTTTTGTACTATTTGAAAGTCACGATATTAAAGATACCAAATATGACTTTGATAGAGAATTGAATATTTTTAAAAATATTGGATTCAAAGTTGAATATATTGGAGATATTTGTGACGATGGATTACTTAAAAGGAGATATGCATTATTAGGGAAAAATAGATAAGAAGTAGTGCTATTCTACTATTTCATTTCTTTATATCATGTAATATGTTTCCTCGTTTCTTATTAATTAATTATTCTTTATAAAAACCATTTACGATCTTTCTAACTTTGTTACTAACATTCTCTAAAGAATATTCCCGTGGGGATTCCCAATCTTTTGATGATGAAAGTGCAATACTTAAAGATTTAAGTATGCTATCTTTTTCAATACCGCTCAAAATATTACTTCCACACTCTATAGTTTCAGGTCTCTCTGACATCCCTAATTGTTGCCGTTGGAACTTTAAGAATACAACATTCTTCTTGGACTGTTCCACTGTCAGTTAAAACACCAAGCGAATTTTTTTCTAATTGAATAAAATCAAAAAATCCAAAAGGATAGTAATAAAAAATACTGTCAATATTAAATCTAATACCAAATTTTTCCATTTTATCTTTGGTATGTGGATGCCAAGCTGAAAGTCTCCAATTGATTCGAGAAAAATATTCAAATGTTCGTTTACCAGAATATACAATTGGGTTAATTTGTGGTGGCCAGCATAGTAGCTATATGATTGATGATCTAATTGAACAAAGTGGATGTGATGACGAAAATATATCAAGATTCCGATTTAGAGACAAAGCCGTAGGCTGGCCTGGAGATGTTCACATTTCAACCCGTACTAAAGATTATTGGCTACCAAATGAAAGACGCTTAAGATTAAAACAGATTTATGAATTACATCGATGCATTGTCTGTTATGACCAGATGAATATATTCTGTGATATTGTATGTGGGGCCCATGGGGTATTTCTCAAAAACAACAACCCGAATGGCATATTGTTGTCATTGCCAGAACAGAGTCAGGAAAAAAGCTCTTGGAAAATGCTGCAAAAGATGGGGCAATAATACTTGAAGAATTATCTATAGAGGATATTTTTCGTGGGCAGACTGTTGACGGAAGACATAAAATTAAATTTTACACTTCACGCGATATTTATAATGAAAATAAATGGATATTTCCATTTTCAAAAGATAGTTTTGTAAATATCAATTATGCCCCAGTAAATAAAAAAATTCAGGAACAGCTAAATCAGAGACGGATATACACACATGATGTGTATATGACAAAAGAGAGTGAAGATTATCTTAGGAAAATCAGCTTGAAAAAGAAAAAAATAGAAGGAAACTTAACACAGAAACTGAAAAAGAAGATAATTCATATTGGGGGATTTATTCTAAGAAAAGTATCCATCATAAATTAAATTATTTAAAAATCATATTCTTAAAAAATAATATTTCATACATACTTATCCCTCTAAGAAGTAAAATAATTCCAAAATATGTACTAACTCCGAGACCAATCACGAAAAATATATCCTTAATTGTTACAGGACATAAAAATATGATTAGTAATGACATAACTAGAGATGCAGATATACTTTTTATTATAAAATCTAGGCTATAATCAAGTTTAATGTACTTAGAAGAGTAAAATAAAATAATAACAAAATTTATTACAAAGGCGATTAATGTTGTAAACGCTGCCCCATTTATTCCAAATATAGGAATAAATATTAAATTTAAGATTAGATTTAAAATTGCAGCAATAATAGTAGAACTTCCAATAATCTTAGTTTTATTATTGACAACTAAAATATATATAATAATTGACTTAAGTCCGAGTATAATATAACTTAAAGCAACATAAGGGGTAATTAAATAACCATTTGTCGCTATTTCATTTGTCGAGAGAATTGTTAAAATTGGGCGAGACAAGAGAGACATACCAAAAAAAGCGGGAATTGCCAATAATAGAAAGTATTTCATTGAATATTTAAGAATCTTTTTAATTTGATCAATATCATTCTGATCGTAGTTTTTAGATAATGTTTGGGGCAACATAAATACAATCGGGCCATAAAAAATAGATATTATACTTCCTAACGCATAACCAGGAGAATAGTATCCCGCAAAGGATACGCCCAGTAATAATGTAATAATATACCTATCACTTGAATTAGTTATCCAATTTGAAATTGTTCCAGGGACTAATGGGGCACTATAATTTAGATATTTTTTTGTATTAATAAATCTGGGTAAACAAAAACCAACATTTGAAAAAACGTATGCCATACTGCCTGAGAAAACTATGATTTTTGAAAACAATAGCCCCATGATGGCACCAACTATCCCATAATCTGCAAAGATAAAATAAGAAACAAGCGAAAATGTAAGAATCATTTCAAGTATTTGAAAAAAAGAGTATAGCCTAATCTTATTAAAAGTTCGAAATATGCCAATTAGAGGTGTTTGTATACACTCAAATAATAAAAGAATCGAGAGTATATGCACAACCTTAAAATTATTGCCAAACAGAGAATTGGCCAATTGATTAGATAATACAAAAAATAATAAAGAAACAATGCTACCTACTAAAAATACTATAATAAAGATGGAGTAAAAATCTTCTTTTATTTTATTTTTATCTTTTACGGATGATAAGAATCTAATAATTCCAGTATTTAATCCTAAGTTTACAATTGGCGGTATCAATCCTATTGTAACGCCTACCATGGCCCATATGCCATATTGTTCAATGGACAAGTTTTTCGTGATTATGGGAACAAAAAAGATTTTTATCATTCTATTTAAGATCTCTATAAATCCAATCAATCCTACTCTTTGTGCAAAAAGTTTGTGCTCACTCATTTGCCTCATATAATGGAAATATCTCTATTTTTTAAGATTATAGGTATAGATCAAGAAATTTTTTTATGTTTACTTCCAGATGTTTTGAAAGATATATTTTATATATGATATCAAACTATACGGCATTGAAGGCCATATTCAAAACACGTTTTGTTTTATGGGGAAGCTTAAATGTTAGATAATAAAAAAGATTGTGTTGGATGTTATGCTTGTTTCAACGCATGTCCACAAAAATGCATTACTATGGAAAATGATACCGAAGGTTTTATTTATACTAATTGCAATGAGAAAGAATGAAAAAAATAGCAATAATCACATTAAATGATTATAAGAATTTTGGAAATAGGTTGCAGAACTATGCCACCCAAGAAGTTTTAGCATTTTTAGGATTTATTGTAGAAACTATTCCTGTTGATCTTACTGTTAAAAATTCAAAAATAAATAAAACAAGAGGAATCAAAAAAATAATTGTAATGGGAAGTAAGGTTCGCAGAAGTGGACTAAATCTTAAGACATTTAAAAAAATTCTTTTATTTACATCAGCTTATTTAAAAAAGGCGAAGGATGGATCAAATCAAGAAAAAAGGATAAAAACATTTAAAGACTTTACATTAAATTATATAAGAGAAACAAATTATGTCCTTTCTGAGAGTAATATTCCAGAAAACTTAGGTGATAAATATGATTACTTTATTGCTGGTAGTGATCAAATTTGGAATCCTTTTTTTACAAACGGATCGTCTATATACTTCTTAGCATTTGCCCCCCAAAATAAAAGAGTAGCATATTCAGCCAGCTTTGGATTATCCGAAATGCCCACAATTCATATTGAGAATTACAGGTTGGGGCTTTCTGAAATACATAGGATATCCGTTAGGGAAAAAGACGGAGCCGGTATTGTTAAAGAACTAACGGGCAAAGATGTAATAGTTACACTTGACCCAACAATTATGATTACTAAAAATAAGTGGTTAACAATTGCAAAAGAATCAAAGCACAATCCTAGATGCAATTACCTTTTAACATATTTTCTAGGCGATATAAATAAAGATGCCAAACAAAAAATAAAATATATTGCAAAAAATAACAATCTAAAAATCATTCATCTAAATAATCCTAGGAACTCAGAAACTTATATTATTGGGCCAAGTGAATTTATAGATTATATTAATTCAGCAAGTTTAGTTTGCACCGATTCTTATCACGGCAGTATCTTTTCTATTTTATTAGAAAGGCCTTTTGTTGTGTTTGAGAGGACAGTTAAAGATTTTTCAATGTATTCAAGAATTGAAACCTTATTAGATAAATTTGACTTAAACAATAGAAAAGATGTTAACATAAAGGATAATCAGGTATTTGATATTGACTTTGAATCAGTTCGTCCAATTATAGATATTGAGAGAGAAAAAGCATTGAATTATTTGAAAGAAGCCTTGTCTATTGATTAAAATAGTTAATATATTAATACATTCTTTTAATTTTGATTGATAAATTATTCCTAAGATTTTTCTTCAGGAATAATAAACTACCTTACTCAAGAAATTGTTATCAATTTATCTCACAAATCTTTTCTCTTAATGTTTTATTTGAAATTCTAGAGTTTGCCCCAATGACAGAATTTATTACAGTTGATGATTTGATAGTTGAGTTTGGTAAGATAATCGAGTTATCAATTTTAGAGTCAGTAATCTTGCATTTATTTCCAATAACAACATTGTTTCCTATATCACATTCCTCATCTATTTCACAGTTTTCACTTATATGGGAATTACCAGAAAGTGCAATTGAATTTGCCTCTAAGTAGGATTTTCTATCGCCAATATCGATCCAATTACCGCTCATTACCTTGCCATAAACATCTCTGCCTTTTCCCACAGCATATTCAATAAACTTACCGGGGCTATCAACGTAGCCATTATCAACTGCACTTCTTAATAAAGAAATAGAATCTCTAGGATAAAAGTAAAGTGCTGTCGATACAAGTGTTGACTTTGGGATTTTTGGTTTTTCTTCAAAATATTTGATATAATTGTCCTCAAGCGTTATCTCCGAGTAAAGCTTCACCTTTTCTATGTCCTTAAGGTCGTACAATCCAACGGTCAGTGATTTTGATCTATTGTATGCGTTTGCTAGCTCTTTTATAGAAAAGTCAAAGTAGTTGTCACCTGCACAAATAAACAAGTCCTCACTTATTCCATTATTATCAATTAGATGCAATATGGCCCTAAGAGCACCAAACTTTTCCTCTTCTGATCTAGCAGGCTCAATTGAAAGTTTAAATTTCTCATCAATATTAGACTCTTCGAGCCAATTCCTATAATCCTTCTCAAATAGTTTGGAAGTAGTAATATAAATATTATCTAATTTTTTTATTTCAGATATCTTATCGCAGACATGTTCTATACAGGGTTTGTTACCTAAGGGTAAAAGAGGCTTACTGTAAGTAAGTGGTCTCATCCTTTTTGCAAATCCACCTGCAAGAACTATGCCCATCATAAAAATCTACACATTCTTAATTTTTATTTTAGTAAACTATATTAAAATTTCCAGTTTCTTAGTTTTAAGATTCTGTCATAGTCAGGATCACTTGGTTTTAACTTATCTTGTAACAGACCAATATTATAATAAAGCTTACAAAGTAATTCAAGTAAACTACCCTCTAAGTGATATGGCTCATTAAGTTCAAAATCAGTATCAACTGTTACTAATCCCTCTTGTCTTGTCGGATGCAAAAACCAACCATGATAAGCTTCTTCTCTAGTCAAACTCAATGCCATTTTGCCAAATATCTCCCTCACTTTAAGTGCTGCCATTGATGCAATCGGATGAGTTTTAAGAGAAGCTATGAATATCATAGAGTTGTACTCTAATTCTTTTAAGAGATTCTCATCTTTTTTTGGAAGATTTAGAAAATTTCTTTCAAGCAAATAAATCATGCCTGCATATGTAGTAACATTATAAAAAGGCGGCTCTTCTTCTGCAGGTATAGTGATAGTTTCTTTTGCATATTTCTTCGAAGCGGCATTAGGATTGCAGGTCAATAATACAGCATCACTAAAATGTTTAGCAGCATTAATAGAATCTTTACCGCCTGATGCGGATATTATACAGACTTTTTGATTAGTTGGCAAACGATTTACCTCTTCAGCTCTAAACACAAATCCATTGTATTTCATTGCATATAGCCTTGCAACGTGGAAGGCATTTCCATTACCTATAAATGCACTGCCAGTAAGATTTGGTAAATCAATTCCATTATTATTTATCTCTTTTATTATTTCAGGTATTTTGTTGACATAGTAATGAAGTGGAATCATTGATTTTCCTCTTAAAGTACTAACTCTTTAGTATTTCTCCAATTTCATCAATCTTTTTTCTTAAAGTTTTTTCATCCTTAGCCTCGATATTTATCCTGAGTAAAGGCTCAGTATTAGATGGCCTAATATTTGCCCACCAGTTGTCTTGCTCTATTGTTATGCCATCGGTATGGTCTATCCTACTATCTGAATATTCTTTTAACAGTTTATCTATTGTTTCCTTCTGATCTTTCACCTTAAAATTAATCTCTCCGCTATGGGCGTATTTCATATATTTTTTAGCTACTTCACTTAAAGGAGTATTACCAATAGCTTTCAGAATATAGTAAAGCGCCAAAAGCGGCGCCTCAAACCCCCCAGCCTCTCTAAAGTAGAAGTGATTTGAAAGCTCTCCGGCAAATATTGCATTCTCTTCTTTCATAGTTTTTTTGATAAAGTAGTGGCCAACTCTACTCTTCAAAGGTTTACTGCCTAAAGAAACAATAGTTTCAGGAACTATATGGCTACAGCGTAAGTCATAGATTACTCTTTCATTAATTTTTTCTTTTAGAATTTCAGAAAGCATAACACAAGAAAGTATATCGCCACGAACCATATCTCCTTTTTCATCAACTACCCCCATCCTATCTCCATCACCATCGAAGATTATCCCAATACTGGAGCCTGTTTCTTTGACCTTATCAATTAGCATTTCAAGGCACTCTTTCTTCATAGTGTCTGGTGCGTGATTGGGAAAGTTTCCATCAGGCATATCCCCGATAAAATAAATCTTAGAGAATATTTTTTCAATTATCCTTTTCTCATAGACCGTTGCACCATTAGAAAAGTCAACTACAATACTATCTTTATAGCCTAAATTCTGAAATTTATCAAAATAATACTTAACATACCCTTCCCCGAAATCTTTAATATAGTCTCGGGATTTATACATTATATCAGGCATTTCTTGCTCTTTAAATTCTGGCTTGATATCCTTCTCAGGGGACAAAGGTATCCCATCTTTTCCACATATCTTAAACCCTGTGAATCCCTTTGGATTATGAGAGGCTGTGGAAATTACCCCAACATCAAATTTATCTTTTGTCAAATAGTAAAGCATGGGCGTTGAAATAATACCTGCATACTCAACTTCAGCATTACTATCCAAAACACCGGTAATAAAATAATCCTTAACTTTATCTGAGCCTATGCGTGAATCTATTCCAAACAAGATCCTTTTGTACTTCCCACCTAAAGCTCTTCCAAGATTATATGAAAAATTCTCATCGATCTCTTGCGGATATTTTCCCCTTATATCATAAGCCTTGAATACCATGAAATCTATGATTATAGTAAAAAATCCATTTATTACTATTATGGTTTCTTTAAAATCAAACCAAATCATTTATAAATAGATTCAATGTTGAGAGAAACCATGAAGCGAGAAGCCCTAGTGTATAACACCGCAATGCTAAATCTTCCTAAAAATACACTGCAATTCCTATTTGGAGTAATTCTATTTGCAATGGCTGGCGGGGATTACAATATTATAACATGCATAATAGCGGCCTCTGGACTTGGCCTTGGCCTTGGCGCGATATACCTCTTCAATGACCTAACTGATCTAAAAGAAGACAGACACAATGAAATGAAGATAAGGTGGAAGGCCGTTGCAAACGGCACAATGTCGAGAGATGAATCCATAATATTGATCAAGCTCTCTAGCATCACAGGAACGCTACTCGCACTTCTCTCAGGATTAAATTTCTTCTTAATCTATCTATCAGTTATTGCATTAAACATCTGTTATTCCCACCCATCAATCAGATGGAAGAATAGCAAGACACTATCAGTAGCCGCAATAGCAACTTTACAGGTATTGAAATTTTCTAGCGGCTGGTTTCTGTTCACACACACAATAGAAGGCTTTCCAATACTATTTGTTATTGCGCTCGCAATAGGGTATACTTTGCTCTTCATCTACTATAAGAATGACACAGAAAATCTAAAAAAATTAGTTATAGAGGACAAGAAACGAGTCTTGCCGTTATCACTTACCTGCATAATTATGCTCTTAACATCATTTTTCATATACACTTTTCCTGCAATTGCTCTATCAGCAATAATACTTGGAATACCTACAGTTGGCCTATATTTCCTCACAAAAAATTATATCGGCAAATCTGTAAATGTTGTCTTCATGTACGCTGGGCTTGTCGTGCTGCTTCTCTCATTTCTACTATTATCAACACCAACGGTCACAGCTATTAATCAGAACATGATCGACCAGAATGCAACTATGAAACAGTACATTTTAGTAACGGCAGAGCAGATTATCTCAGGGCTTTCTGGAAGGTAATCGGATAATCTTTGACTTATAAATATTTTAGAAAATCTTCCTCTTCAATATTGGCCTGTTTTAATATTCCTTTCAAAGTTCTAATTTTTAATTCATCATGCAATGGAACTACACACCCAACTTTTCCAGTTTGGTCTTCCTTAACTAGAATTACGTGACTTCCAGCTTGCCTTATTGGTGTAAATCCCATTTTTGTCAATACCTTAATTACTTTAATGCCAGAAAGACAATTAAGTTTTGGCATTTAAAGTGACCTCAAAAGTAGTGAGCAAAGGGTTGGAGTGTTTTTTTAATGGAAATTCATCTAAATATAGTTCAGTTGCTTCCTTTAAATTAGAAAGTGCTTCATCTATGGTATAACCTTGGCTTACCGTTCCTATTTCCGGACACTCTGCAACATACATATCCTCTTCCTTAAAAATAACAGCACTAAGCATCATCAACTAAGATTATTTATAAATGTATATAACTTTTACTGAAGAGAATTTTTAAATTACTCGCTTATCTTTTCAATCTGCTCTTTTAATTCTAAACTTTAGTTCTCACCTAAATTTCGGATAACTGCATCGATTGATTTCTGATCAGAACTAAAATCTTCAAAATCAATATCTTGAATGTAATTTTCAATTTTGTATATTGCTTCTAGAATATCGTCAATATATAGTTTTTCGTCTCTAAGAGACATAGGATACTTCCTTTAGGATTCTATTTTTTATTCTGTCCTTTAAAGCCGGTCTTGTTACTATCTCAACATCGATACCAAATTTTTCTTTTAGGTAGTCTTCCACTTCAAAAGTTTAAAATAGTCTATAGGCACCTCAAAGTCAACAAGTAAGTCAATATCACTATGTTCAGTCTGCTCATTTCTAGAATAAGAACCAAAGAGTCCTACATTAGAAACGCCATATCTTTGTTTTAAGTATGGTAGCTCGTGCTTTAAGACTTTGATTATCTCTTCCTTTGTTTTCATCAATTGATACATACTTCAATATCATATAAAAAATTAACTAAGTATAAAAAGAACTTTCCAGGAAACTTAAACGTAAACTTTTCTGCAGCTGAATTGGTAATATAAAAGAAAAGCTTTCAAGGATTAATCTTGACAAAGTGGAAGCCACAAAATATTCAAGAACGAAGCTGGAACAATAATTACAATACCATATCATTCAGGAACGAGTCTCCATCCAAAAGTATTGAGAGAGATATTAAATAGTGTAGATATTTCTCTTGAGGATTTCAAAAAATTAATTTGATATGTTCTAGTTTTAGGATATGATTAATACTATAAAGGGGCAGATTATTACGGGGCTATCCGGCAGATAATTTTTCTTTTCTGATAATTCTTTCGATCTTTATCAAATAAAAGAAAATATTAAATACTTGATTAGCTATCGAGATACAGAGGCGCTATGATGGGGTCATTAAAATTTCCAATAATAGTTGAAAAAGATTCAGATGGATACTTTGCATTCTGCCCAGATATTCAAGGTTGTTATACTCAAGGAGACACTTACGAAGAAGTTTTAGAAAATATAAAAGACGTCATTAAACTACTTTTAGAAGAAATGAATGAAGCTGGCACTAAATTGCCTGAAACCCAGAACGTAAGCTTTACTACAGTTGAAGTGACAATATGAAGGAAAAACTTCCAAGAATTAGTCCTGACAAAGTGATAAAAGCATTGGAAAAACTTGGATTTTCTCAAGTAAGGCAAAGTGGAAGCCATAAAATATTCAAGAACGAAGCTGGAACAAGGATTACAATACCATATCATTCAGGAACGAGTCTCCATCCAAAAGTATTGAGAGAGATATTAAATAGTGTAGATATTTCTCTTGAGGATTTCAAAAAATTAATTTGATATGTACTAGTTTTAGGATATGATTAAGAGAATTTTGATTAACTTCGACCCTATTTCCGCTATTAGTTAAATTTACATTCCAATAGCGGGTTTTAGTTGTCATGGGCAGCTTGATTGATTTTGCCTTGAAAAGAGAGTATGAACGCCTTCAAAAGCTAGGTGACAGATTAAACTATATTATCAGTTTCATACCCCTTCTAAAAGAATGGCATAGCTTCAGCTATCGGCAAATTTTGGGGAATTGCCCAAAATTTGGATAAAAAGAGTTAAGAAACACGATAAAGCGCTCCAAGATTTATAAAATTGAAAAGATAAGAAAAAAATAGAGATTAATCGTAGTCCTCTCTACTTTAATTTTTTCTCGTCTTGTTCGTAATCTCTAAGGCTTCCAGACTTTTAAGAAATCGACCCTTTCAAGGTCGCTGTCATTTGTGGCGATATTCTCTATGCCATTATACTTGCACGTAGCGGCATGGATTGCATCATTAATCAAAAGAATATCTAAAAATAAGTAAGAGCTCTCTAAAATTATTTCGTTAATATCCA
This sequence comes from Methanofastidiosum sp., assembly GCA_041678455.1. Lineage (GTDB taxonomy): Archaea > Methanobacteriota_B > Thermococci > Methanofastidiosales > Methanofastidiosaceae > Methanofastidiosum. Next base: position 12,439 of record JBAYOH010000003.1, read on the forward strand.
AAACTTTAATATTTTCTATTTTAGATATCTCAAGAACAGCGTTCATAGGCCCTTTAATTTTCTTGAGAACATCAGAGTTATTTTTTATTATTTTTATAGAATTATGAATTGGTGTTTCATACTCCCTAGAAACATTTAATATGAGTAGTTTATGATAAACTTCAGAAATTACAATAGGATTGATATAACCTGTAATCTCACCAGATTTAATTTTGTTTAATAATAAATTACACGATTTAAAGTTACCAGTTGTGGTAATGGAATAGATAAAAATATTGCTATCTAAAAATATATTACCTTCAATGAATTCATTAAGTTTCATGAAATCATCATAAAAGCAAATCTAATTCTTCTTCTAATATCTGTTTTACCATTTCGTTTGAAGCTTTTATTTTCGTTTTGAATGGGGGTTTGTCCTCTGGTAATATCTGAACTAAGACTTCCTTGTCCTCTATGTTAATCTTCTCAAGAGGATAAATAATACCGTCCTTTATCCTTGCATGGATTATTATTCCCATAAATATTACTACAATTACATGTTTTTAAGTATTGCTGTAAAATTCCTTGAATGGACTAAAAGGAAACAAAGGCGGACTGTCACCATCATCAATCAAGATAAAAAAAATCTGTTATCTTTTTCTTCTTTTCTTACATTAAGGCTTCCAGACTTTTAAGAAATCGACCCTTTCAAGGTCGCTGTCATTTGTGGCGATATTCTCTATGCCATTATATTTGCACGTAGCGGCATGGATTGCATCGTTTGGTAAAAGCCCGTATTCTTTCGATAAATCAAATGAAAGTTTGGATATATCTTCTCCAAGTTGTAAGATTTTTATCCCTTCATACATATATAATTCTTCAATCACCTTACTTGATTTTTTAAGTTTAGAAATTATACCTGGATTCTCTTTTAAATAAATTTTTGATTTAGACGGGTCTAATTTCTTTGTTTCTGATATTTCAATCATTATCAGTTTATAGAATAATTCACTTATAACTAAAGGCGATACAAAACCTAATAATTCACCATATTTTACCCTTGAAATATAATCTCTACAATCATTACTAAATTTATTATTTGATTTTACCGTGTAAAGAAAAATGTTGGTATCTATAAAAGCATCTTCATGTAATAGATTAATAGTTACACTCAAGACATATCCTCATCTTCTAATATCTCTTGGAATACTTCATCAGAAACGTCAAAACTTACACTAAAAGCAGACCTATCAGGTATTATATCGTCTATTTTAACTAAGACTTCCTTGTCGCCTAAGTCAATCTTCTCAAGAGGATAAATAATACCGTCCTTTATCCTTGCATGGATTATTATTCCCATAAATATTACTACAATTGCATGTTTTTAAGTATTGCTATGAACTCCCATCTATCAAATACAAGGAAAAGGATATATAAAATTTAATTTTTAATTTCTTTTTCTATTTCTAATTTTATGAACACATAGATATAAATATTATTGTAACGATTATGAAATTATTTTGGCCCTTCTAAAAGGAAAGAGCCATATTAGAGAAATATCAAGAAAACTGAAAACAAATCAGACTTCAGTTAAAAGAAGGCTTGATGAGCTATACAAACAAAATATAGTTGACTACAGGATAGAGGGAAAGAATTATGTCTATTTCATTAAGAAAAGCTTAGAGGCAAGAAGCTTTGTGATAATTTCTGAAAGTTATAGTTTTATCTTGTTTTTGAAAAAATATCCTTACTTAAAAGGCATGATTAAAAAGATTACAGAAAAAGAAAATATCGACATGGCAATAATCTTCGGATCGTATGCCAAAAGCATTGCTAACGAATCAAGTGATATAGATCTTTATATAGAATCAGAAAACCTCGATTTAAAAAAAGAAATTGAGTTAATAGATTCAAGACTAAGCGTTAAAATGGGTAGATACGATAAAGAAAACCTATTAATAAAAGAGATTGAATCAAACCATATAATCATAAAAGGGATTGAAAAGTTTTATAAAAAAAACAGATTTTTTGATTAAGCTAATAGATGAGAAGAAAAATAGAGGTTAATCGTAGCCCTCGTAATTATTTATCAGGCATCTCTATTTAATGGGGAAATTTTATAAATAATTAAAAACAGTTGATTATCATGGAAAAAATAAATAAAGAACAATTAATTAAGACGCTCGATATACATCAGAGCGGGTATGTTAATTTTGATCTACCTAATCCTAAAAATGGAGAATATCTTCTTGCAGTATTTCACTTAGTATCTGGGGGGAAGTTAAATATTTTACAAGCTGCAGCAGAAGTTGCGGCTGAGTCCTCCACAGGTACAAATTTGAACGTAAAGACTGAAACCCCCTTCTCAAAAGAGATGAATGCCATAGTTTACAAAATTGATCAGGATAAAGACCTTGTTTGGCTGGCTTATCCATGGAGGCTTTTTGACAGAGGCGGAAACGTGCAGAACATATTGACATACCTTGTCGGAAATGTCCTTGGGATGAAGGAAGTAAGCGCATTAAAATTGCTTGATGTCTGGTTTCCGCCTTCAATGCTAGAGCAGTATGATGGCCCAAGCTATACACTAGATGATATGAGAAAATATTTAGGTGTCTATGATAGGCCAATTCTTGGGAGTATAATAAAACCCAAAATGGGATTGACTTCAGCAGAGTATGCAGAAGCTGCTTATGATTTCTGGGTGGGCGGCGGAGACTTTGTTAAAAATGACGAGCCGCAGGCAAATCAGGATTTCTGCCCATATGAAAAGATGGTGACAAATGTCAAAGCCGCTATGGATAAAGCGGTCAAGGAAACAGGGGAGAAAAAAATCCACTCATTTAATGTCTCTGCGGCAGATTTTGACACAATGATTGAAAGATGTGAACTTATAAGAAACGCTGGATTTGAACCTGGAAGCTACGCATTTTTAATTGATGGGATTATTGCCGGGTGGATGGCTGTGCAAACCTTAAGAAGAAAATATCCTGACGTTTTTATACACTTTCATAGAGCAGGTCATGGCGCATATACTAGGACAGAAAATCCAATAGGATTTTCAGTATTAGTTTTATCTAAATTTGCAAGATTGGCAGGTGCGTCTGGAATTCACACAGGGACTGCAGGTGTTGGAAAAATGCAAGGTAGCCCTGAAGAAGACATTGTTGCAGCACAGAACATTTTGCGTTTTAAATCTAAAGGGCATTTCTTTGAGCAGGAATGGTCAAAAATATTTGAGGGTGACAAAGATGCAATAGCTCTTGCTCAAGCAGATACCGCACGCCACGTTATTTTAGAGGATGACAGCTGGAGAGGCATGAAAAAATGCTGCCCTATTGTTTCTGGTGGCCTAAATCCAACTTTGCTGAAGCCGTTCATCGATGTAATGGGAAATATCGACTTCATTACAACAATGGGTGCAGGCTGCCACGCTCATCCAAAAGGGACAACAGCCGGGGCAAAAGCATTGGCCCAGGCATGTGAGGCATACCAAAAAGGGATTGACATTAAGGAATATGCCAAGAGCCACAAAGAACTCGAAGAGGCTATTGAGTTTTTCTCTAAAGGAAAGAAGTAGTTTTTTGTAAATTTTAATTTTGACCTGGCAAAGGGTAGTTTGAAAGGAAATTATTATGTTAAAATTACAAATTTGGATGAGATATTACCACTTAAGTGATAACTTTTATTAATAGTAGAATACATAATAAATAGATAAAGGAAGCTCTTCCTACAAAGGCAATACAATAAGACTAACTGAAGAATGATGGATTCATATTACATCAAGCCATCCCGAAATGGCTTTCCTTTTAGAAGGGGTACTAAATACAATTGCTGCGCCAGACATAATATTCAAGGGAGATTTTGGCGAATCTATATCTGTAAAAAAGATTAATGATAAATATCTAGTAGTTCCATATAAAGAGGAAAAGGATGGATTTATAATAACTGCGTATATCACAAAAAAAATTGAGGAGAAGAGAAATTATATGGGGAGCCAAAAAATAAGTATGATTGAAGGTATTAGGAAAATTTATAGCGACGTTGAATTTGATTACGATGAAGAAGTTGACGTTTTATATGTCAGTTTTGGTAAACCATCAAAGGCGATTAGTGAAGACTTAGGAAATGGAGTAATTCTTAGGTATAATGAAGAAAATGATGATCTTGTTGGAATGACTTTAATTGGAATTAAGAAGAGAAGCACTCATTAAGATGTTATTTTTTAAAGTATCGATTCAACTTTTACCATTTCTAGCTTCTTCCATAAATAAAATTTTTAGCTGATTATAAAAAGCTAATACTCAATACCTTCCCTTGCACCAATGCCTTTCTGGTAGGGGTGCTTTATCTCTACTACCTCTGAGACTAGGTCAGCGATATCGATTATCTCTTTTGGGGCTAATCTCCCGGTGAGCACAACCTCAACATGTCTAGGTTTATTTTTTAAAATATCAATTACCTTTCCTACCTCCAATAATTTAAAATGTAATGCGATGTTTATTTCATCGAGGATTACAATATCATATTTTCCGCCATTAATAGTTTTTTTGGAAAACTCAAATGCTTCATTTACAAGGTCGATGTCCTCTTTACTTGGATTCTTGAAGTTTACAAATTTGGGTTTCCCAAAGGATACTATATCAATATTCTCTATTTTTTCTATGGCAAAATGCTCACCATATGTATCCCCCTGCTTCATGAACTGTATTATTATGGATTTTAGCCCACGCCCAGAAGCCCTTAAAGTGAGACCAAATGCGGCTGTACTCTTCCCTTTTCCATTGCCTGTATAAACTTGGATTAATCCCTTCATAACACTCTATATATTTTTACACCTACTCATTTAAAAAATAAACTATAACTAAAATTATTGAGAATTTCTTAATTAAAAGCAAAGACGTTTAAATAGAAACGGTCGCCTATTTTCTCTTAATGATAGAGTTTCTTGATGTTTCCAAGCTTTTTGGTGACCACAAGGCTTTGGATTGCGCCAGTATCAAAATAGAGGATGGGACGACCATAGGCATAGTTGGCCCAAATGGCGCTGGGAAGACGACTTTAATCAGGCTTCTTTGTGGGATTCTAAAGCCATCACATGGACAGATAATAATTGATGGGAAGGACCTTCAAAAACATTCTGCAGAAATTAAGAAAATAATAGGCTACCTCCCTGAAGAGCCTAATCTTTACGAGCGTCCAACAGCCGGTGAGCTTTTGGAATATTTTGGGCTATTATACGGAGTTCCTAAAGATAAAATTAATCAAAGAATTGATGAGTTACTAAATCTAGTCGGACTATCAGATAGAAAGGATTGGAAGGTATCCTCTTTTTCCAAAGGTATGAAACAGAGGCTTGCAATTTCAAGGGCCTTGATCCATGACCCCAAAATAATTGTTTTTGATGAACCTACAATGGGCCTAGACCCGCTCACCTCAAGAAAAATAAGGGATTTTATAAAAACTCTAAAGAAGAACAAAACAATTATCCTATGCACCCATTATATGTATGAAGCAGAGCAGCTTTGCGATAAAATAGCAATCATTGATAAGGGAAAAATAAAGGCCTACGATACCATTGAAAATCTTAAGGAGATATATATCAAGGAAAAAACGTTTAAGATTGGCCTAAAGAATATGACGAGTGAAATTCTAGATAGGATCTCTCTCGATAAAAATCTTAAAGTAGAGGAAAGAGGAGAGAATTATCTTATCATAAAAGCTCTGAGCTATGAAGATCTTAACTATATCCTAAGAGAAGAGACCATCTATTTTGAAGATTTGACGCCCTCTCTTGAAGAGGTCTTTATTGAGTTGGTCGGTAGTAAAAATGATTGAGCAGATGGTAAAATGGGAGCTTAGAAGGCTATTTAAAAATAGAAAATTCAAAATAGCTTTTACCTTACAACTTCTTGTAATCCTCCTCATAATCCCTCTTTTTGGCAGCTATGTAAAGGCCCTTGAAGAAGGGGGATTTTTCAATCTCTCCGTCGGTGGTAAAGGTTACCTCCCGATAGGGATCTCCTCTGAAAAAAACTCATTGACGAATATTATCTCAGAAAACAAAAGATTTGATATTGTATGGGTGGAAGAAAAAGAGGGGCTCGAATTATTACGAAGCGGAAGGATTTCGGCCTTTTTAGTTATAGAAAAAGAATTTGAAGATAAAATCAGAAGCTATAGATCCTCGACAGTTGAAGTATATATGAACAATCAGAACCCAAAGGGGGTATCTGCCTATTCTGAGCTAAACATCATACTGCTTGGTTTTAGGGATGGGGCTATAGAGGCCAGAATCAGAGAGTTATCGATTGCAGAACCCAATATAGAACTTGTTTCTCAATCACCCACAAACAACAACGCATCACCCCAAAATCAAACTACTCAAAACACAACGCAACAGCAGACCATAGAAGATGTAACAGATATCCCAGATAGACCTTCTAATTTCCAAGAGCAGATAGAAAGAACAAGGAAATCATTTGAGGACGAGCAAGGGGGTTACATAGTCCTTCTAGTCCTTCTTATGCCTCTGTTTTTAAGTGGGGGGATGCTAATTGATTTACTTATATCTGAAAAAGAGAGGAGAACTGGGGAAATGCTTTTGGCGCTCCCCATGAAAAGGGAAGAAATATTCTATTCAAAATTTATCTCTATCCTAGCTATAATATTGTTCCAGCTTTTATTCTGGGTGATCACCCTCTACTATTTTGGAAGGGTGGCAAATCCCCTAATTATCCTGCCACTTACAATAACGGCAATACTGCTTCTAAGCATAACAGGACTGATTGGGGTCTATTCAAAAAACTACAAGGATTCGGCCCTAATTGTCACGGTAACTTTTATCCTGCTATTTTTCTTGCTTTTTGGTACGTCCACTCTGTATGTTGCAGGCCTAAAGGATGCCGCAGCTATATCTCCACTGTCTCTTGTTATAGCAATTGAAAACGGCACATACTCGTTGAAAGAAGCGGCCATTTCAATATTGCCGTCCCTTAGCTTTTCCATTATTCTAATTTATTTGTCCACCGTTCTTTACAAAAAAGATGAATTTTATTTTGGCCCTAGGCCCAGCATATCTGACCTTGTCTTTGAATTTGCCGGCAAACTGAGATTAAAGGACATAGTTTTTAGCCCTTACTTAATAGCCCTTATCCTTGGATTTATTGCAATTTTTATATCGATAATCTTTGAGATATTCTTCGGGATTATCGCCCTCTATTTCACAGAATCAATATTTGCCATACTTTTTCTCTGGGCAATTATAGAAGAGCTCTCAAAAAGTATAGGTGTTTTTTCAGCTGAAAGATATTTCCCGCTGAAATGGCATGAAGGGATTCTAGCCGGTATGACATCTGGCCTTGGATTTTCTCTTCTTGAGAATATTATCTTCACAGCCTTTACACTTAATCTGTTCCCAGATTATGCGCTTAGGGTGTTTGTCATGAGAACTTTTCTTTCAGGTGGCATTCATATTGTTTCAACAGGCGTTATCGGGATAGGGATTAGTGAAAGAAAGTATATGGTGCCTGCATTTCTCGCAGGTATCATGATCCACTTTATCTATAATATTACTGTACTTTGGGGGGCGCTATGAGAAAAGAAGTAATCTATCTTGCAGAAAAGGAGCTCAAGGACATATTGAGAGAAAAGGTCTACATACTTGCATTTTTACTGCAGCTATTCATAGTAATTGGTATAGTCTTGATTGGAACATCCTACGCATATATCCAAACTTATGTTGATGATCCAAATAGCCAAGGTACATTTTTAGTTTACTCTGAAGTTGAAGGGTTTCCTAATTACTTAAACGATGAATCGATTAAGAGTGTTGTTTTAAGAGATCAAGAGTTTACCGGAGCCCTTCCTATAAATATCGATGGCGTTATTTGGGCGCAAGGCGATAATTCTATCAAAGTACTACTAAAAAACCCCTTAAACTTTGGAGATCTATCGGAGCCAATTAGAAGGGCATACCTAAAGGCAAAACTAAAGGGTGAGCTCCCTGATGAGACCTTAAATCCCATCTCGATTAAGATATATCCTAAAAACTATACATATACCCTATCAGACCTATTCTTTGTTGAGATAATGCAGACGCTTCTAATCCCGCTCATCCTGCTCCTGCCAATATTTCTTTCTATGAACATATTGTCTGATTCTATAGTTGGAGAAAAAGAAAGAAAGACTTTTGAAATATTGCTTGCTTCGCCGTTAAAAAGAATAGAAATCATCCTCGGTAAGATACTGCCAACTTTTGCAATCTCAATTGTCCAGGTAATAATATGGGTGCTAGTCCTAAGCGCCAGAGGGATCTCAATTTTCAATATACCTCTTCTATTAGTCTTCCTCTCAATAATCATGTTGCTCTTATTTTCAATTTCCATAGTCTTTTCAAATATTTCCTCAAATATTACGGAGTCAAACCTTTTCCTCACACTTTTCATGATGATTGTGACCCTCGTTATGTTCGTACCAATACCTTTAGAAAATCCAATATTAAAAGAGGTGCTTAGCTACTCCCCAATTATCCCCTTAATCAAGATAGCCTCTAACCCCTCTATTGATTTATTGGAAATTGGGAAGTACATGGCTATTTATTTGGGGCTTGCTTTGATCTCGCTATTTATTGCCCTAAAAGGGATCGCTAAAGATGAAAATATACGGCTATAAAAATTAGTTTCAAATTACCCGATCCTAAAAAAAGTATAGAATAATTTTATAAACATTAGAAACACTATGGATTTGGTGCTTATTTGAAAGAAGTAAGAGTTGAAGATATTCAGAAGGAAATAGAAAAAGATATTGAAATGGGAAAAAAGATGGTAGATGAAGGAAAGAGGCTTTTAGAAGAAGGAAAGTACAAGCTCAATGAAAGTAAGTCGAGGATCATAGAGTTGGGGGATGAGGCAGGGGAAAAACTAAAAGATTTTGAAGAGAAACACAGAGAAGAAGTTGACTACATAGTGAAAGAATCTGAAAAGGCCCTCCAGGAAACAGAAATATTTATCAGAAAATACCCAATTATGAGCGTATTCGCAGCTTTAGGATTTGGATACCTTCTAGGTAAACTAATGAGAAAGTAAGTGGGACAATGATAGAAACAGCACCTCTAAACAAACTCATTGAATTACTGGTAAAGTATATTGGAGTCTACGTAAAACAGGGCGCCTCCGATGCTATCGAAGAAGCGATAAAAGAGCCCATGAATAGACTCACGAAAACTATTTTCTTGGTTGCTGGGTCCGCTATACTCGTTTTCTCAGGTGTCATAGCTCTTTTTATTTCGCTAGTATTCTTCTTGAAAAATGTTCTTGGTAGTTATTTGATGGCCTTTTTAATTGTCGGGATAATACTAGTCATTGGAGGGGCGATAGTAGGATACGGAGGATATACTTATGGGAGAAAGGATAGAAAGGCAAGACATTGAAAAATTATTAAAAGAAATAAAGATTAGGATGGGCTCTGAAGACGATCTGTTAGGGATCATTGAAAAGCACCCGATAGCTGTCCTTCTCGTTGCTTTTGGAACTGGTATTATTCTATCACAATTAGATGAATACCTGATTGAAAAAGTAGAAACTGGAAAAAGCTGCCCCGCAATTGAAGGAATTATGAAGGTTGGACTTCCTTTAATAATGAAAAAATTTATTAGATAGATTACCGGTCAAAATAAATGCTCTTGCTTGAAACAGATAGCGGGATCCCCAGGACTACATCACCTTCAATGAGTTGCATCTCCATCGCTGTTGCACCGATGGAATACATTATCCTGTTATCAAGATTTAATATCTGAGCAGTCTTTGATGCGCTGCCAAGTGCTATACCAAGGTCTACCAGAGCAAACGCACAAACAGGTGCAAAATAATCATTAATTTTTTTCTTTTCCGGGATTGTGGTGCAGTTATACCCACACATACCACAATCTAGACCAAGAGGCGGCTTTGCAATTGCACCGATAAGGACTATTGCATCCGATTCTAATACATTCTTTGAATCTCTCTGGAAAAATTTTAGGCCTTTTTTATCCCCATATACTTTCATTTTTTCAACTAGCTCTCTGTGATCCTTACTACCTTTGAAGATTGTTTTTGTTACTATATCGTCTACCCCTTTGCCTTTGGGCGCTGTAATTGCTGCTATTTCAATAAGGCCAGCGGCCATCTTTATACTTTCATTTATTTCTGCTGCCACATCCACACCTCAAAAGTTCTCAAGTATGCTTATACTATTAGATTTCAAAACGTCTATCGACTTCTTTAGGTCACTTACTTTTAGGATCAATATGGCCTTTTTTTCTATCTTAGTTATAAATGCATAAGCGTATTCGATATTAATTGAAGCCTCGCTTAACAGAGTGGCTATTAGCCCCATGGACCCAGGCTTATCTTCCATGAGAACCCCTAGAACTTCTCCTTTTCTAAAGGACATCCCTGCGTCTTTTAAGAGCTTAGTCGCTTTTTCATTATTGTCTGTTATCATCCTTACAAGACCAAATTCTCCAGCCTCAACTAGCTGTAAAGCCCTGATATCAACGCCGTTTTTCCCAATAATATTACAAAGCTCTGCAAGCCTCCCAGGCCTATTGTCAATAAAAACACTTATCTGCTCTACCATTTCAACACCTACATATCCTTTCTTAAATCAATTACTCTTTTTGCTTTACCCTCAGGCCTTGGTATCTGGCCTGGCTCGACTAGTTCAACATCGACGCTTAAGCTCAGCATCTCAAAGAGCCTTTTCTTGATTTCTTTTTCAAGTGATATAAGTTCTGATATACTATCTGAGAAAATTTCGTTTGTAACTTCAACTTTTATCATCAGGCAGTCTAAAATGTCTCTATCGACTATAATCTGATAATGGTCGCCAACGCCTTTTAATGCCATTAGAACCTCTTCTATCTGACTTGGGAAAATATTGACCCCTCTGACTATTAACATATCATCGCTCCTTCCAGTAATCCTTCCAATTCTAGGATGCAATGAGCCACAGGCACATTCTTCCCATGTTATCCAAGATAAATCTTTTGTTCTATACCTCATGACTGGCATTGCCTCTCTCTGTAGTGTTGTGAAAACTAGCTCGCCTTTTCCCTCGCCATCTACATCTACCTTATTCCCATCTTTATCAATTGTCTCGACAATAAAGTGGTCAGACCATGTGTGAAGCCCGTTATGCTCAGAGCACTCGATACCGACACCAGGTCCGCAAAGTTCAGTGAGCCCGTATATATCAAAGGCTTCAAGGCCAAGACCTTTTTCTATCCTCTTCCTCATATTTTCCGACCAGGGCTCTGCACCAAATACCCCCCTCTTTAAAGATAGCTCATCAAGTTTTAGGTCATTAGCTTTGATAACTTCTGAAAGCATCAAAGCATAGGATGGTGTGCAGGCAAGTGTAGTTGTTTTCATGTCTTTTAGTATCTTAATCTGCTTCATTGTGTTTCCACTGCTTGTTGGGATTACTGCAGCACCCAATCTTTCTGCGCCGTAATGAAGCCCCAGACCCCCTGTGAATAGCCCGTATCCATAGCTAACTTGAACTAAATCTTTATGGGTTGCACCAACTGTTTCAAGGCATCTCTTATTTAATTCTGCCCATAATTCTACATCTCTCTTCGTATATGGCACCACCGTTGGAACACCGGTCGTACCTGAAGAGGAATGGAATCTTACAACATTATCAATGGGCGTAGCTATCAAGCCATATGGATAGTGATGCCTAAGGTCTGCTTTAGATAGAAAAGGAAGTTTTGATATATCGTCCAATCCTTTGATATCTTCAGGTTTTACACCTGCTTCTTTCATTTTTTGTTTGTAGTAAGGGAGATTGTCCCATGAATATTTGACATTTTTAACAAGGAGCTTTCCTTGGGATTTTCTTATTTCCTCGATCTTTTTTTGCAATGAATCCCTCCAAGAAAATTATAACTGAACACGACCTCTTAATTTGAGTATATATTTTTATCGTATCGCTTATGGTTGATTAGACAAAGCTTTTAAAAAAGCTTGCTGTCAGAAATTAAGAGAACATATGTCAGAACAAAATCTTATTCCTTTTAAGGTAAAAAAAAACTTTAGTCTGTCTAGCAAGGCCTACGAAGAAGGAAGGGATTATGAACTTCATTTCTTAGAAGTTGAAGTTTTAATTAATGAAGGGTTAGTGGATATAATACCCTTAAACTCAGTAAATTATAGGAAAATGTTAAAGGAAGAGGGCTCCACAGAAAAAATGTTAGAACTAGGTGACAACTTTTATGCATTTGCACGTATATCCCAACGATACCTAAGAGAGCAGAGCAATATATCAGAAATGGATAAAAAGGTGTATAGTGACAGCGCTGCTGCTTTAAGGAACTTCCTTAGATTTAGGGCTGAAAAGATCTTAAAGGCGCTGTTAATTGAAAATCAAAAAATTGAAGTTCATGAATCAGAATTAATTTTCAGTTCACTTATTGGTGAAGAGATATCAAATTGGATAAGGTTTAACGAAGACATCATAAAGGGAGAAAAACATGAAATATAGCTACGAAGAAGTTGTTGATAGATTCAAGGAGTTCTATGAAGCTTATCCTGATGTAAGTGAGCCAAAGTACAAAAAGCTAATAGACAAAATGAAGATGGAAGGGAAGAGCTCCCTTTATATCCATTTTGATGATATTATTGATTTTGATTTTGATCTCTCCGAGCAACTTTTGAAGGAACCAGAACATATATTATCGGGGCCAAGTGTAGCTTTAAAGGAAGTCTATGGTGCTGAAACTGATAGAAGGCTAACGGCCAGATTTACTAGTTTGCCATCAACTGAGAGGATCGATATCAGGGATATCAGAGCAGTACACATCAATAAATTTATCCAAGTTGAAGGTGTGGTAAGGAGAACTACAGAAGTTAAACCTGAAGTAATCGAGGCTATGTTTAGTTGTGAGAGATGTGGAGAATATATTACTATTATGCAAGATTCGCCGACTTTTAAAACTCCTGTCACTTGTACAAACCCAGCTTGTGGCAGAAATGGCCCTTTCAAGCTGGTAAAGGCTTATTCGAAGTTTGTTGATTGGCAGAATATAAAGATCCAAGAGAAGCCCGAAAAACTAAAAGGAGGCCGATTGCCCTGGATCATGGACTGCATAATCAAGGACGATATAGTTGATACCGCTCAGGCTGGAAATGTGGTGAATATAGTCGGTATTTTAAAAACAGTTCAGGAACATTGGCCCAAGGGCGGAGGCAAGAAAACGACCTTCAATAAATCTATAGAAGTGAACAGCATTGAGATAAAGGAAAAGGATATCCAGGACTTAGAAATATCCGAGGAAGATGAAGAAAAAATATTGGAGCTAGCTTCTGATCCTAAAATTTGTGAAAATATAACAAATTCTATTGCCCCTTCAATTTTTGGAAATCAGCATGTGAAGTATGCTGTTGCATTGCAAATGTTCTCAAGTGAGGCAAGAGTCCTCCCTGATAGGACAAGAATAAGAGGGGATTCACATATACTCCTTGTTGGTGACCCTGGAGTTGCCAAATCACAGATTCTTAAATATATTAATCTTGTTGCGCCAAGATCTATTTATACAAGCGGTAAAGGAACTTCTGCTGCCGGACTTACTGCTGCCGTAATAAGGGATGAAAACTCAGGTAGCTTTGCCCTTGAAGCAGGAGCCCTTGTTATTGCAGACAATGGTATTGCCTGTATAGATGAAATTGATAAAATGTCCAATGAAGACCGTTCATCAATTCACGAGGCTATGGAACAACAAACTATTTCAATTGCTAAAGCAGGTATTATTGCAACTTTAAACGCAAGGGCTTCCATACTTGCAGCTGCAAATCCAAAGCGAGGAAGATTCGATAACTATAAGCCGCTTGGGGAACAGATAGACCTTTTACCCACCCTCCTCTCAAGGTTTGACTTGATTTTCATATTGACAGATAAACCTAAGGAAAGCGATGATAAAAAAATTGCAGAGCACATATTAAAACTTCATTCGAATGAAAAATATTCAATAATGCCGTTATTGGAAACTGAGGATATAAGGAAATATGCCATCTATTCAAAGAAGACCATTAAGGAAATAACTTTAACAGACGAAGCGAAAAACAGGCTTCTAGAGTTTTATATCAGTATTAGGAAAAAGGGTGAAGAAAAAAATACCCCTATCCCGATTACCGCAAGGCAACTTGAATCCTTGATAAGGTTATCAGAGGCAAGGGCCAGGATGAGATTATCAAATAAAGTTATGGTAGAAGATGTTGAGGATATTGTTCAGTTGTACATGAAATCAATTGAGGAGATAGGCAAAGATCCAGAAACTGGAGAGATAGACATAGACATGATTATGACCGGCAGGCCAAAATCCCAGAGGGATAAAATAACTGTAATAATGGAGATTATTTCTAATTTAGATAAGAAGAGTAACAATGAAGGTGCACTTACAAGTGAAGTCTATGAAGAAGCAAGGGTAGAAAACATCAGTGATTCGTTTACCCGTAAGATAATTGATGAGTTAAAACAGAAGGGAGACGTATATGAGCCAAGGCCAGATAGGCTAAAATTGACTCTGTTATAAGGAGGTCTTAATGTACAACAGAGGGAGAAACTCAGAAGTATCATTGGTAAAGAAATTATGGGAAAACGGATATGCCGCCCTTAGAATGCCTGGTTCTGGGAGGGGGCAGCTATACCCTCATCCTGATATTATCGCAGGTAATGGCAAGAAATATCTTGGGATAGAAGTAAAGATAAGGGCTGAGGAAAGATGTTATTTCAAAGATGAAGATGTTGAAAAGCTAAAGGAGTTTTGTACTACTTTTGGCGCTGTGCCATATTTTGCAGTGAGATTCGTCAGAAGATGGCGTTTTTATGAAGTAAAAGATTTAGAAAAAACACCAAGCGGATATAGGGCTTCGTTTGAAAAAGGTCAGGAATTCTCTAAGGTCATAGGAGAAGAAAATGATCGTTAGGAATGTAGGGCCAGACGATATATACACAGTTATAGATTTAGAATACCAAAATTTTGAGTATCCTTACCCGCCCGATGTAATAAACTTTCTATATGAATTCCACAGAGATACTTTTCTTGTTGTAGAAAATGACAAAGTTGTTATTGGGTTTGTCATTGGTATAGTGCAGAAAAGAGAAGGGCATATACTAGTAATTGCAATAAGAGATGATTACAAAAAAAAAGGTGTGGGAACATTTCTTATGAAAAAATTGATCGACGTCTACAAGAAAAAAGGTATAACTCGATTAAAACTTGAAGTTAGGGCCAGCAATGTTGCGGCACTATCAATGTACAGAAATCTTGGATTTAAGATTACTAACAGATTAAAACATTACTATGAAAACGGAGAAGACGGGTTACTTCTAAGAAGAGAAAATCTTTAAGTTTGCTTTTCCTTACCAACGTATTTAATCTTTTTTAGCGGTCCTTCGTAGTAAATCTCAATTTCTTTTTCAAGATATTCGTAAAGGTATCTCTCTACAGTGCTTCTAGGGATTCTTGTTTCGTTTACAAGTTCTTGGATAAAGTAATCTTTACCTGATTTTGTCCTTTCTTTAAGAAGATTTCTAATAAAATCAATTCTCTCGTTTCTCAACTCAAACTGTTTTCTCCAACCCACATTTATCACCATCGATTACATATATTGAACGATTAATCTTTAGTTATTAATATTTAGTTACTCTTACTATATAAAGTTTTCGGTAATTAAAATTAATAATTGAGATTTAATATAGTATTTCATTGGTCAATAAAACTAAGTATAATGAATAACATTAAAAAATAAATATCAATTTTATTGATAAACAATAGAAAAAATCAAAAACTAATTTAAAATATTCTTTTCAAAAAATTCAGCAGATACCCAAAAGATTTATTTAGGGCTTGTATATCTGTTCGTTCGAGGATAACATGTTTAGAAACATTGTCATTGTGGGAACAGGTTATGTTGGGATTCCTGTCGCCGCTATGTTTGCTGATAAAGGTTTTAATGTAGTGGGAATCAACAGAACAAAAGCAAAAGTGGACCTTATAAACAGGGGGTTATGCCCTATAGAAGGGGATGAGCCAAACTTACCAGAGCTCATAGAAAAAGTTGTAAAGAATAAAAAACTTGTCGCAACTACTGACTATTCTGCATGTAAAACTGCTGATGCTATATTAATCTGTGTTGAAACTCCTTTTGATTCTGATAAATGGGAGCCACAGTATGATTCATTGAAATCTGCACTAAAGAGTGTGGCTGAAAATATGTCAAAAAACTCATTAGTTATTGTAGAATCAACTATAGCCCCCACAACTATGGAAACTCTAGTGAAACCAATCCTAGAAAATACTTCAAAGATGAAAGCAGGCAAGGACTTCTTACTTGGTAACTGCCCTGAGAGGGTAATGCCTGGAAAACTTCTCTATAATATCGAAAATCTCTCCAGAGTGTGTGGAGGTATAAACGAAGAGACTAGAGAGAGGATGCTTGTACTCTATTCACATATTGTCAAAGGAGAGCTTTATCCAACAGACTGTATTACTGCCGAAGTTGTAAAAACTGCAGAAAACGCATACAGGGATGTTGAGATAGCCTTTGCTAATGAAGTTGCATTGATCTGTGAAAAACTTGGGATCAACGTCTACGAAGTAAGGGGATTAGTAAATAAAGCACCTTACAGAAATATGCATTTGCCTGGGGCAGGTGTCGGCGGGCACTGCCTCCCAAAAGACTCACTATTACTTTCTTACGGGGTAAAAGGTATACTAACCCCTGAACTTATGATACTTGCAAGAAATTTAAACAAAAAGATGCCAACCCATACCGCTGGGCTTTTGATAGATGCCTTAAACGAAAAAGGAATGGATGTTAAAGGCAAAAAGATTACCGTATGCGGGTTTGCCTATCTAGAAAATTCTGATGATACCAGGAATACCCCTTCCCTAGAGGTAATTAACAGCCTAAAGGAGAAGGGTGCGAT
Source organism: Methanofastidiosum sp. (assembly GCA_041678455.1). Taxonomy (GTDB): domain Archaea; phylum Methanobacteriota_B; class Thermococci; order Methanofastidiosales; family Methanofastidiosaceae; genus Methanofastidiosum. The sequence goes on from JBAYOH010000003.1 coordinate 29,389, forward strand.
TGTTGAGGTTCACGACCCATTTGTCAAGAGCTATGAAGGTCTTGAGATAAAAAAAGATTTTTACAGTTGTGTAAAAGACTCAGATGCACTTGTATTTGTCACAGCACACACTGAATACAAAAATCTTGACCTACACAAAATCAAGGGATTGATGAAGACCCCAATAATAATTGATGGAAGAAATATCTTTGACAAGGAAGAAATGATAAAAAGAGGATTCCTTTACAGAGGTGTTGGAAAAGGATAATTAAATTTTTATTATTTTATTAGTCATGTAGGAATCAATTGCTGAGATTGCAACTTCAAGTGCATGAAGTCCTTCCTCACCTGAAACTGGAGGTGCTGTGTTCTTTTTTAGATAATTGATAAAACATTCAAGCTCTATTGCCAATGGCTCTTTTCTTTCGATTTTCGCATCCTTTTCCCATTCTTTGTCAAATAAAATAAGCTTCTGCTCAATATAATCAACTTCGGCTATGCCTTTGTCTGCAACAACAGTAAGGCTTCTGACTTTATGCGGGGTATGCCAATTGGTATCAATTAATCCTGTGCAGGTATTTCCAAAAGTCATTAGAATTGTTGCAAAGTCCTCAAAAGGATGCATTCTTTTACCACCTGTTGCGTATACTGTTTTTACTTTTTCTTCCAATAAAAAAGACATTATGTCGATATCATGAACGCCTAAATCAATAATAATACCCACATCCCTTATCCTAGGGTTGTAAGGCCCGACCCTCTTTGAAGACATTGTGACAACTTTTCCGAGTGTGTCATTTTTTATTAATTCCTTTAGCTTTTGAATAGCTGGATTAAATCTTTCGATATGACCAACTGAAAGCTTTACACCTTCTTTCTTAGCGTTGTCAATTATTTCTTTACCGTGTTCAACGGTGTCTGCGATGGGCTTTTCAACTAGGATGTCAACACCATTTTCGATAAGATAGTCGCATACGCTCTTATGGAGTTTTGTTGGAACAGCGACAACAGCAGCATCTATCCCTTCTTTTACAAGCTCTTTGTAATCCAAAAAACCTTTAGTGTTAAAATTACCGGATAATTCTGAGACTCTTTTTTTGTCGATATCAGATATCCCAGTTAGTTCAACATCCATCGACGCAAGATTTCTTATGTGGTGACCCCCCATAACTCCAGCGCCTATTACCCCAACTTTTATCATTCGAATTCCTCAAAGAACGAAACAATATGTTCAATTTCTTCTTTATTTAGTAATGGGTGGACAGGGATCGATATTACTTCTTCTGCAGCTTTTTCTGTTTCTTTTAGTTTATCCTTGTACCCAAGTTCAATGTACAATGGCTGCTTGTGCAGGGGCATTGGGTAGTAAATGCCATAGCCTATGCTAGCTTTTTCAAGACCTTGAATTACTTCATTCCTTCTGCCATCTTTTATTCTCAAAGTATACTGGTGAAAAACATGCTCATTATTTGGATTAATTTTTGGGCATTGCAAGTAGCCTAGCCCAGATAGTTTTTTTGAATAATATTCGGCATTTTTTTGTCTAGTTTTATTAAATCCATCGAGTTTGTTCAGCTGGCAAATGCCGATAGCCGCACAAATATCAGTCATCCTAAAGTTAAATCCCAGTGTATCATAATAGTACCTTTTCTCCTGGCCATGATTTCGGAATTTTCTTGCTTTTTCATAAACTGATTTGTTGTTAGTTGTGATCATTCCGCCTTCCGAAGTTGTCATGTTTTTTGTTGGATAGAATGAAAAGCATCCGGTACCAAATGAACCCGCCCTTTTCATGTCAAATTTTGCACCGTGTGCTTGGGCGGCATCTTCAATTAAAATAAGATTATGATCCTCGCATATCTCATTTATTACTTTTAGATCTGCCATTTGCCCATATAGGTGGGCAGGCATTATAGCCCTTGTCTTCTTAGTAATTTTATCTTCTATCAAAGATGGGTCTAAATTAAATGAATTTGGATCTATATCGACAAAAACTGGCTTTGCACCTGTGAAAAGGACAGAGTTGGCTGTTGCAACAAATGTAAATGATGTGGTTATGACCTCATGTCCCTTCCCTATGCCATTTGAAAGAAGGGCGACATGCAAAGCTGTTGTTCCATTAGAGGTAGCTATTGCATATTCTGTTCCAATATAATTTGCAAATTGTTTTTCAAATTCATCGACTTTTTTTGATTGAGCCATATTTCCGCTCATTAATACAGATTTGACAGCTTCTATTTCTTCTTCTGTAATAGATGGTTTTGCAATTGGTATCATTTTCATTCCTCTAATAGTTCATAGTTTTCTTTATTCAAATAAAAGGTAGTCTTGCATACTGTGCATTCCATTAAAACTTTATCCTTTTCTTCACCGACTTTGACTGCTTTCCTGCCGCATTTACAGACAAAACCTTTGATCTTTGCGGGATTTCCGAAAACAAGCCCATATGCTGGAACATCCTTTGTAACTACTGCACCTGACCCCACCATAGCGTATTCGCCGATAGTCGTTCCACATATTATAGTGGCATTGGCGCCTATGGAGGCCCCTTTCTTAACGAGGGTCGTAACAAACTCCCAGTTGCTGTTGAAAGCTCTTGGATACAAATCGTTTGTAAATGCCATGTGAGGGCCCAAAAAAACATCATCTTCGACTTCGACACCGTGATAGACAGAAACACCATTCTGGATCTTAACATTGTTTCCAATTTTCACATCAAAGTCGATGTAAACGCACTTGCTAATAATGCAGTTCTCACCTATTTTTGCCCCTTCCCTAATCTGTGATTGATGCCAAACTTTAGTATTTTTACCAATTATGGCACCTTTAGAAATTTCTGCAGTTTCATGAACAAAGTAATCTGCCATAGAAAAATAGTATAATAAAAAGAATTTAAAATTATCTGATGATTATCTTGGTAAAACGTACAATACTCCGGCTATGCCAGACAGAACAGAAAACAAGTAGCATAGTATTATGGCTTTTTTTTCAGTCATGGGAAAATAGTAAGGTAAAAACCATTTCACGGTAAGATTATTTGGGACATGAAGTATCCCATTCTCGTCTACTTCCCCGAATTTAATATGGGGATATCCCCTTATTTTCCAATAGACAAACATTAAGAAGTTGATGATATGAGGTATTAGTATTATTACTCCAAATATCTCCATGTTTTGGAATATTATAAATCCTCCAAGTGCCCCCCCAATCATGAGAGTACCGATATTGCCTAAGAATATCCTTGAAGGGTATTTATTGAAGTACATGAAAGCTATCATTGCCCCCAGTATAGGTGCGACATAAACAAGACCGATATACCCATATTTTATGAAAGATGCGATGGCTGAAAATGTCAATAGTATCGTGGTAACGCCCCCTGAAATCCCGTTGAATCCTGAATGCATATTTACTAAGTTTGAAACAACCATGACATAGAGAGGAGCGATAATATAGGAGAATAATATCCCAAGTTCTATCTCGATGAATATAAGTGAGAGATTTGTATCAAGATTTAGGAGTGCTATAGGGAATGCTAAAAAGAAAGGGGCAATGAGTTTTATTTTCCTCCCCACATCCACAAGGTCATCCACCAATCCAAAAATAGCATAAATAAAGATCACAAAATAGAATATCAAAAGCTCCTCAATCTGCAGGAAAAAAATCTGGATTATGATCAAAGAGGATAGAACTCCCATTAGTATAGGAAGGCCCCCCATTGTCGGGACTAGAGTTTTTTTAGTTTTATAGTAATCTTTTACTACATGACCTTCTTCTACAAATTTCTGGATGAATTTAGGTATCAAAAAAAAAGTAACTAAAAAACTGACAATTATGGAAATAAAAAAAATTAAGTAGGTTTGCATGGCATCAGCTGTTATCTTAATATTCTATAAATCTTTACATAACCGTTATCGTACACAAGATTATAGTTTTGAAGACCGCTCTCGTAAACAATAAGTCTTGCAAACAAAGTATCTTTAATAGTTTCAGGCATCATTATTGCGTTTTGTGGTGTGATGTAAATTATCTGAGGTATCGATTGAAAAGTATACTGGACATTCTCATATACAAAGTTCTCGTCATTTGGATTTTCAATAACAAAGTTTGAAACACCGTAACGCTGATTGTTCTGTTCTATGTAGCAGTAAGTATTTGTATCGCCAGTAACTAGGAAAAGCCTAGTTGCACCGCTTTCATATACATATGTAGTTACATTGTTCAATCTAGATGTGCCTTTGAAATAGAAATAAGCGGTCCTGAACGCATCCCTCCCTATCACGCTGTTAAGTACGCTAGTTTTAACTAAAAGGCTCTGGTCTACAAGTACATAATTCATCCTAAAATTATTCCCAGTTGCCCTGTATGCTTCTTGCTCCATTGCTGTTATCTTCTGAATACCGGTAGAATCAGTAGCTCCAAGGAACTCTCCGAAACCACTTATCCACGGACCCATTCCGCTTCGCATACCATCAGAGATTGTTCGTCTTCCACCAACTGTCTGTATCCAGTACCCATAATCCCACCAGTTGCAGACAATTTCTTCCTGAGGGGTATTCTCGTTTAACCATAGAAGTGCAGAGAGCCAGTTGTCATCGAGGTGAGGGGATTGAGAAGTTCTATAAGGGATTGAACCTCCGTATCTCTGATCCAAAGGATTGTAGAGAGACAGAGAACTGAATATAATAAGAGCAATGACTGTAATTGTAAGTGCCTTTTCTTTTGAAAACTTATTTGTTAAGAAGTCATAAATTCCCATAAATCCGAATGCAGCCATTATGGCAAATGTAATGCCACCAAAAAATGAGTTTCTTAGCATCTGGTAAGACATGAAAGTATTAAATGCAAAAGCGGACAAAATAAAGAGGGTTTGTTTGGCATTTTTATTACTAAGTATCTGGGATACCCCATATACCACACCTATTATCGCCATTATCGGGAATAAGTAAAATTTGTCTAAAAAGTCAGAGAATGTACTTGACTGGCCCTGACCAGATATCCCGCTGATATCGATGCTCCTAAATAGATATCCTAATATATTGTAGTTTAGCACAAACTCAGCTATTGCGATAAGAATGACAGAAAGCACAGCCATAAAAGCAATGTAATACCTCCTGTCTTTTGCAAAATATCCAGAGAAATTAATGATGGATGCAAATCCCAGTCCTAATAGAGCAAGATAGATCCTAAGTGATTCCAATTTATATGTTGGTATCAAGAAATTGGCGTAAATCAAAGAAACAAAGCAAACTCCCGCCAATACCCACATATCAAGATCCTTTAGGATTTTATCTTTGAGTGTAAGATTTTTGATTTTTTTAGTTTCTTTAATGAAAGGTTTAAACAGCACGTATGTCGCAACTATTAGAGGTATAAAGAAGAAATTGCCAAATGTGTTTGCATACAAGATCAACACAACAAGAGAGAGCACCCCATATAATATAATTTTGTTTCTTTCCTTTTCTTTCATTATATACATGGCTAACAGCATAAAAAGGATAAAGAAAAATGAACCGAGTGTATCCTTCCACAATCCTCCTCCTGAAGTCCTGTAGATAAACGCAGGCATTATTGCAAGGAAGAAAGAGGATATAACTGCAACATACTTATTTCCCCATGCTTTTAATGCAACAAAGTATATTAAAATTACACCTATTATTCCTACGAATATCGGAAGGTACATATGGACTTTTAGGAGATTAGCACCAGTTACTTTTGATATCATTGAGGTCAATATAGGGAGACCTTGCAAATCTTCGGCCACAAATGATCTGACAACTGTTGGCGCCATTGGGTCTACTCCAGGAAGCCCACCAAGAAGATAGTAAGTTGCCTCCCTTAGGAAGAAATACGGGTCATACCCCAAAAGCCTATTAAATCTCAGGGGCCAAGATCTCATAAAATATCCAATAACTATAGATAATACGAGACCTATAACGATAAGATAATTATCAAGATTATTAATCCCTTTAAAAGAAAATTTTTCTTTACTATTGGTTTTTTTATTTTTTTTCCCTTTAGCCTTAGCCATAAAAATCTCCCTACTTAATGGGCTTAAAAATAATTTAAATACTTAACTGAAAAAAAGAATATAAAAATAAAAAAGAATTAATTCTTTCGTCTTCTGAAGTAGTAATAGACTAATGCTGCAGCGCCCAATACCCCAGGGATCTCAAATCCAGGTACACCTTTGATAGGCGAGGTTGATTCTTGTTCAACTGTGACATATATTACATCCCTGTCTGTTTCTCCGTTGTTGTCTGTTACAACTAGGGTCACTTTGTAAACACCTGGTGTTGCATATGAGTGCAAAGGCTCCTTTTCATCTGAACCCCTGTCGTCTCCAAAATCCCAATCATATTTTGTTATTGTCCCGTCAGGATCTGTAGATTTTGAAGCGTCAAAATGAACTGCTTCGCCAACTTTTACTTTGACATCACTTCCAGCATCTGCTTTTGGAGGTTTATTTGTAGTAGGCGGTGGTATAGTTGAATCTTCTGTGATTATGGCAATTGCTGTATCGGTATTTGTGGCCCCGTTATTATCTGTGACCGTTAGTGAAACTGTATATGTGCCTGGAGAAGAGTATACATGGCTTACTATTGACCCAGATGAGCTACCCCCATCCCCAAAGTCCCATGCATAGCTAATTATAGTGCCATCTGAATCTGTAGAGCTAGAGCCATTAAAACTAACAGATTGCCCAACTTTAGAAGTTTTGTTGGCGCCTGCATTTGCCTGGGGAGGATTATTTGAAGGTGTTGGTGTAGGTGTTACAGACACAGTTAAGGTTTGAGTACGCTCATTATTTGCTTCGTTTTCCTCTGAAACAGTGTTAGATGGATCTATTCCAACTTTTACAGTAGTAGAACCTTCAGGTAGTATTAAGGTTGGAACATTAATTGTAGCGGTTGATCCTGAGGGCATACTAACGTTTCCAGTGCCATCAAATTTAGTAACTCCGTTAAACCATATCTTTAGTCCAACTTCTCCACTGTAATCTCCTGCACCGCTGTTTGCAATAGTCACTACAACCATATTGGAAGCACCTTTTTCGATATTGGTAATTTTAAAATCAGGTTTGCTTGATGGGGAGCTGTAGAAGTATAATAAAGTGGGTTTGTTGAAAGTAATCCTATCAACTTGACCATCGTTGTCAGTTGTAGTTGCATATTCTATTCTAAACTGTAAATTTTTCTTGCCGGATGCAACTGCATTTGCAAGTTCAGACTTAACGTCCATCACATCACTTGGAGCCGAGCCACCAGACCATACTGTGGATAACTTTGGCCCATTAAAATCTGATACAGTTAAACTAGTCCCATAATCTACATTGTACACCCTTAGATTACCTAAAGTGGCAAAAGGATTGCCTAAAGTTATGGTATTGTCTGTGAGCCCAAGAGTTGCAGAAGTAATAGTAGAGCCTGCGGGGATAGAAGATATATCAAAACTCAAGAAACATCTGATCTGCAAATTTCCAGCTTGATCTCCTGCCGTATATGTTCCACTACTATAAGTTGATCCTGCACTTGTCATGCTTCCGCTTAAGCCAGCATCAGGCGCATGAAGTAGAAGGGTGACTAATGGTATAGGCTCTATAATAAATGGTATACTCGTTGTAGTTGTTAAAAGGCCGAGGAACAAAGTTGTTGCTAAAATTAAAGATATTATTTTTGTTTTGTTTTTCATAACTTCACCTATATTGTCCCATTATTATTAGAAAAGAAAGATATTTAAATCTTATTATAGGTTTAATCATGATTTTAATTTCTTAGCTGCAGTCTTTAGTGCAACTAAAATACTTTTTTGAGGCATTATTGTCACAACAGGTATTGCAACAACTTTTTCTACGATGGAGCTTACTATTGGGGCGCATACCAATGCACTAGCACCGTCTCTTTCTGCCCTAATAGACTGAATGAATACTTCTTCAATATTTGTAACAGAATACTCTTTAATCAAATATTTATTATCGCCCTCAAATATATAATTCTCATCAAGCATGTTTAGTGCCGATCTTGAAGCTACTAGTGCAATGAACTTATCATCATTTTCTTCCTCCTCTTTTAGTACTTCATGAATCTTTCTTAGTGTTTTGAGGTTTGGTTCCCTATCTCCAGAAAAAATCTTATAAATAGTTGGAAGTGGTATCCCCGAAATATCAGAAAAATTTTTGATGGTTCCAAAGCTTTTTATTAAAAGTGATTCCAATTCAACTTTAAATTTATCATTAGTAAAAAATATGATCTCTTTTAATCTTTCTGTTTCTGTGTGCCCCAACTTATCACTTAATGTATATTTATAGATCGTATATTTATACTTTTGGGTAATAATTTTATACTATAATAGTAAAATTTATAAATCAGAATAATGATTATTATACAGGTGAATTAAATGAAAAAAATATTTGGTATACTTGCTTCTATCTTGATTGCTTCGACACTTCTTCTAGGATGTGTAGGGCAAGGAACAGATGATGCAAAAAAAATGACCGAACTTAGGATAGGTTACCAGCCAAGCACCCACCAGATTGCAGAAATGATTGCAATGGAAAAGGGATGGTGGCTAAACGATCTTAGGAAGTACGGAATTGAAAAAGTAACAGATTATGAATTTCCTTCTGGGCCTCCAGAGATGCAGGCAATGCTTGGTGGGCAGATTGATATAGCCTATGTAGGTGCAACACCACCTATACCTGCAATTGACCAAGGCCTAGACGCTAAAATAGTTGCTGCCGCCCAGACGCAGGGTTCCGATATATCCATATGGCCAGAAAGTAACTATACCGGTCCATCGTTCTTTATTGGAAAAAAGATAGGCACATTCCCCCCAGGATCAATACAGGATATGGTATTGAAGAAATGGTTAATGGACAACGGGATAGATGTTTCGAAAGTTGACATAAAAGCCATGGGGCCAGGAGATGCTACTACAGCTTTAACAGCCAAACAAATTGATGCGACGTTCTTACCTCACCCTTCACCTGCTCTTCTAGAGATAGATGGTAATGGAAAGAGCGTAGTTGAGTCCGGAGAAATGTGGCCAGGGCACGCCTGTTGCGTTCTTTTAGTTAGTGGAAAACTAATGAGGGAAAATCCAGAGCTTGTAAAGGAAATTATAAACATCCACATCAAATCCACCGAATATATCAATGAAAATCCAGAAGAGTCTGCGGAGATAGCTTCAAGAAAACTGGGATTAAGTAGAGAGGTTGTAGAGTATTCTATGAAAAACTCTGACACAACATTCATTCACGATCCAAATGCTATAATTTCATACATGGAAGCATATGCAAAAGAACACTACGATCTTGGGTATACAAAAAAGCTCCTTACAGCAAAAGATCTCATAGATACAAAGCTTTATGACGAAGTTACTAAAAAATAAAGGATAAATATTTAAATTAATTTTTTATTTATTGTCCAAATGAATGGATACGACAATTTTCTAAAAAAGTATAAGATTTATACTATAATATCATTTGGAATAGCAGTTGTTATATGGCAATTTATTGCAGTTTTTATAGTTAATAACTCATTTATTCTACCAAGTTTCACCGAGACAATCACATCTTTATACGATTTGATAGTGAGGATGGAGATATTCACTGATTTATTAATAAGTTTGTACCATTTTGCCATAGGGATGTTCTTTGCGATTATTTTTGGGATACCTATGGGGATTGCTATGGGATGGTTTAAGAAAATAGATAATCTGATGGACCCCTTAATTGAATTATTAAGGCCTGTGCCACCTTTAGCTTGGATACCTTTTGCAATAGTCTGGTTTGGATTAACTCATCAGTCTGCAGGTTTTATTATTTTTATCGGGGCATTTTTCCCAATACTTACCAACACATACTCAGGATTTAGCAGTGTTCCAAAAACTTTAGTTGAAGCGGCGAAGGTTTTAGGGTGTACCAAAAATAAAGACTTGCTCAAATCAGTAGGTCTCCCCTCCTCGTTTCCAGATATAGCTGTTGGGCTAAGAGTTGCAATGGGAATAGGGTGGATGTGTCTTGTCGCTGCAGAACTTTTTGGGGTAAGTAAAGAAGGTCTTGGGTATAAGATCTGGTGGTATTATTATCTTCACAGAATGGATAATGTTCTCTCTTATATGATAGCCTTAGGCCTTATAGGATTAGGGATAAATTGGGTATTCAGATACGTTGTGGAGAAAAAACTTCTCAAGTGGATGGAGGGGACTGTATATTAATCTCTTCCATAAGTTCTTCCAAAATGTCCTTCCTTAACATTACGAATTCCGTATTGGTCCTACTTCTCTTTCTAGAAAGAGCTATCTTAAATTCTTTTTTTATTTTTGCAGGTCTTTTAGTTAGAACTAAAACCCTATCTCCAAGGTAAACTGCCTCGTCAACATTGTGTGTGATAAATATAATGGTTTTTTTTGTTTCAGTCCAGATTCGTAAGAGCTCGTCTTGAAGACTATTTCTTGTCTGTGCATCTAGAGCTCCAAATGGCTCATCCATAAGTAAAACATCAGGGTCATTGACTAAGGCCCTTGCAATCGCCACTCTTTGCTTCATCCCCCCCGATAATTGGTGGGGATAACTGTTCTCATATCCACTCAAGCCTACCATTGAAATAAATTTATTGGATAGCATTTTTCTTTTTTCAGGGGGTATGCCCTTGTACTCAAGACCAAATTCAACGTTTTTCTGGACCGTCCTCCATGGAAACAGTGCAAATTCTTGAAAGACCATCCCTTTTTTTGAGGAAGGGGATTCTACTTTTTCCCCATCGAGCAGAACTTCACCTGTGTCGGCTTGCTGCAAGCCTGCTATAATCCTTAAAATTGTTGTTTTGCCGCAACCTGAAGATCCAACTATGGAAAGAAATTCTCCCTCGTAAACATCAAAACTAAGATCTTCGATTACAGGCAGAGGTTTCCCATCGTCAGAATTAATAAAACTCTTTGATATGTTATTTACCTCAACCTTTATTTTATTCATATACATTGTCTTGTAAAACTACTTTTAAATTTTGCCATGATTCAATTTATAAAGAAAGGACTTTTTTTATCTTTATGAAAATAATTGGGGTGTATGGCTTTAAAAAATCCGGAAAGACGACAATTGTAACTTCAATTATCAATGCCCTGGTCAAAGAAGGATATTCTGTTTCATCCGCCAAAAGTATCCACATCGATAGCTTCTCTTTGGAGACTGAAGGAACTGACACATTCAAACATCACTCTTCTGGTGCAAAAAGTGTTGGTTTAGCTTATCCAGAGGGTAAAGCAATCTTATACTATGATCTAAAGACAGAAGATTTCCTAAATAAGTTTGATTCGGATTACCTTATCCTTGAAGGTTTTAGGGATTATAAATGCCCAAAAATTCTCTGTGCAAGGAATGAAGATGACGTATTAAAAGATCTGAGGGAAGAAGTTTTCTGCATATCGGGTTTAATCTCTAATAAGATTCAAGATTATAAAGGAATACCAGTAATTAATTATGGCCAAATAAATAAAATTATAGAAATAATAGAAAAGTTATAGGTTTTTGATGCATTTCTCAAGAAACTCTTTTGTTTGGGTATACTCGGATAGTATCTTTTCACCAAATGGTGTCAACTCTGAATGGCCTCCGCCTTTCCCACCCCTAGTTTTAGAAATAATTTCCTGACCAGAACTCTTTTCAATCGCCCTTATCTTCCTCCATGCGTGGGCATAGGATATATTATAAAAGTTTGCTGCTTCAGAGATGGATTTCAACTCCTTAATTTTAAGCAAAAGATCAGCAGTTCCCTTTCCCAAAATATATCTTTTTTCTTTGTCTTCAAGCCACATTTTGAATTTAGGTATATGTTCCATAGTATCAATCACACGAAGAGTATATATGCCACAAACATGAAAATTATTAAGACTATTGCGAGTATTATACTATCTCTATTGTTGAGTCTTGCCTTTGGAACTCCATCAATATCCCTATCAATTTCTTCTTCCATATCATTACCATTCTTATTAGGAGTTAAAAGTATATAAATCAATGGTTTATCGAAATGAAATTAATATTTATTGTAAATGAACTTTACAATATACAAAAAAGGTGTATCAAGAACAGCTATAATCCATTTTACTATATACTGCCCTATAACTAATGACAGTAGAATATCTATAGGGGCAGTTCCATAAAATGCAATTGTGATGAAAATAACTGTGTCTGCAAGCTGACTTATCATAGTTCCTGCGTTATTCCTAAGCCAGAGATGCTTTGGATACTTATTCTTAAAAAACATGAAGATCTTTACATCAAGATTTTGAGAAACTAAATATGCAATCATTGACCCAAGAACAATTCTTGGAACTATCCCGAATATAGTTTCAAACGCTGCCTGGCCCTGCCAAAATGGGGCCGCCTGCCATTGAATTGCAACCCAGACTGAAATAACAAGTACTATGTTTGATATAAATCCGATAAAGACCGCTTTGATTGCTTCCTTCTCGGAGTATAATTCTGAAAGAAAATCAGTCAACAAAAATGTAGTCGAATAAACTAAGACGGCCGCAGGAACTGTAAACGGTCCAAAAACTACTATTTTGGATGCAATGATGTTAGCAACTACTGTAAAGCATGCAAACATCCCAATAATATATTCTACCCCATACCTTTTGGCAATAACTGCAGAAATTGATCCTATTGCCAATGTCAAAAGAATCCAGACGATAACTTCAATCATGCGTTAACCCTTCTATTTTTTTTATTGTTGATTCATTTTGGATAATTTTTCATGTTGGTAGTTTTATTAAGGAGCCCATACGGAAGTAAGAATGGTACTCTCTTTGTGTAATCGACGTAACGCTCCCCAAACAAAGCAATCATAACTTTTTCTTCTTCTTTGGACATGTGGACAACAAAAATTGTAATTAGGATTGCAAATTCAAGGTATAGGAGGTAAGGGCTTGCAATTATAAACCCCCATACTGCCAATAACCATGAAAAATACAGAGGGTGCCTACAAATAGAATATGCGCCTTCATAGAAGAATACCTTCGGAGTGTCCATTACCCCAAAATATTGAGGCAGCCTATCTGCTTTAGATATTTGGAGTGTTACATAGGAAGATAGCCACATCGCAATTAGAGGTGGAACTATTCTGATTAGACCTTTTATGGGGGTAAAAAGCTCAGGTGTTGTTTTCCTATATAAAAATACAAAGTACAAAGTAAGGCCCAATAATAAGAGTGAAACGGGTATTCTTATCAATGTATACGAAGAAAGACTTAAACTAAACTTTGATGTAAATATTCTCTTAAATGAGTCTTTTGAAGTGGCTAAATGCCATATGCCAAAAATCATGAAAACAAATAATACTAACAGGTATTCAATCATAAAACCACATAAAATCTTAAATCCAATTATATTAAAAAGATTTCTTAAAATTAAAGAGAAATTAAAAATTAAATTTTTTTATTTTGGTATAGGGCTAAAGTCCTTTGCATACCATGCGGGGTATAGAACGTAGTAGAGTATCAAGGAAACAAATAATCCTATGAACCATGTCCACATCCCTGTTGCTGGTGCTATTAAGGGTAATCCCATTGAAACTACTATTCCAAGGAATAGAGAAACTGCACCGATCATGTTGACCCCGTGTGTTTTAGAGTATCCAAGGTATATTGAACCCAACACACCAAGTACTAATACTGCTGTTGTAATCCATGAAGGCCATCCTGTTCCAAGTATTAATCCCTTAGTTGAGAAGTACACAATCAATATAGCGCATATTCCTAACAATACGGTCATTACGGGGTTTGCATTCTTCTTGAAATCGTAGTATCCGTTATTCTTGTATATGTCATCTAACTTAATAGTTTGTTTCCTAACAAGCCAAAAGTCTGCTATAACGACACCTGCAATAGGCCCAAGGAATGCCCCATATCCCAATAGCCATGTCCAGATGTATGCATTTGGATCTGCCAAGAATCTCCAAGGCTGCATTAGTATACCTATCAAGCTTATGATAATAGTTGTAACTTCCCAGTTTAGTTTCTTTGGATATACATGCATTACATCGTTAATTGGAGCAACCATGTTTGCAGCAATATTTGTTGTAAGTGTTGCTAGAATGACAAATATTAATCCAACGTAAATGAAGAATACGCTTCCAGTTTTAATCATCAAAGTTACAGGATCCCAGATTGCACTTCCGAAAATAACAACTGATGCAGATGTGACTGCAACTCCTATGAAGGAGTATAAGGTCATTGTTGTTGGCATTCCAAGTGTCTGGCCTATATACTGAACTTTCTGATTTTTAGCAAACCTAGTCAAGTCAGATATATTAATCGCTAGAGTTGCCCAGTATGCCACCATTGCAGTCAAGAATGCTGGCCATATCGCCCAAGATGCGGTTGTTGGCTGGCTTAAAATTGGCCCCCATCCACCTGCTTCTTTGTATCCCCACCAGAGTAAACCTATTCCAATCAAGAGTAATAACGGTGCTGAAAGATCATTTAACCATTTTACACCAGGTGCAGATTTCTTAGGTGAAGAGTAGTAACAGATTACAACGGTCATTAACCAAGACAAAAGGAACGATATGACTGTGTGTGCATTTAAGTTGAAAAAGGGTATAGTTCCAGTCAATGCACCGTATCCAGTTGGGCTTAATTCAACTAAAATACCGTCAACTGCGAAGGCCATAACCATTGTCTGAATTCCAAACCATCCTATGGCTACGACTGCTCTTAGCAACGCCGGGATATTAGCCCCATAAATACCAAATGCGCTTCTCAAGAAAACAGGGAATGGTATACCGTACTTTGTTCCTGCAAAGGAGTTTAGAACCATTGGGATCAATACAATAATTTGACCGAGAGCTATGGTACCAATGACGATTGCCCAATTGAATCCAGCGTCAACCATACTTGCACCTAACATCCATGTTGGAACACATACGGACATCCCTATCCATATAGCAATGTACTCGTAGTATCCCCATGTCCTTTTTGCAAAGGGCACAGGCGCTAAGTCTGAGTTGTAAAACTGAGAATCAGGCAATGTTTCGGTAAGTTCGAACCTACCGTCAATTTCTTTTACAATAGACTTTGCCATCGTTTTTACCTCCATTTTTTTGCCGAACTTATTATCGACGTATTGTTATGTAATTGAATATTTAAAAATGTTTTGGTGAGTTATTAGCCGAAATAAGATTTTATTGGATAAGTGGCTAATAATATGGACAATAATCGAAAATTTTTTATATTTGCAATGAAAAAATGTTATTTTATAAAAAATCCTGAAATACTCACTAGAAATATTTATAAAACAGGATTAAAATCAATTATTGTGGCGTCGACAATATTAATCAATCTGATATTTACTGCAATAATATCTATAATGGCTTACTTAAAGTATCTAAGCGCAAAGAAGGATATTTACAAATACTTTGCAATCGGTTTCTCACTCTTTTCAATTCCATTTATTATGAGTGTGCTGAGAATTTTGTTTTATGGAAGAAGTGAAGTTGATCTGATAATCAACATCATAGGTTACATTGCTATTATTTATGGATTGATGAATAGATAATTTTTCTCAAAAAAAAATTTGGTAGCGGGGAGTGGATTTGAACCACTGGCCTGCGGGTTATGAGCCCGCCGGGCACTCCTAGCTGCCCTACCCCGCTAGAATAAACATAAGCGGACCCGGAGGGATTCGAACCCTCGATCTACGGCTTAGAAGGCCGTCGCCTTATCCGCTGGGCTACGGGTCCTGATGCCTTAGATTATAATTTAATCTTTGCTGGCTACTTATAAATGTTTCTCTCAAAAATGAAGTTTAAAATTAATGAAGATTAAAGATAATCCTCAATTTTTTATCATTTATAGAAATTTTAAAAGAATAATCTTGAATATTCTAAAAATAAATTAATAAGAAAAGCATATAAATTTAAGGTCAAAATACTAAATATGTATCGACCCCCTTATGTTGCCGGGAGTTTTTATCCTAAAGATAAATCAACGCTTCAAAAAATGATTGGAAAATTTATGGAAGAAGCAAAAAGGAATATTGATTTTATCGACGAAGGGAAATACGCTGGGGTGCTGTGCCCTCACGCGGGGTATGTTTTTTCTGGTAAAACTCAAGCTTATTCCTACTCCTACTTATCAGATTCTCCACCAGAAACTTTTGTCATTCTTGGACCAAATCATACCGGTTTAGGTCTTCCTGTATCATTGATGGATAAAGGCTCTTGGGAAACACCATTTGGCGAAATAAAAATAAATGAAGAGCTTGCATCAAAGATAGTTGAAAAATCAGGATTTATAGGGGTCGATTCTTCTGCCCATAAATATGAGCATTCGATAGAGGTACAGTTACCATTTTTACAGTACATCAAAGAAGATGCAACTTTTGTCCCGATATGTATGGGGATTCAGGATAAAGAAACGGCTCTTGATATAGGAAAGGCGATTGCTAAATCAAGCAAAGAATCTGTAGGGGTAATAGCTTCAAGTGACCTTGTCCACTATGGCAGTCGATTTGGATATAATCCCTTAAAGGGGAACAAGGAAGATACTCTTTCCTGGATAAAGAACAATGACATGGAGATACTCAAAATGGCCGAGAATTTTGATATAGATGGATTATACAAATTTATAGATACCAAGAGGTATACTACATGTGGTTATGGCCCACTTTCAGTTATGCTTTCTTCTATGGGGGAGCTAGGCGCAAAAAAAGCAAGAATTTTAGATTATTCAAATTCCTATGAAACTTCAGGAGATTGGAGTGCTGTAGTAGGTTATGGCTCGGTGGGGATCAGATGCTAGTATCTGCGCCAGGTAAGATAATCTTGTTCGGAGAGCATTCTGTTGTTTATGGGAAAGGTGCAATAGCTTCGGCAATTGATTTACGTACGTATACCGATGGAAAGCTATTGAATGAGAAAATAATCAAGATCCATGCAAACGATCTTAAAATTCCGGGGCTAAGTATATCATTTTCTGAGGAAGAGATTTTTTTAGGAACTGACTACGGCAAGGCTGGATTTGTGGTATCTTATGTTAAGTCAGCTATAGAACGGATATTCAATGAATATGGTTCAAGGAAGGGCTTTGAGATATCCATAAAATCTGATATCCCTGTTGGTGCTGGGCTTGGCTCGTCTGCTGCCGTTGTTGTTCCAACATTAAAACTTCTTTCAGAGCTTCTTGAGATGAAACTTAAAAACGAGGAAATAGCAAGAATGGGAAAAGAAGTTGAGTTTGAAGTCCAAGGGGGTTCAAGCGGGATTGACCCTGCCGTTTCAGCTCTTGGTGGCGGACTTTATTTTAAGAAAGAAAAGATTGAAAGATTCTCCGCGCCAAATCTCCCCCTAATAGTTGGATACACCGGAGAAAAGGGAAGCACAAAGATTCTTCTTGAAAAAGTAAAGGCATTGAAGGAGGAGTATCCTGGAATCGTTAATGACATTATGGATGCCATGGGGGAGATAGCAGACAAGGGAAAGAAAATATTAAGCGATAACGGCGACCTAAAAGAACTGGGTGCTTTGATGAACATTAATAACGGCCTCCTTGAAGCTATAGGCGTTTCAACAAAAGAATTATCAGAACTTGTATTTGCATCAAGGATTTCTGGAGCGCTTGGTGCAAAAATAACTGGTGCAGGTGGCGGCGGGTGCATGTATGCGCTAGCACCAAACAAACAGAGAGAAGTTGAGACTGCCATCAGAATTGCCGGAGGTATACCCATCAGAACTAAAACAACTGATGAAGGGGTAAGAATTGAGCATGAGTGAATACTTATCATACATAATTAATGACAGGGCGCGTGATCACTCTATTGAGAAAACTTCAACTGATTTTGTTTCTATTGACGTGGCAAAAAAGATAAGGTCAATCTATTCTGGTATGTCAGAATATCGTAGGACGCCCTTGGTATCTTTGGAAAAACTTGGCGTTGGAAAGATATGGGTGAAGGATGAATCCTATAGATTTGGCCTAAATTCATTTAAGTCGCTTGGCGGAATCTATGCAATTTATAAGCCATTAGAAAAAAATGGCCGGCAGGAGTATTTCCATGTCCGAAATATTTTCTCCCTCTTTTAAGGAAGGGTTGGTGAATTGACATTTTCTGCTGCAACTGACAGAAATCATGGGTTGATGTTGTATGGGCTTTCATGAAGCTTGGACAGAAGGCCGTTATTTATTTACCAAAAGGTACAGTTCCTCAGAGAATTGAAGCAATAAAAAAGACTGGAGCTAAAGCTGTTGTAATAGAAGGGAACTATGACGATGCTGTAGAAAAGATGGCAAGAGACGGTGAAAATGAAAGTTGGCAGATAATATCTGATACTGTTTGGAAAGGGTATCAAGACATACCAAGATGGATCATGCAAGGCTATACTGTGCTATTTGATGAAGCAATAGAAGAGATAAAAGAAAATGGTGGCGTTATGCCAACTCATATAATTCTCCAAGCAGGTGTTGGCTATTTCGACTCAATCTATGGGAAGAAAAGGCCGGTGTCCATTATTGTTGAACCGGATAATGCGGCTTGTTTTTATGAATCAATTCAAATAAATGATGGAAGTCCTCACAGGGCAAAAGGGGATCTTTCAACCATAATGGCAGGATTGTCATGTGGTATCCCAAATCCAATAGCATGGGATATTCACTTGACTATTCAGATGTCTTTGTTTCGTGTAAGGATGAGCTATCTGCACTTTCAATAAGGGTGTTGGGGAACCCTTTGAAAGGCGAAAAAAAGATAATTTCTGGGGAAAGTGGTGCAATTAGTCTTGGAGTCCTAATGTATATAAAGAAAGATCTAGAAATTGGGAAGGATTCAGAAATTTTATTAATCAGCACCGAAGGTGACACCGACCCGAAAGGCTATCTTGATGTTGTGTGGGGAGGAAAACTTTCTTCTCGACTTCTTATATAGTCAATATTATAATAACGCCGATCGCCATAAGTGCAATCCACCACATCTTCTCATGACGGAATATCTTTGTCCCATCTAGAGGTCCGAATGGTAAAAGGTTGAATACCCCGATAAACGCACTGACATATGCAACTTGCGCAAGTAAAGGGATGAATGTGAACCTATACAGCCCAAGAGTAGAGACTGCAACTATCATATTTGCAAGAGGTCCCGAAAGAGAAATCTTTGCATCCTTCTTCTCATCTGTCAAGCCATATATGTAAACTGCGCCGGGTGCTGCAAACACTACCCCCAGGGCAAAGGACATCACTAAAGCAAGCAATAGCCCCATCTGCCAAAGATGAAACTGGGCAGGATATCCATATTTAATAGCAGTAAATTTATGAGAGAGCTCATGAAGCAAAAAAGCAGCGCCCACTATCACAAAATATTTCGGGAGAGATGAGATAAAAAATATCATTTTGTTGACACTACTCAATGCAAATGCACCACCGCTGAATGCAAATCCAAATGCAATTGACAATGCTGCCCAGGCAACTAATAGCTCAATGACTTCTTTTTTAGTAAAATTATACATACGCTTCACCTAAGTACCTTATTATCCCAGAAACATGACCTGCTCCCACGATAGCTAAAACCTTTTCCTTCTGTATTCTTTTTAAGTTTTCTGCCATGAATCTGTCACGCTCATCCACAAGCACTTCATATATGAAGGGGTACCTATCCTTGATTTCATCGATTAACTCTACTGGATTTTCATAGACATAATCAATTGAATACTCTTTGTCAGGTAAAATTGCATCTTTTAAAATCATGGCTTTTTCTTTGAATCCAACTTTCTCTAAGAGTTTCTGTATTGTTATTCTAAGGTCTCTATCGATTAATGCTACAGGTATACCTAAAGATCTAGCTTCTACAGCGGCCTCAATCATTTCCCTTCCCGCCATAATCCCTGTATCGCTTGATATCCTCTTCTGGAGATACGACATAAACAATAGCAAAAGTGCATTTTTAAAACCAAAATCTTTCATCTCACGAAGCGTTGGCTTTCTATCGTCATTGTGAAGTAGTGCATCAAGCCTCGCAGGGTCTAGCTCAAGAGCAACTATATCAGGTTTTTCTTCCCTTATGGTTTCCCTGACTTCAATGACACTCTTCTCATAGACATGGGCAGTACCAAGAATTATGTAGTTAGTATCCCCTACTTTGAGAAATTCCTTCATTTACATCCTCTTTAGCATAAGTATTTCGGAAAATCTGAGTATATCTGTTTTTGATATGAATCCGATAAGCTTATCGTTCTCAAGGACTGGGGCCCTCCCAAGATTTTTTGCTGTAAGCTTTGTATGGAGTTCAAATACTTCCATATCGGGGATTGCAATGATTATATCCTTCATCATGGCATCTTGAACTTTAGTATCGATCCATTTAATCCTTGGAACAGATAGAAGCTCATTTATTGTTATGATCCCTAAAAGATTGCCATCAAAAACAACAGGATAACCTTTGTACCTTTTTTCAATCAGGAGCTTTTCAAAGTCTTCCAAGGTATCGTTTGGCGAGACAGTAACTACATCTTTCACCATTAGGTCTTTTACCTTTATCCCTTTGAGTGCCGATGACATCTGGGTAGACTGATATTCCCCCATGCCCCCCATGTATATGAAAAAAGCAATTATGATAAGCCATGGATTATACAAAACACCGACAAATGCGAAGACTATTGCAAGGCCTTGGCCTATCCTAACAGAAATCTCAGTTGCTTTTAGGTAGTCCATCTTTGTAGCCAAGAATGCCCTTAATACTCTGCCCCCGTCCATCGGAAATGCAGGTATTATGTTGAATAAACCAAGCAAGAAATTTAGGGACATCACAATTCTAACTATATCTTTTAATGAAGTTAACTCGACCCAGTTGAGGTCAAAATGCATGTTGAGCCCAAAAAGAGATCCAAATAAGAATAATACTGCGCCCAGAGCTATGCTCGTAAGAGGGCCGATGACTGCAATTGCAAACTCATGCCTCTTTGGTATTGCCTCCATCTGAGACACCCCCCCTATCGGCAGAAGGGTAATCTTTTTAATCTTAGCGCCATAATGCCTTCCAACTAGAGAATGTGCCAGCTCATGCACTAAAACTGAAGCAAATAACAGGACAATTACTAGCAAAGGTATGAATCCAAAAATCGAAAAAATCAAAAGAAGCAGCAAAAACGTGATGTGAAGCTCTATCGGGATACCTAGTATACTTCCAAACTTTAAACTCCAAGGCATATATTGTCCTTAGAAGTTAATACTTATAAGTATTAGTTTTTGGGGGAGCCAAAAAATTTTTTTGTACCCTTCGAGAAATTATACTGCATTGGCTCCCAAGCTAAAGAAATTGGGTACATTTATATAATTTTGGTTGATTCGAATTGAACACTAATTCTAATAAAAGATTTTATGTTACCGCTAACAAAAACTAAGGTGAAAAGATTAATATATTTGAAAATTAAGCTAAAGGGGCTTAAAATGAATGATGTAGATAGACGTATTTTAAAGGAATTAGACAAAATATAGAAAGATTTAGATAACGGCGAATTATCTATATGAATAAGGAAGAATTTCTAAAAGAAATTCAGGATTGTGGGTATATTCCTCCAATATTTAAAACAAAAATAAAAGATTTGACTGTTGAAGAGTTTCGTTCACTTTTATCGAATATTATAAAAGAGGCCACGGATGATTTGAAGGAAGACATGTTGGCTCTTACAAGTCAGACATATATCTATTCAATTGAAGAATCAAGAAAAGATTAGGAAGAAGGAAATTTTTTCATTTTAGGAAATGGAGAGCGATATTATTTTAATAGATTAAAAAAATAAGAGACGAACTTTCAGTTTATTATGCCTCCAGAATGAAATTGTAATCAAATATATAATGGCGCAGCTTCCAATAATTTTATATACCTAAGTATACCAAAGTATACAGGTGTTGTTATGGCCACTACTATCAAAATCCATGAAGAAACTAAGCAGGAAATAGATTTATTTAGAGAATATAAAAATGAAAGCTATGACGAAGTTATAAAAAAAATTTTGTATATTGTAAAGAACTGTAAGGATAATAAAGAACTAAGCCTAGAAACTATCGAAGCGATTGAAAAGGCAAGAGAAAGGATAAAAAAAGGCTATTTTTTAACAGAAGAAGAAGCAAGATTAAGGCTTGGATTATAATATTCGAACGTCAGGAAACTTTTTTAACTTTGAAATATTTTCAAAGTAGATATATCTAATTAAATTTGATTATGATGCTATTGATTTTCTTAATAGTTTATCAGAAAATATAAGCAGAATTTACTGTAAAATTATCCTGCAAAAGATAATCCACATCACTATTTTGAAAAATTAGCAAGTAGAGAAGATTATAAGCTTCGAGTTGGAGACTATAGAGTTATAGCGGATATTAATGATCAAAGTAAAGTTATTAATATAACTCATATAGGTCATAGAAAAAATATTTACAAAAATATATAATTAAAAATCAACGGACCAGGGGGGATTCGAACCCCCGACCTATAGCTTAGGAGGCTATCGCCATATCCACTAGGCCACTGGTCCCAAATCGGATTTTATAGTATTATATATAAGTTTTTACCATTTAAAATTCCATCTTCGATCTGCTCGGCGATTGGATTTTTGTTTGATATCTTGATTTTTCCAGATTTTGGAACATTAATCTCTTCAAGATACTCATCTTCTAAGAATATCTTGATGTTTTTACGGGCAAACTTTTTTTCAACATTTATGAGAACATATTTTTCCCTGAAGTCTACATCTACCGGGATTCTGCCCTTTTTCCCCTTCTCTTGAGTCTTTTCCATTGGCCTTACATCAATTGAAAATCCTATTGCGTTTTCAAGTGCCCTTATGTTCTTGCCTTCCTTGCCGATTATTGAAGGGATGTCGTCATTTTTTAAGTATAGTGCAATCCTGGAATCTGAAACTGCCTCTAGATCAAATTGTATCCCAAGCTCGGCGTTTAATTTTTCCTTTAGCTTGGATAAGGCCAATTTTTTCATGGGAGAAGTTTCTTTTCTCCTGGCCTTAAGCGGCATGACTACGACCTGCTCCCCATATGTGTAAATCTCATAGAGAGGCGTCTTTGTGTAGAAGTCCTTTATTTCAACTATTGGCCTTGCAAGGTCAGCTTCGCTCATGCCGTGGGGCACCTTCACAAGAAATTCTAATTCTAAAACAGAATTTACCTCTCCGTTTTTTATGAAGATAATGGTATCTATAAGCTGTGGGATGATACCTAGCTCAATTCTTCCTATGAAACGTTGTATAGCATCAACAGGCTTTGTCGCATGGACAACACCGACCATGCCAACACCTGCTAATCTCATATCAGCATAAATCTTGAAATCATTTGTGACCCGCATCTCATCGAAGATTGTGAAGTCTGGCCTTACCAAAAGCAGGATATCCCCAGTTTTTGCCATATTGCCTTCTAAAGCGGTATACTGAGTTATCTCAGGCTGGACATTTAGATCCCTTGGCTTTTCCATAGTCTTTACTATTTTTTCTAAAGATGCATAAAATTCTGCTATGGCCTGGGCAAATGTAGACTTGCCCATCCCAGGTGCACCTGCAATAAGAATGCCTTCTGCAGTTTCAAGCCTCTTCATTAGCTGCTCAGGCAGATTATACTCTTCAAGTGTGAGTTTTTTTACCGGTCTTACAGCTGTTATTTCAAATCTATCTGAAAACGGCGGTGAGGTGATGACTATCCTATATTCTTGCAACTGGACAACGCTTGCACCTTTTTCGTCAAGCTCAATGAAGCTGTCCTTTGTAGTTTTTGCCCGCTCTAAGATATTAAGAGAGATTTCTTTTAGCTCATCTTCGCTGTAAACTCTATCAAACTTTTCTAGGGCTATTGTGCCAGGCTTTCCTTTTTTTCGTGCAGGTGTTATCCCATCCTTTAGATGAACAGAAAGAGTTTCTAAATCAAAGAAATCTTCGATCTTAAGTTTTACTTTTTTATATGGTTTTAGAAAAATAGACTGTACCCCTTTGGCCTCGGCAATATCCTTCTGTATTAAATCCCCTGTGATAAGGGTGCCGCCTAGGTCCATTGCGGCTTCCCTGATTACGGCATCAATGTCTCCCTTTTTTGCACCTGCTATCTCATATCTTGTTAGCCTCCTGCCGTAGTATTCTAAAGGTACGAATATCTCTCTTGATATATTGAATATAGCCTTTAACTCTGAAATGCCAGATATACCAGAGGATTTTCCCTCGTTTGCCAGATGCTCAATTTCGGCAACTGTAGCTTCGGCTATAACAATTCTTTCTAATTCTTTAGCAAAATCAGCGTCACGCAAAAGGGCTTTAAATCTACCGTCGACAACAACGGATGTATCTGGTACAGCTATCATATGGATCACAAGGACTAGTATATTTCTCCCTGCGGGTAAACGACTATGCCCTCTTTTGATATAGAAAATGGGTACTGTTTTATCTTGTGATTTGTCTCCCTCATCTTTCTGATGAATATGCTCCTCTTATACTCTGCCATCCTAGGCATGGTCTTCTCACCTTCCACAAGATGCATTGTGATGACCCCTCTTGTTATGAACTCCTCATATCCGAATCTAGAATACCCTTTACCATTTATTATCTCAGTTATCAAAATACAAGTTGCATTTGTCTCTGTTAGAACCCTACCCATCATGTAGATATCATCACGCATTTTTTCAGGTTCATCTGAAAAGAAAAATGCAGGGAGCGAGTCTATGACAATTCTTTTTGCATCTATGTCCATAGCTATCTCATATAATTTTGAAAGAAGAGACTTTATGTCGACATCACTTTTGACGTAAAAATTTTCATCTGTTGGAACTCCAACCCGAAGCGATGCAGCGTCAAGTATGGCGATCTTTTTCTGATCTTCGTACTTTTTTAAATCCCACCCAAACTGGAGCGCTTCTCTCCTAAGCTCCTCAGGTTTTTCTTCAAACGTTACATAAATGCCAGCTTCGCCAAAGTCCTTGGCACCGGAGTAGATATACTGCAGGGAAAATATAGTCTTTCCTGTTCCTGCCTCACCAGACAACAATATTGATGAGCTTTTTGGGAGGCCTCCGCCTATTAGTTCATCAAGACCTTTAATTCCTGTCTTTACCCTATCTTCCATATATTCTCACCTATATTCTTAACGTAACTAGGAAAAATGCAAGTATCATTATTACAAGCCCTAATATAAATACACTAAAAGATGTGTTAATAAATGCTTCCTTCCTTATATTTTCCTCCCTTAGTTTTGAGGATTTAAATGCGGTAATAAATGATCCCATGAAGAGTATGCTTGATATTAATAGGAAAACAGATAACGATTCTTTGTATATATAATTTGATATGAGCGCATACTGTGCCAAAAATAGGGATACCGCAAACATTATGGTTGATGCATTAAGCATACTCTGTGATGTCTTGCCCATTACCTCACCCCCGCCATAAGCCCGTAAAGATAAAAGACATACCCTAAGACACCAATTATCAGGTAAATCATATATTGATTCTTCTGATCATTTTCTTCAAGGTTGTATTTGAACTGGAGTATGATGTGGATTGTGTAGAGAAAAATTGAGATTAGAATACTTGATGATCTAGCAATTTCAGGGTATGACGCAGGCGAGAACTTCAAAAGCGCGTTTAGAATATCTGACGAGCTTAAGATAAATATGAATAGAAGAAGATACCCCATTATGGAAAAAGTTTGTCCCATGATAAAATACATTGTTTTTGACTTGTAGTCGTTTGTTGTGTTAAATAAAATGAATGTGATAATCTCTACCGTGAAAAATAGTAGTATGGCTGTTCCAATGCCTAAAAATAGTACGTCTACCATGGAATCCCTTATATTGTGAATCTATCAAATATTACTTTATTATTATCTATCCGATACTTTATTCTTTTATAGTTTCCGCTATAAAGCTTACCAAAATCGACATAGAATATCTCTTCGCCCATTTCAACGACCCGCTCTAGAAATAATGTAGCTTCGGCTAGGTGTCTTATTGATATCTCCACTTCGTCCTTGTGCATGCCTTTGTGGAGAAGGATTATTATTCTAGCGTTTTTTTCTCTCCCGATTGCAAATAATCTCTGGAGAAACCTATATACGGGAACAAGACCCAATGTAACTATCAAAGGCGATATGGAGTCTATGATTACTGTCGTGTGTTTCCCAGTCTCCTCCCTTGCCATGAAGATATTTCGTATTATCTCATCTAGATCATATGCATAAGTGATATGGTATTTTTCAGAGCTTTTGATGCCAAGCCGTTCAGTATAGCAATCTATAATGAATTTAGGCTTGAAGAGTTCTCTAATTTCTATGGGGCTTTTGTCTATACCGACATAGATTAAATCGCCCTTGATTAATTCTTTGCCAAAATACTCCTTTCCAGTTTCTGGCTCCCCTAGAAGAAGTATGTGGTTCTGTTCTAGCTCTTTGAGCATAGGGCGATCTCACCCCAGATTTTATCTATTTCGCTTATTGTTGCAACTTTTATCCCAGGGAGGTCTAGCTTTGGTTTGTCTGTACCTGAGTATATGGCGCAGAACTTTCCTATCTGCATGAATGAATCCTTGAGTTTTACTGCGAACAATATCCCCTCCATTTTTCTCAATCTTTCGAATAGATCCTCAGCCTTTTTTATTGTGATTGAGTCGATTGCATAAGTTTCTGGGACTATTTCAATGATGTAGTAAGTTTCACCAAGTTTTTTGTGATTTAGAGTTAATCTGTAATTTAGGACATTTTTCAGCTTTTTTAAGCGGAAGTGAATAGTGGTATCTGGAATATTTGTGATTTTTGAGATGTCAGTTATTGAGATTCTCGCATTTTCTCTCATGACATCTATAATCTTTTGATCAATATCTTTCATGAAGAGGAATTAAATCTGATACTATTTAAATTTATCGCAATTTAATTTGTTATAATTGGAATTTAATTATTGATATCTATAATTATTGCGAATTTAACATAGATTACCGAAACACTTAAAAACAATTCAAAGCAATTTATCATTGTCCATGTATTAATGGAGATGATGAAATGATGAAATTTTTTAGAAAACACAGGAAGGCTGTATCACCAGTTATTGCGGTCATGTTATTGGTCGCAGTAGCAGTAGCAGCCGTTGGAGCATACTTTATTTGGTTTAGATCTTTCCAGACGCAGACTCAGAAGTCAGTCCAAGAACAGAGCAGTGGTGCACTTGGTAGTGGATTACAACTTGTTTCCATGACGGATGATAGAGTAAACTACTATGTGGTATTTAAAAACACTAGCGGATCTCCTATCACATTAAAAGAAGGAAATGGAAGTGCAGTTGTAGCTAATCCTGGAGGAAATCTAACAATTGGGACTTCTGAAAAAGTAATTGAAAAAGAAAGTGTAGACACAGTTACTGTTACACCTGGTGGTGGATTCACTCCAAACCGAGGTACCACTAGAACCTTTACTATTACCTATACTGTGGGTTCTGGAAGCGATGAAAGAACAGAAGTCTTGGTAACAACATACACAGACTCATAAACTAAAACATTATTTTATTTTTTGCTAATTTTCTTTTCTTATTAAATTTTAAAAAGCCCTTATATTATTGTAGTGGGTAATAAAATCAGTAAATTTTAAATATTAGTAGGCACTACATTTATTATGGCTTTTATCAGAAAAAAGAGTAAAGGCAACAGTTACTATTACGAGTTAGTCGAAAGTAAAAGAAAAGGTAACAAAGTCATGCAAAAAGTCCTGAAATACTTCCCGTCTCTTAAAGAGGCTGAAGAGTATGCAAAATCAGAGAATATCCTCCTTCAAATCGATTATGGCAAGTGGCTAGATAACGATCTTAAAGAGAGGCTAGAAAATAAATTCAAGACACTAAACAATCTAAGGCCTCTGTCCGAAGATGTTCTAAATACTATAAGAGATAAGTTTGAAATCGATATGAGTTACCATTCAAATGCTATAGAAGGGAATAGGCTTACGCTACGCGAGACATGGCTTGTAATAAGAAAAGGAATTACAATAAGCGGTAAATCTTTAGAAGAGCACCTTGAAGCAACAAATCATAGAGAGGCAATCGAACTAATAGAAAAAATTGCAGGTAAAGGTGAAGATATAACAGAAATAGATGTTCTAAATCTTCATGCCTTAATTCTTGATAAAATAAATCCACAAAACGCCGGATTTTACAGGCGTTCAAACGTATTTATACAGGGCTCAGAGTTAAAACTTCCAAAGTGGAGAGATGTCCCGGTATTAATGGAAAGAGTATATGAAGAGCTAAACAATCAGGACAAAGGGATTGATGCGATCTATTCCTCAGTTAAAATACACTATGATACTGTGAGAATACACCCATTTATTGATGGGAATGGGAGGCTGGCACGACTTCTTATGAATTTAAGACTAATGAGAAGTGGATTTCCTCCAGCCATACTAAGAAAAGAAGAAAGAAGGGCATATTACTCCGCATTGGAAAAGGCCGATAAAGGAGACTTGAGACCTTTGACGATGATAATTGGGAAAGATATTGAAAGAGCGCTTGATCTGTATATTGAA
>JBAYOH010000004.1:0-55813 GCA_041678455.1 Methanofastidiosum sp.
AAAGAATATCTGCTATTTGCTTTTGGATTGGGAGAGGAGGAAGTGGAATTAGAAAATTACTTAATCTAGAACGTGACAGATTTGGTATTGTAGTTTTATTACCTTCCTCGGAATATAACCCCCTAATTAACATCCCAAATTGCATCCAATACATATAAAATTCTGGTAATGTCTCTAGATCATTCTTCGCTCTTAATCGATGCAAATGATTTTGATGACAGCACTCAGCTATTTGTTCGTTCCACATTGCTGTTCTACCAATGTCGCCTCCTTCACAAATGAGCAAATCTTTAGATTTTAAAGTAAGAGATTGTAGCTGTTTTTCAGAAAAATACATACTATCTAAGTTAGACAAATCAATTTTACCCCAGAAAACGTTTGAAGTTCTTAAAAAAGGTTTTAAGAATTTGTCTGGGCTTGGCTCACGACAAAGAGTAATGCCTTGTTGTATTTCAAATAGATCACCAAGTCTAACAACATTCCACTCTTCAGGTATTAGTCCTACCTCTGTTTCTTTTAGTTTAATCTTTTCTGCCCCATTTATTGAAACTGGCCCATAAGTGAAAAGATGATTCATAAGTGATTTCTTTAGTTCATTTGTAGAATTAATTACAGCTTCAGTTTTTTTTATATTTTCTTGAACTGTAGAAAGTATATTGGCAATTGCCGTTTGTTCTGAAAGTGGAGGAAGCGGAATTAAAATATTGGAGAGATTTGAAGAATAAAGATGAACGCCTTTAACTTGAGTTTTTATTTGATCCTTAGTACTACATTTATTTAAGATATAAAATATATATTTAGAACACATTTTGTCTTTGTATGCTCTAACACGCAGTAATTCAGATACAAAATAATTCTTTGAAGTAAGTAATTTGTTTACGTATCCTATTTTTTGTCCAACTATTTCACTTGAATGCGCAGCTGATAAAATAAGTATATCTCCTTCTTGGAGTAGATAATTGTCGCCTAATTCCTTATTTACATAGCTTCTTTCTCCTGTAACCTCAAATGAAACATTTCTATTGTCCGAAAAATCTTTTACTTTGATGATTCGAAATCCTTTGTAATCGTTATATTCAGTTCTTTTTGGTGTTTTACCTTGTCTTATATGCGCAATATCTCCAAGTCTCACGACTTCCCAATCTTTAGGTATATGGCCAATTTCAGTTTCTTTGAAATCTTGAGATATTATCCTTTCCATCTATTCAAGCCCCAGCTTATTCAATACATCCCTAAGTTTTTTATCGGCCTCTTGCCTTTCTTCCTCAGCCTCACTCACTAGGACATAAGCATCTTCTACTGATAAGACATCATTTCCATTTGATTTTGAAACATATCTTGAAGGGCTTAGATTGTAATCGTTTTTTATTGCCTCTTCCTTAGTTATGATCTTACTGACTCCTTCCTCTTCAACCCAGTTATGGTAAATATTTGAAAGAAAGGGAACATGCGTAGTTTCATCAATAAAGTTTTTTGGCCTTCCTTTTGTGAACTTATCTGAAGCATTAATCAACAAAATCTCATTTTGTCTTTTCTTCTTTCTGTTCAATATAAGAATTATTCCAGGGGAACTTGTGTTATAAAATAAATTGTCTGGGAGAAGGAATACCGCTTCAACTAAGTCCCTATCAATAAACTCTTTTCTTATGTCTCGCTCTCTATTCCTTCCCTGATTCCCGCTTCCTCTAGAAGCTGCTCCTGTATCGAGGACAACAGCCATTTTTCCTTTTTCATTCAAAGAAGAATACATATGCTGTATCCAACCCCAGTCTGCGCTGCTTGTTGGGGGAAATCCAAGACTAAATCTCTCAAATGGATCATTTTCATATGTAGATTGATCAAACTTCTGATTCCACATGGGATTTGCTGTTACTATGTCAAAGGTATCAAGAGATCCATCAGAAGTTGTAAAGGCAGGATTGTGCATAGTATCTCCAAGAGAGATATCTGCTTCCATGTCATGAATAAAGACATTCATTTTCGCCATTGCAAATGTAGAAGGAAGTATCTCTTGCCCATAAAATCTTAAAGTTTTTGATTCATCATTTTTGGCCTTAAATTTAAGATAGCATTTGATTAGAAGTCCACCTGATCCGCAGCATGGATCATATAATCTTACATCTGGCTCGGGATCTAGTATATTGGCCATAAGGATCCCAACTTCTCTTGGGGTATAGAACTCTCCTGCACTCTGGCCACTACCCTCTGCAAATTTTCTCAAGAGATATTCATATGCCCTTCCAAGTATGTCCGGCTCAACATCTTTTAGGCCAAGCCGATACCTTCCTAGTACATCTATTAGTGACTTAAGCTTGTCTTCGCTTATGACACGCTGGCCTGCTGCAGTTTCATTGAAATCCTTTGAGTCGATAACACCTTGGAGTTTCGGATTCTCTCTTGCAATTGCCTTTACTGCTGTTGTAAGATTTTCACCAACATCTGTTGTTAGCTTAGAAATATAATTCCATCTAGCTTCCTTTGGAAGGTAAAATCTAACAAGCCCATGATCTTCTTCAATTAATTTTAGGGCCAGTTCTTTATTACCATAGCTTTCAACAAGTTTATTGACCTCATCGTCGAAAACATCAGATAATCTCTTTAGAAAAATTATGGGTAAGATAAAATCTTTGAATTTTGGTGCGTCTATGTCACCTCTAATTTTACAAGCAGCTTCCCAGAGCCAATTTTCAAGTGTCTTTATATCTAAGGTCAATTATAATCCTCCATCGTTAAAATAAATCATGTTAATAAGTTAATATCAAAATGATTTTTATCTTATTCCACTTATATAAGTTTCTTTGGCCCTAAAATTAAGGCCAACTTATTTTTCTTTCACTCTTCTCTCTTTGCTAATGCCACAAGTAAAAATTAATTAAATTCTGGCCCTAAAAATAGAGTTATTTCTAAAATATCTTTCTCTCAAGTATTCTAAAATCCGATATTCCTTCGCAAATCCCTTTAATCTTCCAAGGCCAATAGATCATGAAGGCAAAGGCAGAAGAGAAGTAGTAATCGTCCACTACCTCTAACTCCACCACCTGCCTAAACCCTCCCTAAAAGGTGCATGAAAAATGGCCCACGAAGAAATAAAAAAGGAAATATGCAGCAAGCACGGGATCTCAATTAACGAGCTTTCCCGTCTTGTATGTCTAAGACAAGCTGAAAAGGAGGTGAAAGAAGAAAGTTCCATTGATTCGATAAAAGACTGTTCTGAAATAAAAAATTTTAATTCGAATAGGCCAAACGAGTTTGATATTCTGAAAAAAGCTCGTGAGAAGATCTCTAGCTGCTTCTTTGAAAATCTTGCATATTCAAAGCTACTGGAAAACACAGCAAACTCCAGAGTGTCGTCGTGATTGCATACTACAGTTTGACCCAGTTTTACTTACACTTTTGCAGTATTTTATACTACAGTATACTTACAATTCGCACTTGTGTAAGTAAAAAATGCATCGGGTTACTTACAATTTGGCCCATTTTATACTACACGACACTACACTTTTTTGGTAATTTGGGGTGTTTTTACGACGCCTAAGAGCCAGTTCCGCTATGGAAAGAAATTGGCCCAGGCATGGATTCCAGAAGAGTTGTTAGAGAAGGCCTTAAAGTTATCTAAGAGAAGTCTAACTGATACTATAATAATATCTATTGAAACTTACGTAAAATCCTGCAAAACTGAAAAAGAATTAGCACAGGAGCGCTTAAATGCGGCTTTATTGGAAGCAGCGGAAGCTAAGGCTGAATTAGATGAAATAAATAAGAGAGAAAGCGATAATATTGCAAAAGAAAAATTAGAGCCAATTAAAATACATAAAACGCCTATTTCTAAGAATTTAAGCGAAAAAGAGCGCAAGGATATCTGGGAACAGAAGATGTGGCCCCACATCAAGAAGAGGATTTCCGAGCATGGAATTGAAAAAGTAGTAAACGATGAGCACCTTCTTAGTAACTTCTCCAAAAGCCTTGGCATGACAA
This sequence comes from Methanofastidiosum sp., assembly GCA_041678455.1. GTDB lineage: Archaea > Methanobacteriota_B > Thermococci > Methanofastidiosales > Methanofastidiosaceae > Methanofastidiosum. The sequence goes on from JBAYOH010000004.1 coordinate 3,976, forward strand.
ATGATGAACTAAAAGAAAAGATCTGCATTACTGCGGGTATAGTATAGTAAGTATAGTAAGTAAGTAGTAAGTAAGGAGGGAAAAAACTTTGACAAAAAATTTGGATGTTTGTAAAAATGATTGTGCGGGCATTTTGCCTATGCTTTCGCTAGAGGAGCTAAAGGACTATGATACCTACGATCTTTCAGAAATGATAAAGTCAATAGATTATGCAATAAGCTACACCAAAGAATGCAGCTTCACCTTTTCATGCTTTGATAAGGAAGAGACTTCAGAAAAGGTAAGAGCAGTCACGAATGAATTGAAGGGGTACCTTGAACGTGTAAAAGGCGTATACAGAGCCAAGATCATTGAAGAAGAGAAGGCAGAAAGTTTACTAAAGGATGTGAACGCTTAGGAATGGTATTATGGAGAAAAAATACAGTGAGTTTGAGATGAAGATTATTTCATACTACGATACACATAAGGATCTTCTTCACAGCTTGGCAATGTATGACGATGTGATACTCCAAGCAATAGCACTAACTCTGATAAAAACAGCCGAAGATATCAAAAAAAGGAATTAATTTGCAATAATTTTATTTTTTTTATTAAAAACAGCCTAATGCTTTACAACTAAGTTATGAAGCCCTGGGGGGGATTTGAACCCCCGACTTGCTGATTACAAGTCAGCCGCTCTAGCCAGGCTGAGCCACCAAGGCGTAATCTAAAAAGAACTGTAACAATTTATAAATTTAATCCTCCCAAGGCTCCTTATCAAATAGTCCTAATCCGTACGTTTCTTTCAACACCCAAATTGCTGCTTGTGGTGCTATTAGTCCTTTTTCAGTAATTATCATATCTATAAACTCTGGGGGCGTGATGTCAAAGGCCGGATTATTTACCTTAAGTCCTTTTAGTTTTTCATAATCCTCTTTTGAAATGACTTCAAAGATGTCTCTCTCCTCAATTTCAATTAATTCTCCACAGTAAGTTTGAGGATTAAATTTGTAAGTTTCTGCGGCAACGATTACTTTTACTCTTGCTTCGTGCGCAATTGAGGCAAGTGTAGCAGTACCTACTTTATTAACAACGGCGCCATTTGCTGTTACGGCATCTGCTCCAATAATTACATGGTCAGCTTCCTTTATGAATATCCTAGCAGCAGAATCCACGATTAACGTGACATCGATACCTTCGTCCAAAAGCTCCTTAGCAGTAATTAACCCTTGAAGCCTTGGCCTTGTTTCATTGACATAAACTTTTATCTTCTTTCCATCCCTATGGGCTTTCTTTATAATTCCAAGAGCCATAGAGCTATTACAATGAGTGAATATGACATCTCCGTCCATTATACGTTTTGATCCAATTTCAGCTATCCTTTCAAGCGCAAGATTTGAATTTTCACAAAATTCATCAGAAGCTTTTGATACAATAATTTTTAGATTTTTGACATTCTCTCCATTTTTGTATGCCTTCCCAAGTTCAACTAAAACATATCTAAGGGCATTCTCAAGCGATACTGCAGTTGGTCTTGTGGAAATAAGATATCTAGCAGTTTTCTTAATATCTTTGACAAATTCTTTTGGATCATTTCCACTAAAGTTTTCCGCCTCTATTTTTAGGGCCTCTGCAACAGTTCTCCCTATTTTAGCAGCTCCTCTTATCTTCATTTTTTTTATATCCTCTGCAATATCTATAACCCTTTTATCCATCTAATCTACTCCTGTATAATTTTTCAATATCTTCTTTTTTAACTTTCAATATGGCGCCATAACTCTGGACACAGAAACTTGCAGCTGCATTTGCATACCTTAATGAACTTCTGATATCGGAAGTTTTTAGGTAGTTAGCAATAAAAGCGGAGGAAAAGCTATCCCCTGCACCTGTAGGATCAATTACCTTCGCCGGAAATGCCTTTTCATGAATATAAGTTTTACCAAAATAATAAACGCCGTTTTTGTCAGCTTTGATTATGACATTTTTAGCTTTTCTTTTCTTTAGGTATTGCCCCCCTTCTTCTATATCACTTGAACCTAAAAGAGCTGAAAGTTCATGCCTGTTGACAAAAAGAAAGTCAACATTTTTAATAATTCTTAATACTTCTTCAGAGTTAGAGTAACATAGTTGCTCTCCCGGATCAAAACTTACAACGTTGCTATTCTCTTTTGCAATTTTTATAGCATGCTCAGCAATTTCGGGTTTTGTGGGGGAAACGTGGACAAATCTATATTCCTTAAAAACTTGATAGTTTACCATGTTTTTTTCAAATTTATCATTAGCACCTTTATAGAAGAGGAACATCCTGTCGTTTTCTTTGTTTATTATAAACATCCTTCCTGAAGGCGAGTTTTGAAGAATCAGATTAGAATAATCAACATTATAATTTTTTAGATTGCCTATTATCCCATCGCTGTCATTTCCGACTGATGCCATAACGCCAGAATTTAGGCCAAGTATCGAGCTGTTCACAGAAACGTTGAAAGCAGACCCTCCGTATCTGATTTCAAGACCTTCTATCTTTGATTCGCCGTTGATAACTGGAAACGATTCAACGCCCATAATTGTATCTAGATTAACATTTCCGATACACAATAAGTCTTTCAACTAACAATCCCCCCTCTAACTTCAATTGATGTAAAGTTTATAAAGATTATTGGGAACTCTGTTATAATGATTGAGGTAAAAAATCTTCATTTTAAATACCATTCTCAGACCGAAGAGGTCCTCACAGGGATAGACCTTAGTATAAAGAAAGGTGAATTTGTCTCAATCATTGGGCCGTCTGGCTGTGGAAAATCAACGCTTTGCCTTACATTAAATGGCATAATACCTAAGACAATAAGTGGCGAGTTCTCGGGAGATGTCATCATAGATGGAATCAATACAAAAGACAGAGAAATAAGTGAATTTTCAAGAAAAGTCGGCATGATACTACAAAATCCTGAGTCCCAGCTTTTTGCAATGACTGTTGAGGAAGAGTTAGCATTTGGGCCTGAAAATTTGGCTGTTCCAAGAGAAGAAATTGAAGAGAGAATATCTTGGGCCCTGTCCATTGTCAATATGGGAGATAAAAGGGACGAGTTTCCAGGAAATCTTTCTGGCGGGCAGAAACAGAGGATAGCTATAGCGGCCTCCCTCACAATGAAACCTGATATCCTTGTGCTTGATGAGCCAACGAGCCAGCTTGACCCGGTTGGAAAAAGAGAAGTATTTTCAGTTTTAAAAGAACTTCACGAAAAAGAAAAGATGACAATAGTTCTAGTTGAGCATAGAACAGAACCTATAGCAGAACTTTCTGACAGAGTAATTGTAATGAACAAAGGGTCAATAGTCTTAGAAGGAACTCCAAGAGAAGTCTTTGAAAAAGTGCCTCTTCTAAGAGAACTTGGCATAATGGTTCCTGACATCAGTTACCTTACATATCTCCTAAAAGAAGGAGGATATGTTAAGGACATCGCTCTAACAGTTGAGGAAGGTAGGAGACTTTTCATATGAATTCAATTGATGTCAAAAATCTTCATTTTACCTATCCAGAATCAAAAGAAATAATAAAAGGCATCAACTTATCTGTAAAGAAAGGTGAATTCCTTTCTCTTGTGGGTCAAAATGGAAGTGGAAAAACAACATTAGCCAAGCATTTTAACGGCCTCTTAAGACCTAGTAAAGGCAAAGTCTTCATTCTAGGAGAGGATGCCAAAAATTCTTCAATTGCAGAGCTATCAAGAAAAGTTGGCCATCTTTTCCAGAACCCTGAAAATCAGATCTTTGAGGAAACAGTGTTTGCCGAAATAGCTTTTGGCCCTAGAAATCTCAACCTTCCAGAGAAGGAAATAGAGGCGAGAGTTGATAAAGTCTTAAAGACAACTAGGCTTTCTAAGTACCGGGATACCCACCCGCTGTCACTTTCTGGTGGAGAGAAACAGAGATTGGCTCTTGCATCTGTTGTTGTAATGGAACCACAAATCCTTGTTTTGGATGAGCCTACAACAGGTCTTGACCTGTTATCAATTATGGGAATTTTAGAAATTGTAAAAGAACTCCATAAGAAAAATGTTACAGTTATTTTGATAACTCACGATATGGGGCTAGTGTCTGAGCTATCTGAAAGGGTAGTTGTGATGGGAAACGGCCAAATCATTGGTGATGGAACGCCAAAAGAAATATTTGCAAACGATGAGTTATTAGAAAGAGCAAGCCTTGAGCCACCACAGATCATGAAATTTTCCAAGATATTGGGATTAAAACCTGAAGTAAAAGTGGATGCGCTATATAAGAGAATAGTAGAAACTCTTTGATTTTTTGTCATTCTTCTTATTTTAATAAATGTAATTTTAGTTTTTAGTTATTAGTATTTATTAGTTTAAATAATATTTAACATTAATTATAAAATTAATTAATGTTATCGAAATATTTATAAATCAATAATGTTCAACATTTCTATCGCACTGGAGGTGAAGTATATGAGAAAAATTATTGGATATGTTGCTGCAGGTGTCATATTGACCGCAGTATCAGCCGCAGTTGTTATAAAACAGAAAAAAAAAGGAAATAGAACACAAGTAAGATACTAGAATATTATATAATATTTTAGTATTCAATTTTTCTTATTATTTCTTTACTCAAATATTTTTCAATGCGATCTTTTAGTTTCTGAAAATCAGACTTTATATAAATATTATCTCTAAAAAAATGTGATTGAATTTTTTCCCCGATTATATCGTCTCCTTCTACTTCAAAAAGAACGGACCCTTTATGGAAATGTTCTCCTTTAATGACTCCATCTTTATCTCCATCAACGATGCCAATCAAAGGAACCTCAAACCTTTGCAGTATATATCCTGAAATCCGTGTTGTGTCATCACCAACAGTTACGGCCCCTGATAGGTTTGATAGGTTTCTATATATTGAGTATGCATCGTGATTAATAAAAATAATATTTTCTCCATCTAATTTTCTTACGATAAACGCATCTCTTGCTTCAAATCCATTTGTACTATCAACTTTTAAAGAAAATATGTCTATTTCCTTTATTTTTTCTAATCCATGTTTTTTTATCTCAACTCCCTGTATCCGCTCGATCTTATTATTTTTGACATATACTCTGACTTCTTCATCAAAAATTTTCCCAACTACAAGACCATTGAATAATAAAAGTTCCCCGGATTTGCATCCTCGTATATGTCTTACAAGATACTTACCCTCTATTGTGACATCAATACCTTTGCCAATGGGCCCTTGATTGAATCCTAGTGAAATTAAGTAAGACTTTATATCTGAATTTCCTGATTTGACCTCAAAAAGAGAGCTAGTATTAATATCAATGCCTAAGATTTCGCCTTGGAAATCTACCCGTTCCCCTATTGCCCCAAGAAAAGTCCTGGCTGTTTCAATTGATCTAGCTTTCAACACTAGCAAAACTGAATCAAATCCTTTAAGCTCTGAAATGGCAACAGAAGGTCTTTTAAAAATAAGTTCAACGCCTTCTATGCCGCTATCTAATAGAGAAGTTATCCCCATAGTTCCAACAATATATGACTTTAACTCATATCTACTACTTAATTTATCCAATATATCTTTACTTCTATTATCATAAAAAATATCGACCCCATGAAATAAAAGAGCTAACATGGTACTTTCATCAGATTCTTTGTTTCTTCTACAAGATTATTTGCCTTTTCAATACTCTTAGATTCTGCTATGATCCTGACAATAGGTTCAGTATTTGATGGCCTGATATGCACCCAAGAATCGTCAATATCAAACTTTAATCCATCTATATCATTATATGGGTAGCCTGTGAAAAACTCCTTTAAATAAGGTAGATTTTTTTCAAATGACTCTCTTGAAACAATTATTTTATCTTTTATCATATAATACTTTGGAAGCTCAGATACTATTGAAGAAAGAGTTAGCTTAGATTTTGATAAGCCTAACATAATCAATGAAATGGCAGAAAGAGAGTCTCTTGCATATTGCACCATAGGAAGTATCACACCTCCATTTCCTTCTCCTCCGAGTGAGGCGTTGACTCTTATCATTTCTTCTACAACATTTATCTCCCCAACCTTTGTCCTTACAACTCTCCCGCCATTTGATGAAACTACATCATCAAGTGCTCTTGTAGTTGAAAGATTTGTGACAACAGTTTTATTTTGTGGATTCATATGTTCTATGAAAAATTTTGATGCAAGAACAAGAGTATTTTCCTCTCCGATGTATTGGCCTTTTTCATCTAGTATGGCTACTCTATCGGCATCCCCATCTAGTGCAAAGCCAATGTCTATACCTCCTTTTTCTCTTATGAAATCTGAAAAAGAAGTGAGATTTTCTTTTAGAGGTTCAGGATTTCTAGGAAAAGGTGCTTTAACGTCACAATTTATTTTTATTACCTTAAATCCAAGTTTCTCAATGAACAAGGGTAAAAATTCTGAGCCTGCGGCATTACATGCGTCGATTGCTACGGTAAAATTATCTTTGCCAAAACAATCAAAATCAATCTTTTCAAAAACTGAATTCATATGAAGTTCTTTTGCATTTGGATCACAAAACAATTTCCCAAGTTTATCGTAAGCCTGAAATCTAATATCTTTTTCATCTAGATTTCTTTTAACAGCAATAATCTTTTTTTCATTGAAGAATATACCATTACCCTCGATGAATTTTAATCCGTTCCATTTTTCAGGGTTGTGGCTAGCAGTTATAGATATACCCCCCGAAGCATTTCTTATTTTTGTCACAAATTGCACTGTAGGTGTAGGTGCTATTCCAATATCAATTATATCAAACCCCAAAGCTTGAAGCGAAGAAATAACTGCATTCTTTACCATATCTCCAGATATCCGTGAATCATTGCCTATAACAACTTTACCTAGAGGGATCTCTTTTGCAAAAGATTCTACATAATTGCATATGACCTTTGGAGATAAACTTTCGCCTACTATCCCTCTAAGACCAGAAACTCCAAATATTGCGTCCATCGATTCACCTTAAGGAAAATTTATTGGGGGATACACAACAACTATTTCTTTCATCTTTTGTGAGTTCAAATATTTTTTTCATTATTTCCTCATACTCTTTTGTCAAAATAATTCCACGTCTTTCTGCTGCCCTAGAGTGAGTTGTTATTGCAGAATCAAAAAATAACTCTGAAGGTTCGGATCCAAGTGATTTTGCCCACATACAAAAACTTGGAACATCTTCAAAGATTATACCATGAATATGAGCTGCAAATCCAATCTTTTTTCCTGTATAAATCATTGTTCCAATAGAAGATTTCGTATTATCCCCTATTACACATCCAAAAAACTGCTCCCCGGAATCAATTATTTTCCCGGCAATTTTGTATTTTATTGTGCCATACGTATCTTTTAAGTCGCTATTTGATGTGCCTGCCCCAAGATTAACCCATTCTCCCAAGTAAGAATGGCCGATAAATCCATAGTGTTGCTTGTTGGAATACCCATGGAAAATAGATTCTTCTATCTCGCCTCCAATCTTACATACGTCTCCAATTGAACATTCCTGGATTCTGCCACTTTTAATGAGACAGTTCGCCCCAATATAAGTTGGCCCTGCAATCCTAGAAAACGCTCGAATATCGGTATTGTCACCTATATATATTGGCCCATTTCTTACATCAAAGACAATGTTTTTTTCTGCTTCAACATCCTTGCCAACAAAAACTAGTCTCTTATCGCCCTTTATATCAATGTCAAGAGAATTTTTACTTTCTTTTGAGTAGTAAATAGAGAATTCTCTCTTAATCTCATTACTATTTTCATTAATTATGTCCCAGGGGTATTTAATTAGTAAGATATTTGGTATCTTGAATTCTTTTAATCCTCTTGTTATTAAATTTTCAATATCTTGGTATCCAGAAATATGTATAGCATCCAATGATTTTTCATTTAAATAAATAAATGCGATTTCATTATTAACATAATAAATCCCTTCTTCCTTGATCTCTGGTCTTTCTTTCATTATTAATCTCCCATTAATGAAGAGTATATCCCCTTTGATTGATTCTTTCAGAAAAAGACCATTCTCAGAAAATAAAGATTTCAGGTAATCCCTCATCAATAAATATTGAGTTGCCTCAGGAAAGAAAAATTCAATTTTTTCCCTTAAATTTTTAAATCCACATCTCAGCTCAAAAACAGGCCTTGAATATGTAAGGGGTAAAAAATTCTCATAAATACTATCTTCAAATATACATATATTATCCAAATGATCCCCTACTAATTTTTTATATGTATACATTTAAAAGTTGTGATTAAAATAAGAAAATCAATGAAAATAAACTTCGGAAGTTAGATTAGATGCAAGCCCTTAAAACATTTCTTAAAGAAATTCTTAAAAATAAACTGGCTGTGCTTGGTGTAGGCAGTGAGCTTAGAGGGGACGATGGTATAGGGCCTTATCTTTCTGAAAGGCTTTCGAATTTTAATAGCGAATCTTTTCTTAGTATAAATGGTGATTTAGTTCCAGAAAATTTTACTCGGGACTTAAGAAAATTTCAACCTGACAACATAATTATAATAGATGCGGCATTCATGGGAAAATCGGCAGGCGACATTGAAATTATTAGAATAAATGAGGTAACAGGAATTTCTTTTTCATCTCATTCAATGCCCATATCAGTCTTAGGAAAATATCTCTCACAAGAAATTGGGGCGAATGTCTACATTCTTGGGATACAGCCAATTAACATTGATTTTGGAAGTGAGATATCTCTAGAAGTAATTGAGGCGGCCGATAAAATATTTGAAATGATTAAAGAAGAAATAGTTTAATCGCCATTCATTTTTTCTAATAGATTTGTAATTTCAGAGTCACTCATCTCTTTAATCCTATATTTTTTCAACAGTTGATCACGCTGATTTGTTTCTTGCAGGCCTTCTATACTGATATCTTTAATAATTACACATTCTGGTCTGGATGTCTTCACTATACTAATATCGTTTGACGTAAGTCTTACAACTGAAACTCCAGAACGGTGAAATTCAAAAGGAACTTCAAATCTACACTCATTACCATAAAAGACAGTTCCAGAACTAAGTAGTTTAAGTTCTCCACCTACTATTTCACCATCAGATAAAATGACTTTAATTTCTTCTTCATATTCCCCTTTGTCGGCTAGTATCCTTACGTACCCCGTGAACTTGTCAATACCGTTAAGAATTTCTTTGACGAAGTCGTTAAGCGAATTCGTCTTCATGTTATATTTTACTATTGTCTTTATTATGTGCCCTTTGGGGAGTTTCATATCAATACCTTAAATGTTCAATCTTTAAATCTTTCGAACGATACAAGGCAAGGCGTATTTTCATTAAATTCAAAATTATATTTGTATTTTAAGGATTCGCCTTCAATATTATAATCAAGGGCACCAAGTAATGTTATTGCCCTAAGGCACGCAATCTCCTTTTGTTCCCCAATTAGTTTCTTGCAGTGAAAATTATAGGGGCATTTGATTGCCTTAAAAGTAAAATTTTTATCATTGCCAGAAAATTCAAAGTCATCAGGATTAAAAAACTGAGCTTTGACAAGTGCATCGATGAACATATTGACCGTTTTGTAGGGGCCCAACCCTTTTTGGAATTTCATCCCTAACTCACCCCAAGATTCTATGAAAGGGTGTATTGCTATTGTGCCCCATTTCCTATAAAATAGTTTAGGCCTATCAAAAAATACGTTGGCTGTTGATTCAACACCATAAAGCCATGCGTTCATAATTACTTGGGTAAATCTTAACTTCTTATCTAAAGTCATTTTTTTTCTACCTCAATAATCTTATTAGATTAATATCTATATCAACTCCTATTTATTTAAGTCTTACTAAAGAGGGATAATTAAATTTAAATTAAAGAATTTATCAAAAATCTCGGGAGGATGAACAAATGAATATCTCAAGAAATGAAGATCTGAAGATGCTTTCATCACTTGATGAATGGGAATTAATTGACCTTTTGTTTTTTAACATCAAAAACTTATGGAGGGTTGATGGCCTCTATTTTTTAGGTATTGAAGAAAGATTTGGGGTGCAGGCTGCTACGGATATTGATGTTAAGTGCTGGGATTATCTAGCAGAAAATGAGTCTAAGTATCTAAAACAGATGTTTTCACTTGAATCAAATTTAGAAGGGCTTGCAAAAGCATTGAGATTTACAAGTTGGGCCCTTGATCACCCTTCAAAAGAAATAGAAATTAAGGACGGGACGCTAATCTTTCGAATAACAGACTGTCATACACAAAAAACTAGAAAAGAAAAAGGTCTGCCCCAATTTTCATGTAAAAATGTAAGATTCAATTATCTAAAAATCTTTGTTGATAATTTCTCCCCAAATATTGACGTATGTTGTAATTTATGCCCTCCTGATGAACATCCGGAGAATGTTTGGTGTGAATGGCATTTTACAATAAAATAACGATAGAAAAGGTTAAAAATAAGGCTAACCTAAAAATTCAAAGTGAGCTTATGACTACATGGAAAAATACTTTAAACGATCTAGTGAAATGTCCTAAATGTGGCTTTGTCTTTTCAAAGCAATATTCGAGGGTAGTATCATGCCAAACATGCCCAATGGCAACTTCAGGATGCATTATGATAAAATGTCCTCGATGCCAAGAAGAGTTCTATCCTTAGAAGTCCAAAACAATAATATTCCTAGTAGTTATATTAATACCGAAAAATATATAAAGAAATATATAAAAAAAAATTTTATGGGGGAGAGGTGATATTTCGATTATAATTACCCTCCTTTGTGTCCAAAAGATTCATCAGAATTCGCCCTTTTGGCCCTCTCCTCCATAAAATGAGGTAGATACTTTGCAATATTGGGATGAGAAGATAGAAACAATGAAAAGGGATGAACTAGAAGCATTCCAGCTTAAACATCTTAAACATATATTAAATCATGCTTATAATAATAGTGAGTACTATAGAAATAGTTTTAGAGATGCCAGAGTATCGCCCAATGACATTAATAGTCTTTCTGATCTTCAAAAACTTCCAACTATTCAAAAAGATGATATTAGGAAGGACCAAGAGCTGACTCCACCATTTGGGAAAATGACTGCTGTTCCTGAGAGTGAAGTAGTCTATATCTCAGTTTCAAGCGGTTCCACAGGAATGCCAACGGCTTCTCCTTTCACTTACCAAGATTTTGAAGATTTTATGGATTTTGAAGCTAGATTATTTTATTCGTCAGGTATGAGAAAAAATGATAGGTATTGTCATGCCTTAAACATGTCGCTTTTTGTTGGGGGGCCATGTGTCTTGGGTGCACAAAAGATCGGTGCATTGTGCATACATGCAGGTACAATACCATCAGAAAGACTACTTAGAATAATAATGCAATTCCAACCAACAATTACTTGGACAACACCTTCCTACGCATGGTATCTTGGTGAAACTGCAGAAAAACAAGGAATCGATGTAGCTCATGATGCAGCCATAGGCAAAATCTTTGTTGCAGGAGAACCAGGTGGCTCAATTAATGCAACAAAAAAGAGGATAGAGCAACTTTGGGATGCAGATGTATACGACTATTATGGATTGTCCGATATATTTGGGGCTTGCGCCGGAGAGTGTGAAGAGAAGTCAGGACTTCATTTTGCTGAAGACCACATGATTGTTGAGGTATTAGATTTAAAGACAGGTGAACCTGTTGGGGAAAATGAAGAGGGAGAAATGGTGCTCACAACAATCAAAAAAATGGCAAGGCCAATGATAAGATTTAGAACTGGCGACATAGTTTCATATGAAATAGATAAATGTGCTTGCGGAAGAACCCATAAGAGATTAATGGGGATATGTGGAAGAACGGATGACATGCTCATCATAAAAGGGGTAAATGTATTGCCTTCAAGTGTCGAACCAGTTGTAAGAGGTAACAAGAAGCTATCTGGAGAATATAGACTGGTAGTGGATCGAGTAAATCACCTTGACGTCTTAACTATAGAAATCGAAAGCATGTGTGAGTACAAAGGAGATGTGAAACTATTAGAAAGAGAAGTCCAACGAGATCTTAGGGCTGTTTTAGGCATAACTCCAAAAGTACTGATATATGAAGATGGCACCTTACCAAGAGAAACCCATAAAGCAAAAAGAATTAAGGATAATAGAAAAAACGTCTGGAAATAAAATTTTATTTTTATAAAAAATTAAAATTTTTTTCAAACAGGCTCTTCTGTCCTGTTGTTAAATTGTACTGACAAAGTGAGCATGGGGTGACAATTACATCCGCCCCCTTCTTTATCGCAGCAACAATGGCCATCTAAGATATTTCTTCAATCATCTTTTCTATAAATTCTTTTGAATAAATATTGATGAAATCCTGCTTGCTTCTCAACGCTTCTTGGGCATCTCTCCGAGCATGTAAAACATGCAGCTCATACCTAGAAAGTGTTTTGATCCAAAACTTCAAGACCCCTCATCTGAACAAATCTTATTAGGGGCCATGTCTATGCGATCGACAACAGGACATGTAGCTAAGCATTTGCCACACGGATAGCACTGGAATATATTCTGCTCAGATATTTCTTCTACATTTTTTCTTAGTTCCAATCCTTCTCAGAAACTGTGAAGACCACTATATGCCCCTCCCAATTCGCTTGAGAAGTGAGCTATCTTTATTGTAAATTGATATTTCAATTGGTGATGCTCCAGGGAGGCAGTGTGTGGCACATGAAAAACATGGGTCATATGCCCTAAATGCCATCTCCACCATATTGAGAATACCATCATTGACTTTTCCATTTGAGATCATACCTTTTGCCGCATCCCTTACTGATATGCATATTGCACCGGCATTATTTGTGGTGCCGACTATCATATTCGCTTTTTCTATTCTTGCGTCATCAGTTAATTTATAATGGTGGAATAGAGTTCCTCTTGCCGCCTCAACTACACCGACCCCTTCATTTGGGAGGCCTACCTTGTTCCTAAGATCCTGCTTTAGGATATTTTTATCTCTGCTAAGTTCCAAGACTCTTTCAGAAGCATAAAGTAACTCTATCAACCTTGCCCAGTGGAATGCTAGTGTTGAATTAACAGGTTTTCCCAGAGTTTCAATCAACTCTTTATAGGCCTCATTTGCAAGAGGAGTTGTAAATCCATCAATGACGTTTATCCTGCCTAATGGCCCAACTCTATAAATCCCGCTATCAACACCACCTGTTAGTCCCTTCCATCCAATCTGCTTTAAGTAAGGATATTTCGTGTAAGTCCATGGCTCAACGTGCTCTTCGATATACTCAGCATATCGACTTCCATCAAAACAGGCAAACTCTTCATCTATTGGGCTTTTTACCCTTACTAAACCATCATAGAAGTTTAGATTGTTATTTTTATCAACAAGCCCCATGTTATAAGTTTCAAGGGTATATGCATCACTTTTGATGAGATCTAGATAAGCCTTATTTTTCAGTACAGTATCTTTGAAAAAGTTTAAGGTGAACTCTGAGAATTTGACACAAGATTCGGCCATCAACTCAATCTCATTTCGTTCCTCTTCATTCAATCCCTTTGAAATACCTCCAGGAAGACCACAGACGGGGTGGGTGGATTTACCACCTAGGATCTTTGTTATCTTTTGCCCATATGCTCTGTGTTTTATGACTTCCTTACCGATCTCAACGCCGACTTTTCCTATAACACCTATGATATTTCTATCTCCTTTTGGTGCATCCGGTCCGACAACAAAGTCAGGGCCGCCAAGAAAGTAAAAGTGAAGTATATGGTCATATACCACATACCCACAGTACATTAACTCTCTAAGTTTTTTTGCTGTTTCTGTGGGCTGTGTGTTAAAAGCATTGTCTAACGCCTTAGTTGATGCGAAATGATGGGCTACTGGGCACACACCACAAATTCTTGATGTAATCTGAGGCATATCCTCTGCAAGCCTGCCCTCGCTAAACTTCTCAAAACCTCTTAGTTCAGGTATCTGGAGGTAAGCATTCTCGACATTTCCACTATCATTTAGAAAAATTTCAATTTTGCCGTGACCTTCAAGTCTTGTTATTGGATCTATTGTAATTCTTTTCATTTTATCACCTTTCTCTTAATGAAGGATGAAGCAAGTGAATATCTGTAAAATGTGCCAACTGGATCCTTAATCTTAGAGATTAGTTCTTCCACCTTTTTCTCATCAAGTTCAATTTCATTTTCAACTGCCAATACTGAAGCCACCGCCGATATCATCTTTGCGCCTTGGTCTGTCACTTCTGGCGTCTTTCCAAAGCAGCCTGTGCAAGGCATGTTTCCTTTGATGCACTGATGGCCACAACCGGATCTTGTTGCAGGGCCCATACATATTATACCCTGGTCAAGGAAGCACTTTTCAGGATCAGCTTCCTTCTCATATACCCTGTAAATTGTTTCAATCATTTTGTCCTTCTTTTTTCTAGGACATTCATCACACAAAGCCTTAACCGGTGCTAAAACTGCCCCTTTTGGCGGCAGATCTCCAGTTAAGAATTTATTAAAAGCATCCTCAACAATATTTGGCGTTGGAGGGCATCCCGGAATATAATAATCAACATCAACAACCTGATCAAGAGTTTTTACAGTATCATAAAACTCTGGGATATAGATCTCTCCTTCCTTGACCTCGAAAGAAGGCATGGGTAAAATGTTATCCTTATTTATTGTCGTTTCTGTCTCTTTGTAGGCTCGATCAAAAATCAGTTTTTTGTTAAATAGATTAGCCAAAGCAGGTATACAACCCTCATGCGCACATGATCCGAATGCAACTAGGATCTTAGATTTTTTTCTAAGTAATTTTGCAAGCTCTTCATTTTCACTAGTTCTTATAGCTCCGTTAAAAAAGCAGACATCTATAAATTTGTCCTTCATTTTTTTCAGATCTTCATATTTGGTATCCATGGCCACTGGCCACATTAAGATGTTTGCTTTTTCAATTACATCCAGTATCTTTTCATTAATATCTAAAACAGCGATTTCACAACCTCCGCACGAAGCAGCCCAATAAAATGCTATGTTGGCTTTATTCATTATGATTCCTCCGATTTCAGTGGAGAGGGCTCAATCTCTTTTATTTTTATGATCATATCATTTACACCTTCTCTAAACTTGTTCCCTTCACTTGCTGATATCCATTCTAGCTTTAACCTCTCCTCTTCTAATCTCATATCTTTTAGTAGCATCTTAAGAAGCTTTACCCTTCTGAGTGTTTTATGATTGCCCTGAGCATATTGATAGTCACCAGGATGGTAATCGCCTGCAAGAACTCCATCAGCGCCTTTGGCGAATGCATCAAAGACAAAAGATGAGTCTACTCTGTCTGAGCACATTACCCATATAGGAACAGCGTTTTGGGAAAACTTTAATCTTGAGGTCCCCGCAAGGTCTGCTCCGACATAAGTGCACCATTTGCATAGAAAAGTTATAATTTTAGGTTCATACTTTTTCATAAAATCTACTCCAGTATGCCCTCAACCGTCTTTGGAGTTAAAATACGCTGAGAGCAATCCAGTATTGGGAGGATTTCTGATAGCTTTATCATCTTTTTCCCAATGGATGAGTCCCTTTCAACAAGATAGATTTTGTGCCCACCGTTAGCAATATCAAGCGCAGCCTGTATTTCGGCAATCCCTCCACCTATTACAGCGGCTTTTGTAGTAATTGGAACTTCAATATCGGTGCGAGAATTATCACTTTTGACCTTTTCAACAATGCTCTTTGTGATCTTAATGGCCTTTTCAGTAGCCTTTACTTTATCCTCGTGGACCCAGCTACTATGTTCCCTAATGTTAAAAATCTCGCATTGATATTGATTTAATCCCACTTTTTTAGAGTTTATGCGGAAGAGTTTTTCATGAAGTGTTGGAGAGCAGGCTGAAACGACGACACGATCAAGCTCTTCCTTCTCAATGGCCCCCCTCCTAAGCTTTTGACCTGGATCTAGGCACATGTGGATGTAAGTTCCTGCATATGCGACCCCTTCCATTTTTGATATCTCTTGTGTTATTTTTTCCACATCGACTGTTCCGGCAATGTTGGAATCACAATGACAAACAAAAACACCTACCCGAGGCGAAGAAGAGTTAGTATCCATTAGAAGTCATCTCTCTTATTTTGTACTATTAGTATAATTATTCTAAACTTAAATGTTTTGGTTGTAGGGAGAGTATAGCACCGAATATTAATCAATAAATAAAACTATTTCCGGATAAAATTGACAATAATTTTAATTTCCCCGATTAATGTGCTCAGGGTATTTTTCTATTAAATGAAAATTCGTATGATAATTTAATATTTTTAGGTTTTTTAACTATAAATATTGATAATCTTTATACAAATGTTCAAATTATTATGGTATTTGCCTTAACAATAATCTTATTAAGGCAATAATACAGTATGTATAAAGAACTCTATTTTTAAGGGGATTAAATGATAGATGAAACCCTAATAAAAAACACCGTGATTGAGCTTCTAAAGGACTCCTCAACAAGGCTTCCGCCAGACGTGAAAAACGCGTTAAATAAAGCTTATGAAGCTGAGACGGGACCTGCAAAGGCTCAATTAGGGGCTATACTGAAAAATATTAAGATGGCTGAGGAAGACTCAACTCCCCTTTGTCAAGACACAGGTGTCCACATATTCTTTGTTAAGATAGGTGACGTTGGAAATCCTAAGATTGAAAAGAAACTACCTAGCATCATCATTGATGCAGTTAAGGAGGCGACAAAGACTGTACCGCTGAGGCCGAATGCTGTTCATCCTCTCACAAGGAAAAATCCTGGCGATAATGTCGGGGATCACATGCCTTACGTTAACTATACGCCAATTGATACAGATTATGTAGAAATAACTGTGATGCCAAAGGGCGCAGGGAGTGAGAACATGTCTAAAGTTGCAATGCTAAATCCATCTGACGGCATCAAAGGGATCAAGAAGTTTGCCCTTGACACAGTAGTTAGCGCTGGATCCAAACCATGCCCACCCACAATAATAGGTCTTGGGATTGGAGGGAGCATAGACATATCCGTTAAACTGGCCAAGATTGCATTGCTTCGGCCAATAGATCAGAGACATGCTGATCCCGCCATAGCAGCTTTGGAAAAAGAGTTGTTTGAGGCATTTAATGCACTGGGGATAGGGGTCATGGGACTTGGTGGAAAGACCACTGTGCTCGGCGTAAATGTCGAGCTTGGCTACTGCCACACAGCATCGCTACCTGTTGCCATAAATGTCCAGTGCTGGGCCGGAAGGAAAGCTACAGCCAGAATCTACAAAGACGGGAGAGTTGAACATCTAACATACAAGAGGTGAAAATATGGAAAAGATATTGGAATTACCGCTTGATGAGAAGACTGTTAGAGGATTAAAGCTTGGTGAGACTGTTTACCTTAATGGTATCTTCTTTACAGCAAGAGACGAAGCCCACATGCATGCGTTAGAATATGCCAAGGAGGGAAAGAAGATACCTTACGACTTCAAGGGTGCTGCAATCTATCACTGTGGCCCCATAATGGTAAAACAAAATGGCAAGTGGAAGGCAGTTGCGGCCGGTCCCACAACATCAACTAGAATGAATTCGCTTGAGCCAGAGTTCATAGAAAAGTTTAAGGTTTCCGCTATAATTGGAAAAGGTGGGATGTCAAAGCCAACGGTCGACGCAATGAAAAACTTTGGATGCGTTTACCTTGCAATAACTGGCGGTGCAGCTGTCCTTGCTGCCAAAGGTATCAAGGAAGTCATCGGTGTTGAATGGTATGAACTTGGGATGCCTGAAGCTCTGTGGGTACTGAGGGGAGAAAAGTTTGGACCGCTGACAGTTGCAATTGATGCGCACGGGAATAGTTTGTACGCTGATGTTGAAAAGGAAGTTGAAAAGAACGTTCCAGTGGCAAAGGAGATATTAAAGATTTAAGGTGATTTTATGGAAAAACTTTCAAAAGAGGATTTGATTAAAAAAGCATCAAAACCAGCAGAAGACGCAATGAAGCTTCACCCATTTTACAAGGGAAAGATTGAGATTGCATCAAAAGTTTGCATTAGGGATTTCAGTGATTTTGCGATATGGTATACCCCCGGAGTTGCTGAGCCTTGTAAAGCTATCCACAAAAATAAAGAAGCCGTATTTGACCATACAAACAAGGGAAATGCAGTTGCTGTAGTGTCTGATGGAACAAGGGTATTAGGGCTTGGTAATATCGGGCCAGAGGCCGCGATGCCAGTCATGGAAGGAAAAGCTCTTCTTTTCAAGTATCTTGGTGGGGTCGATGCTTACCCAATCTGTCTTGACACACGAGATCCAGACAAAATAATTGAAGTTTGCAAATTAATAAAACCGACATTTGGTGGAATTAATCTTGAGGATCTTGAAAAGCCGAAATGCTTCTTTATCCTAGACAAATTAAGGGCCGATAAGGAGATGGACATACCGGTGTGGCATGATGACCAACAGGGTACAGCTACTGTAGAAGTTGCAGGAGCAATTAATGCATTGAAGGTCGTTGGGAAAAAGTTAAGTGAAGCCAATATTGTACTTGTAGGGACAGGTGCCGCAAACATCGCATCATCGAGGATATTGGTCGCAGCAGGGGTAAAAAAGAAGAATATAGTTGCAGTTGATTCAAAAGGAATTTTAAATGCAAACAGGAAAGATCTTGAGGCCGACAAAACAAATAATCCCTTCAAATGGGATCTATGTGTCAATGCGAACAAAGAGCAGAGAAGTGGTGGAATAAAAGAAGCACTTAAAGGAGCCGACATCTGTATTGCAGCATCAAAACCTGGCCCAGACACTATAAAGAAGGAAGAAGTAAGCGGAATGGCAACTGATGCAATTCTATTCGCGTCTGCAAATCCTATGCCAGAGATATGGCCATGGGAGGCCAAAGAAGCAGGCGTTAGAATTGTTGGCACAGGAAGAAGTGACTTCCCAAATCAAATTAACAATTCAATTGTATTCCCAGGTATTTTTAGAGGAGCTTTAGATGTCCGAGCAAAAACTATAACTGATGAGATGTGTGTTGCAGCCGCATTTGAGATTGCAAAGACTGCAGAGGACAAAGGGCTTTCTGATGAATACATAGTTCCCAAGATGAGCGAGTTAGAGGTATTTCCAAGGGAAGCAGTAGCTGTAGGTATGAAAGCAATTGAGCAGGGCATTGCAAGAGTCAAATACAACAAAAATGAACTTTATGAAATTGCCGAAAAAACTATCAAAAAATCTAGAGATGAAACACACATATTAATGAAACATGGCATCATAGAGATGCCTCCTAAATAATTTTTTATTTTTTAATATATTATATCGATTCAATCTAAATATTAATGGCCAATATTTTAGAGAAAAAGAAATAATCAAACCTTTTAAATTCAAAATCTTAAATATCTTCATGGATTTATTTATTATTCTTAAGATGTTCATAGGTGGAGTTGTCCTTTTTCATGCTTCTTATCTTGACATTAAAAAGAGGGAGATTGAAGAGTGGCACTGGATTATTCTTGCAATAATAGGATTTGTTCATGCGATTTATCTTTCCTTTACATTTCAATCATTTAGGCCAATATTGATTACTGGGGGGGTATTTTTACTAATGTTCGGACTTGCTCTGTTGTTATTCTATCTAGGGCTGTTTGGAGGCGGGGATGGCAAAATATTAATGGGGCTTGGAGCACTTTTACCCTCTCTTCCCGGAAAAGAATACGCATTTGGACTATTCCCCATATCTGTTTTGGATAATGCCTTAATCATCACCATTTTTCTCCCTATTGCGATACTAATGTATAATTTATTTAGAAAGGATTCTCCAAAGGAATATGATTCGGGGAAGCTCAAAAAAATACTGGCCATGATGGTTGGTTATAGACTAAAAACAGATAGATTATCTGAAAAGTTTTATCCCTTAGAGGAGTTTAAAGATGGGAAAAGGACAATCAGACTTTTTATTGGAGATTTGGATTTCGATGTCAAGAAATACAAAGAACATCTGATTGAAAATGGCATAGACAATCTTTGGGCGACTCCGGGACTCCCGTTTGTCGTGCCCATGACATTTGGGTATTTTATAGCCATCTTTTTTGGAGATGTTATGCTTAAAATAGTTATGAGTCTTATTTGATTAAATAACAAGCATAGGTCTTAAGGCAATAATCCGCCTAAAATAATAACAATGCTTTTATACATTGACTTTCATTATAGTTAGGCCATGAAAAAGATTTTCAGTATCAAGATAGGCGGTTATCTAATTTCAATATTGATAATATTGATAATAGGAGTTTCCTATTTCATTCTGGGGGACAGGTCTTTTTACGTGATTAGGGGTTCAGTTATAGCCTTTTTAGTTACTGCGGTGATTCTTGAATACGCGTCATATAGGATTAGAAACATGATTGATTACTTTAGAAATCCTCTGACAATAGTGGTGGGCGTAGCAGACTCTTTAAATGCTGAAGGCCTATCCCCTAGAGAGAAAGAACAACTGATGCTCCTGAAAAAAACTCTCGACGGGATGGAAAAGATGTATAATGAAATTACATGAGGTGTTAAGATGGTGAAGGTATTAATAGCCGAGGATTATTTGGAGCTTTTGGATTTTTATAAAATATCACTTGGTTACGAACTTCTTCTTGCAAAAGATGGCGATGAAGCATTTGAGATGTATCTAAAACATAACCCCGACATAACGCTTATGGATCTAAAACTACCAAAAAAGGATGGAATCGAGGTAATAAAAGAAATATTGGCAATTGACCCAGATGCTAGGATAGTGGCCATTACAGCTTATGGCTACCTTGGACCTAAAGCCCTTGAAGTCGGAGCAAAAGACGTTATAAGAAAACCGTTTAAGATATCTGAGCTAAACGAATTAATAAATAAATATACCAAGAAATAGACATTGGTAATAACTCTTAAATATATTAAATTATAATTTATTTAATGGTTGTGGAAAAAAAATCAAAAAAAACTCCAAAGAAATGGTTCATAATCCCAGTTATTTTTATTGCTATATTCATACTGGTAGATAATGTTTTTTTCACCGAATATTATTCCAATGGACCCCCTCTACCACCGGTATTGGTCCAAAATGCAACTGATGTTCAAGTTGAACAATATACTGAAAAAATTCAAGACTTAGAAAAACTTCTTTCCAGCGCCCAAGAAGAAAACGAGCAGCTGCTTGTTTATCAAGAACTATTTATTAATTCTCAAAAAAGGTCGTCTTTGATTTTGCAGAGATACTCTACAAGAATAGAAAAAAATATAGTTGAAGATCAGAGAGACATGGGAAAATTTATCACACCAAATTCTGAAGGGATAACTAGAATAAATCAAGAAATTCCTCCCGGGAACTATCTCTTAAATTCGTACAATTACATAATAGATAATTTTTACTATTATTATGACCCGTTTACCCGCACCTCAGAAGGCACTCAGGAATGGACAAACATTAAAGCATATGATTTAAAAAATGATAAATGGCTTGAAGTGAAACTCAGGGACTCTGTGACGATACAGAACTTCCCCGACATTATTTTTTACCCCGACGAAACTATAGATTTTGGAGGTGGAGATTGTGAAGATTTTGCTATTCTTTACACCTCAATGGCAATTACTAAAGATTACTCTTCATATGTTTATATTATAGATATAGATAAAGATGGCCTACAGATACTTCATGCAATATCTATAGTAAACAATAGACTTCTTGTAGATATACCTTCAAAGCTTTACATAGAGGGGAATAGTCAAAATGATCTTTTCATGAAGTATATCAAAGCGATAAAAGCAGAAAAAGTTACAATAATTAATAGCTTCAATGATGAAGATTTCTCAAACATAAAGAAAACTTACAGTTAGCTACCCCAACAGAATTCATTATACCCGCATCGTTTGCAGAAGTTCTTTCTATCCTTTCTGGGCTCCTTTTCTCCTTCAAGAAGTTCTTTTACTTTTGATAATATATCTAGTACTTCCTTTTTGTCTTCATCTTTAATCAGAAAAGGAATTCTCTGTTTGACCTGATAATATTCTAAAAATCCTAAAGGTATTTTTATTCCTCTTTCTTTTTCTAAAAGTAGGGCATATGCTGAAACTTGTAGTTTTTCATGTTTTCTTATGCCGTTTGAAAATAGCCCTGTTTTAAGCTCTACAGGAAATAAGTTTCCTTCCGAATCTTCTTCAAGCTTATCAATTTTTCCACTTAAACCCAGCTCATTTGAAAATATCGAATACTCCATATCCTTCATCATGAAAAGATTTTTGTAGAGATTTTGATCCTTGCCATAAGGACCTATGTATTTTTTGATGCGAATTGATTTCAAGAGCTCATCTTCTTTTAATTCTTCCTGGAGCTCTTTAATAAGCTCCAGATAATCTACACCAGCGTCTTTTAATTTCTCCTTGTTTTTTATCATTATATTTTTAATGACCCTTTTGGAATCTGCATAGAGGATTTTAAAGATTTCATCGATTCCCATTTTTTCATCTATTCGTTGATCAATTATTATTCTTTCCCTCAACATCACTTCTTCGTATATCTTGTGTATTATCGTTCCAACTAGCATCTCAGGTGTTTGTGGAAGTGGGAGTCCTTTGATTTTTTTGAGGTATAGTTTATATGGACAGAATAGGTATTCAGTCAGGTCTGTAACATAAATCATATCTTTTGCTCTCCTCTTTTACATAATCCGATAAATAAGGGCGCTAAGAAGGAAAATCAATAAGACAAGATACATAGCCTTCTTTATGTTTCTCTGTATCTCCCCCGGATTTTCATTATGCTTTAGGATTGTATAAAGTACGTAAAAGACAAAAAGCACAACAGGTGTTACAATCCCAAGATAAATGTAACTATATAATCCTGTAACAAATGGGGCATATAAAAGAAATGCTGCAATCAAGAGAAAACCAAAGGCCAAGCTAAATGTTTTTGATACCCCTATTATTGCTGGGAGAGTATTTGCACCTTTTTTTATGTCGCCCTCCAAATCTTCTATATCTTTTACAAGTTCTCTTGAAACCATGGCAAAAAATGAAATCAAGGCAAGAATTGATACGCCTTTATAGCTTCCAACTGCCGTACCCCCATAGATAAAAGTTATGGATGTTAAAAAAGACACAAGGATGTTCCCTGAGAATGGTTTTTTCTTTAGAATCATTGCGTATATATACATCAAAAAGCAAGCTGCAACACATATTGAAAATGCTAAAAGATTAACCATGAATGCAAGTATGCAAGAAATAACAAACAATATAATTGAAAATCCATAAGCGACCTTTAAACTCATAGCTCCTCTTGGCAGAACTCTTTTTGGAGCATTTATCTTGTCTATTTCATAGTCAAAGTAGTCATTTATTGTATTCCCACCGGCACAGGCAAATATTGCAACGAAGAATAATAAAACAATCTTGGAAATATCTATAAATCCTCCTCCTGCCACAAGTGCACCTATTAAAACTGCAACACCAGAAAAAAGTGCGTTTGACGGTCTTGTTATTTCAAAGAATTCTTTTACTCCCATAGTATCCTCTTAATACTTTCAAGCTCTCCTATACTGCCCGCAGTCATCGGATAATTTGGAGTGAATGGACATTTAGGTTCCTTTTCTTTTGATATCTGGTAAGTATTTATTATTCTTGCCATCTCAACTATCTCATTTTTATCATAAGTCAAAACTGGCCTCAATACAGGTATTTTAACTGTTGAATCAAGAAGAGTAAGATTTTTTAAAGTTTGGGAGGCGACTTGGCCAAGATTTTCACCAGTAATAATTGCAAGATATCCTTTTTCATTGCATACCCTCTCAGCTTCCTTAAGGAACCTTCTCTTGCAAAAAATGCATAGCCACTTTTCTTTTCCATTTTCACATAATTTTTGCTTTGTGCTGGAAAGATATGGCACGCCATCAAATATGTAATCTTTAATTTCATGCCCATATGAAAACTTCTGAAGATTTTCCTTTATTTTTAGATACTTTTGATACCCTTCTTCGGTAATCTTAAAATGCATAAGATCTACCCTGCAACCTCTTTTCATCAATAACCATGCTGCAACTGGTGAGTCAATTCCACTCGATACAAGACCTAATACATCACCCTGTACGCCAAGCGGTAATCCTCCATAAGCTTCAATTCTTTCCGTGAAAAGATAAGCATAGCCTTCAAGAAATTCTACCCCCATCTCAAAGTCATAATTCAAAAGACTTACCTCAAGATTAAGCTTTTCCTTTAGATATGCTCCTAGAACTTCGTTTATCTCGTTTGAATTCATAGAAAATTCTTTAGTGATTCTCCTAGCGCTAACCCTGAACTTCTTGCCTTTATCTTGAGAGAGTTCCAAACACTTTTCTTTTATCTTTTCAAAATCTGCTTCTAGCTTTATAGCTGGCGAGAGAGATGTAATACCAAAAACATTCTTCAAAGCAATTGAAGCATTCCTTGTATCCTCCGTATAAACAATTAATCTGCCCAAGACAACACTAATTGATGAATAATCTATATTATTTTTCCCTAGGCAATCTTCCATATTTTCCAATAGAGTCTTGTTCCACCATTTTTTTGTTTGATCAGACTTTAAGGCTATTTCTCCATACCTAACAAGGACGCACCCTTCCAATTAGCCCCCTCCTATTTCAAGGAAGCTCTCTGCAACATAGCTAATCTGTTCCCAAGAAAGGCCGTATGTGGATATCTTAAACTTTCTTGTCCGGCCAGGCTTCATCCCTATGATGCCTCTGTTCTTTAATTCGTAATAAAGAAAGTAACCCTTTTTCTTATGGGTTTTCGCAATGTTGTCATAAACAGGTGTGTCAAGTTTTATTAAATCGTGATTTTTAGGTTTTTCTCCAAGCTGTTTTATATCAATCTTTTCTAGCTCGTTTACAAGATATCTTGCCTTTTTGACTTCTTCATCCCAATTTTTCACCCTCTCCTTGACATATGGAAAAGATGCCATAAGTGCCATAAGCGATGCCCCTCTAGAAGAGCATCCAAGTATTTCCAAAGGTTTTGACTTCCAGTTTGCTCCAGGTTTGAATACTCTATCTTGCCATCCTTCTTTTATGGCGAGTATACCAATATTCCCCCCACCGGCCGCCCATGACTTATGGCCGGAGCATGCAATAAAGTCAGCACCTATCTTCTTTCCATCTATTTCCATCCTTCCTGATGAGTATGCGGTATTAAGTAAAAAAGGAACAGAGTAATCATTGCATACCTTTCCAACTTCCTTTGCATCAACGACATTACCATATTCCCCATCAACGTGGGTCAATAAAGCGAGCTCTGGATATTTTCCAGTTTCTTGTTTGATTGATTCAAATCCTTCTGCATAGCTCAAAGGATTAATCTTGTATTCTGGCTCTCCTCCATTGGGAACTTTATATATTTTTAATCCAGCTCTTTCTGCGGCAACTTCGGAGCTATAGTGCATGTTCCCATCGCACAAAATGCTACCTCCTGTTGAAATCGCATGCATCACGCCATACTTTGCTTCCCTGCAACCATTTGTGGGCAGGGCATAATCCATCCCTAAAAAATCTGAAACTTCGCCTAAAAATCCAGCTATATCAGGCTCAGTAGTAATTTGTAGTGCTCCTTTGCACCAGTCACAGATGGAGTAGCCATCAATATAAGATATGATTGCCTTCCTAGCGTCAGGGGTGGTCTTACCACCGGTCTGTAAAGGATTTAAATTAATAAAAGATTCTTCCCTATCTCTTAACTCAAGTTTTCCAATGTTCATTTGGACACCTTATCCGAAATTAGGTCACAGTTTTTCCGAATACCCTCGATAATGGTCAAAACCTGTTTTGTTTCTTCTTCGCTCAATTTGTGAAAAGGGGTTGTTTTTCTCCAGATTTCTCTCAAATCTTCTATAAGAAATGCCATGTCAAAAGTTTTTTCTACCACATCTTCCATGAACGTAATTTATTATGATTTTATTTAAGTATTGCCCTTGTGTAGTAAATGCTATTATTTCACTTTAACAGAAATCTTTAAAATTAATTAGGGTCTTTTAGGGTAGTGGTTATAATGGTTGCAGAAAGAGTAAAACTTGTTATCCCTTCAAAAATTAGAGAGCTCTCAGAAAGGGCTAAAAAAATTGAAAATGTTATAAGCCTTGGTATAGGTGAGCCTGATTTTGATACCCCTGTTCACATAAAGGAAGCTGCAAAGAAGGCTCTAGATCAAGGGTTTACCCACTATACTGAAAATCAGGGGTTGTTTAAGGTCAGAAAAGCAATTTCAGATAGGTACATGCGATTATTTTCTGCTGAAGCGCTCCCTCAAAATATTTTATTGACTGCCGGGGCATATGAAGCGGTGTATCTTGCTTTTGTGGCACTTCTTAATAAGGGAGACGAAGTTTTGATACCTGACCCGACATTCCTGTGCTACGAGAATGATGCTTATATGTCAGAATCTATACCAGTTAGGGTTCCTTTATATGAGGAGAATAGCTTTAGGCCTTCCCAGGATGACATCCTTGAAAGGATAAATCAAAAGACAAAGATGCTTGTTTTGAATTATCCCTCGAATCCAACTGGTAGCGTTCTTGAAAAGAGCGATTATAAGATGATAGCAGATATCTGTGAAGACCATAACCTCTACTTATTGTCTGATGATACCTATGAAGAGATTGTTTTTGATGGATACAAGCCAGACTGCTTTTTAAACTACTATGAGAAAACAATAATCGCAAACTCATTTTCAAAAAACTATGCGATGACTGGGTGGAGAGTTGGATTTGTAGTCACTGAAAAGGAGATGCTCACTCCAATGCTAAGGGTACACCAGTATGCAGTTTCATGTTTGAACACCCCTGCACTCGAAGGAACGTACACTGCCTTGACATCATCGCAGCAATGTGTATCTGACATGGTTAAAGAGTATGAGCGAAGAAGAAATCTCATTGTAAGTGGACTGAACAAACTTCCAGGGGTTTCATGTATAAATCCAAAAGGAACATTCTATTGTTTTGCCAACATAACTGAAACAGGTATGACTTCAAGGGAGTTTTCTGATTTCGTGCTTGACAATGCAAAAGTTGTAGTTGTTCCAGGAGATGCATTTGGAGACAGAGGAGAAGGTTTTGTCAGATGCTCATTTGCAACTGATTACAAAAAGATTGAAGAGGCCTTACTTAGAATGGAAAAGGCGCTGCAATCATTTTGATTTTTTTATTAAGATATAACCCCCCGCCATTATTAGCAAACCACCGACCCAGCCTATACCTGAAAGTTTTTCACCTAGTATCACATATGAAAGGACAGCCGATACAAGTGCCCCCATTAAAAAGAATAATGTTGCTGTCAAAGGCCCTTCAATTTCTATCCCCCTATAATATAGAAAAATGAATATAATTTCTAGTAGTGCTAACGCAAGTATTGTGTAGGGGATTGAATACAAGGGTGATAGAGTATCCAGTCCAAAAAGAATAGAAACAACTATAACAATGAAAATTGATCCAATGAAAATTCTTATTGCAGAAATCATATAGGAGTTTACTTTTTTCATAGTGATCTTTGCTAAAACATTTGTGAAACCTACCTGCATTGACGCCAGTAACACCAATAGGTCACCCCAATAAGGGTTCAATGCCTTTCCGTCTGTGGATATAAGATACATCCCGATAAACATTATCCCCATGGAAGCATATTGACCTTTTTGGATCTTATCTTTAAGCAAGAAATGCGAGAACAGAGCTGTAAATATAAAGACAAATCTAAATACAAATCCAGCATTAATTGCTAGTGTGTATACCTGGCCTATATATAGTGTCATCATAGCTGTACCGCTTCCGATTATTCCTATGATTGAAAGATCCTTTAACGGCAAAGGTTTTGTATATTCTACTCTTTCCTTTAAGAATAGCATCGCAAGAATCATGAATGGAATAGAAATAAGAGATCTAGACGACATCAAACTGTAAGAAGAATATCCTTGATTTAGGGCCATTTTAACAAGAATTATTGAAAATCCATACAGTGCAGAAGAAACAGATAAAACAATAATGCCTTCAGTTTTCATACAAGCAGCCTATAATTAGATGTTTAGTTAATTATTTTATATGTTCTTTGTTTTTTAGTAAGCTTTTTATATAATTGATTTAATGTAGACTAGACTAGGCCGGGAGGTTAGGCGTCTCCTATTACCCCAAGCCGTCTTAAGAGGGGCCGAAGCCTGGAAAGCAGTTGGATATCTGCATGGT
Source organism: Methanofastidiosum sp. (assembly GCA_041678455.1). Lineage (GTDB taxonomy): Archaea > Methanobacteriota_B > Thermococci > Methanofastidiosales > Methanofastidiosaceae > Methanofastidiosum. The sequence continues at coordinate 32,152 of JBAYOH010000004.1, forward strand.
GGAGTCCCTACGATGTTGAAGCCATGTCCTACAGGATTGGCGGCGGAGTAGTCCATTTTGGAAGAGATGTACAAATCCTTCACCTTTCAAATCCCGCCAGGCCCGGAAGGGAGCAACGGTAGGGAGGACGTTTAATGCTTGTAGGGTAGCAGGGTCGAGTACGGGGGAATCCCTCCCTTGTAGCCTATTCTGCCCATTTCCAGGCGAGTCGCTGCCCATATATTTAAAAACAAACTTAAATGTGTTATTTTAAGCCGAGGTGGCCCAGCTTGGTACGGCGCGGGATTGCTAATCCCGTTCTCCTTGTGAGATCTAGGGTTCAAATCCCTACCTCGGCGCTTCCTACAAGAATAAATCCTACGGCCTATAATAGGTTGTTAAATACTTACGGTTCTTTTATCTGCTTCAAAGTAGATACAATATCCTTATGTATCAATGATTGCATAGAGTCAGGATACATTCCGATATTTGCTTTCATCAAAGCTTCTCGGATAGGCCGGACTAAGTTTGGTTTGTATTTTGCGATATAAGGCAAAGCCTTAATGCATTGCCTTGCGGTAATAGGTTTCTCATCCATGATGTGCTTTAAGTAATCCTCAATAATTTTATCAATCTTATTTTCTTTGTCCCATTTTGCATTAGCAGATATTAATTTAATTCCTCTTGATCTGATATATGAATTCCTGTCCTGGGCCATACTTACAAACCTATCGAAATACTTGTAAACAGAATCTGATCGCTCACTTTCCAATAGAAGTAATTTTAAATTATCATATGCAAATTTATCATCTTTAGAGTATAAGTTTTCAACAAGCTCCCTGGTATCCTCCATTTTTATACCTCTGCAATTATAAAAATTCTTTGTGATCCTAGATGAAGAAATCTATCCTTTTACTATGACATTATCCAAAATTTTTGAATTAGGCACCAATACGTATTTTCCATCTTCCCTTTTGATTTTTGTGTATATCAAAGAAACTTCTTCAACTACCCCTTCTATGTCATCAATTTTTATGACGTCACCTACATTTACAGGGCTATAAAAAACTATAAAGATGCCAGAGAAAAAGTTTGGCACGATGTCCTTTAATCCTATTACAACTAATATGAACCAAAAACTCATCATTAGTGTAATAGTTATTACCAAAATTCCAGTACTTACTTTAAGCTGTGTTAACGCAATTGTTCCAACTAATATGTAGATAAAATACCTTATACCTTTTCCAAAAAACCAGTATTTCGGGATATTGAAGTCTTCAAATAGTTTTTCCACAAGTATTGCAATCTTGTCTGCTACTACTAGTCCAATTATAACTACAAAAAAAGCTATCAGGATATTAGGAACATAATTAATGATTAGCCCCATCGAGTTACTTAAACCAGGTATATTTAGTACTTCAAAAGCTAAAAATATGGAGATTATATATACAATCCAGCTAATAAATACTTCAATACTCTTTAAGAGTTTAAATCCAACCCTTTCTGTAATAGTTGCAGCTTCTGATCTCTTTAGTACGTTTTCAATACCAAGCTTTACCATTAATTTTTGAGAGAATTTACCAACACCTTTACCAACAAAAAATCCTATAATTAAGATTAAAATCGCAAAGAAGATTCTTGGTAAAATTTCAGAAAAGATTAGGATTAAGGAATCTAAAAATAGCCTAATCTCAAGAAATATTATGTCAAGACTCATTCAATCAATCCTTACCTCATCAGGGTCAACTAACCAAACTAGCTCCCCATTTTTGAAGACACGTATCATGTTATCCGATTCTGATAATACCACCGCAACTGCATCTGTAATCTTTGTAATCCAAGCAGCAGATATATGCCTGGCTCCAAGACCTTTTGGTAACGAGAGGCCGTCCTTTCCAGACTCCAGGTATCTTGAGGCTGCAAGTATTTTGCCTTCACCGGATATAATAAATGCCCCATCAAGCCTTGAAAACTCTCTTATCATGTTCTGGACGCCTGCATCGTTTATGGTAACATAACTCCTTTCAAATGGATTGTAAGTTATCTGAGAGGACCTCTGCATTACATTTCCACAGTCCCCAATAATAAAGGAAGTCCCTATTGGTTTACCTTCCTTACCTTTCTTACCCAGCTGAACCGCAATAGCAAGGACAGAATAGATAACCCCTGTTTTAATATTCTTTAGATTGTAGAATATCTCATAAAGCCCATTTGTACCCGACTGACTTATTGTTCTTGTAGATATGAAGTTATAGTTTTCACTGTCAAACTTTCCAACATATACTATCATATCTTCATTTTTTAGTAAATCCTGCATCAATGCAGCAGTAATAGCAAACTCTAATCTCGTCTTGATTTTTTTCAATATTTCTGGAACAAAGATGATTTTTTCAAATTTTTTCTTTATTTTTTCGTTTGAGGATACCCCCAATAGATTGATTTCATTAGAAGAAGCAAATTCTTGGATTTTTTCCATATCCTTTACAGAGTCAACTTCAACTAGAACAGCGTCCGCTCCTGTATTCTGGTAGATTGATATCCCCGCCATTACAAAAGGGTCAATTTTCATGTACTTACTCCGTGAAACTTTTTTCTATTACCTCGCCTTCAGGTTTTTTTTCTGAGAATATCTGGCCCTGGAATTTGTAGATCTTAATCTTTTCGTCCATCCAACAGTCTAGTGGGAGTCCAGCCTTTAAACAAGTATGACAGAGAAAATCTTCACTGTCCCATTTCTCTTCAACAGGTACCTGCGGGAGGAGTAAACCTTTTCTAAATCCTAATTCAACGATAAGTCCATCCCTGCCAACTTCAATTTTTGATGGATATTGATTTGTATTGGCCACACTAACTAGCTCTGGTGGCGTTAGAACTGTAACTTCAACTACTAAGTTCTTAATTTCATCGGGCCTAACCTCTTGAAATCTTGGATCCCTAGTAGCTGAAGACACTGAAGCGTCAAGGATAGCATCTATCAAAGGAAGCACAGGTTCTGGATAGCCAATGCACCCTCTTAGACTATATTTAGGATAAGTATGAAGTGTCACAAAGACACCACGATTTGATTTAAATGATTCAGGGATATCTTGTATTTCTATATTTTTTCTTGTGTTGATGTAGGATTCAATATTCTTCCTTGCGAATAATACAAGTTTTTTCCCTTCCTCTAAAGTATACATTGAAGATAATTATTTAAATCAATATAAATAGTTTTTGCATGTGGTGATTTTATCGAAGCCGTGATACTTGCCGCAGGTAAAGGGGTACGGCTTTCCCCGCTCACTGACGAAATACCAAAACCAATGCTACCTTTAGGAGATACTACAATACTTGGCAATATACTTAGAATATTCAAATCATCTGGGATAAAAAAAATCTCAATAATAGTTGGCCACAAATCTGTAATTATTGAAGATTATATCAAAAATTGTGATTATGACCTCGATATACATTTTATCGAACAAAAAGAACGTCTTGGAACTGGGCATGCGCTTATGATAGCGTCGCAATATGTAAATTCTGACTTCATATGTGTCTATGGCGATCTTCTATTCAAAGAGGATTTTATCGTTTCTCTTATATCAAAGTTTAGAGCTTCTGATTCGATTGCCACTATGGCGTTAACACAGAGTGAAACACCGGAATTTTTTGGAAGTGTGCTTGTGGATGAAGATGAAGTGGTAGGTATTTTTGAGAAGTCAGATAATCCGCCTTCTGATTTAATCAACACAGGCATATATTGTTTCAAAAAAGAAGCCTTTTCATATATAAACAGAACTAAACTTTCGCCAAGGGGAGAATATGAACTCACAGATTCTTTAAAGATGATGATTGACGAAGGTAATAAAGTCAGATGGATGCCATTGGGGGGAAAATGGCTTGACATTGGGAGGCCCTGGGATCTAATAGATGCAAATATGTTCTTTTTAGAAAGCGTGAAACACTATATATCCAATGATTCAGAAATTTCGTCTAGGTCAAAGGTGGACAATCCCGTCTTCATCGACTCATTTTCAACAATTGATTCATCTCTGATTTTATCCCCATGCCTACTATCTAAAAACGTCAAAGTTGGTGAAAATTCAAATATTAGCTCTTCAGTTATCAGAGAGGGCGTCAAAATTGGTAAAAACTGCACTGTTGAGAATTCTGTAATAATGGAAGGGGTGAAAATCGGGGATAACTCTGTTGTCTCGTTTTCTATAATAGGAGATAATTCAGACATCGGCCGCAATGTAACGTTTGAAAGTCAATCTAAAGAGGGTATTAAATTTGAAATCAAAGGAGAACTTGTTGATTCGAATAGAATCCATTTAGGTGCAATAGTGGGAAAAAATGTAAGAATCAATGATAATGCGATAATAAGGCCAGGCCAAAAAATTGAATCTAATTCTATAATTAAAAGATAAAAAAAAGATTAATCTAATTCTAAAAGACGTCCACAGTATGTACACTTGTAGATTTTTTTCCTATTTTCCATTATATGCGTTGGAACAACTTTTGATCCACAAATTGGGCATTTTGGAAGGTTTGTTGGCCCGCTAGGTGTTCTTGTAATCTGTCTTACCCCAGGGATCCTTTTGATCTGCTCTCTTTGCGTGTATGTTAGCATTCCAATTAGTAGCCCTACTATGCCAAACGCCCCCAGGATATAGGAAATTGGCCTATATTCATCGTGCCAGAACGCCTCTCTTCTTGTAACTGTTTCAAGCTCCTGGTACGGTACTCTCTCCTCGTAAGTTTCAGTCACAGACTCAATTACTTTTTCAAGGTACTCCTCTCTTTTAGTGGAGGATTCTTGCTTTATTATCAAATAAGATATTGTTTTTGAATAGGCATACATCCTATTTGATAGAACTATCTGGTATTGCTGGATGCCAGAGTCAGCTGGAACGGTCCACACACCATCTAGTTCGATAGCGTTACGCGGGGCGGAGTAGAGGACCTCCTTAGGCTGCATATCTTGCAACCAAAGCTCATAATTTATACTATCGAGAATCTTAAATTCAAACTCACGTTCAATATCCCTCTTGTTAGAATCTGTAGTTACAACGAATTTTATACGATCATTTGGCTTCAGCAAAGGCTCGCCCAATGTTATATAATCATTTTTCTGAAAATCCTTTTTAGAGTCCACTATGGTAGTGTTTGCATACACCGTTACATCTCTTGTCCTCTTGACCATTGTTTCTTTGGGAACGGTCCGCTCTATGAGCTCTATCCTCTCCTTCGTTACATACTCTTGGGTAGTCACTGTTCTTTCAAATGGGATAGTTGTATAGTAAAATAAACCTCCGGCCATAATTAGAAGGATCAATCCTAAAACAACAAAATGTGTTCTTCTTATCATTGTTATCACCGTTGATACTAATATGTATTAAATCGATTACCTATTTATATTTATCGAAATAATAAAGGAAAATTCTACTAAAAATTGAAGAAAATAAAGCTATTAAGCGTGTTTTATAGGATAGCGTGCGCCACAAGCTTCACACTGCAGAAAAGTGATCCTATCTTCTCTAATAATTCTAGTATCTGGCCTGTTGCATTCAGTGCATATTACAGACTCTTTGGCATATTTCTCAATCTTTTCACTAATAACTGAGGATGAAAATTTCCCCTGGAATATCGCTTCATGACCACTCATATTCCCTGCTGTGGCAAGTTCCCTTAGGATATATTTTAAGAATGGCTCAACATCCCTGTTTAGTATTTGGGCTATTTCCCTGAAATTCTTGACTATTGTTCTGTTACCCATAATAAATGAGTCAGCTCTTGGAATTTCAAATCTGTTTGTTTCAGAGATGCTAATAGGCAATAACTCTTCTGCCCTTTTTAGAAGGGACTCGTAGTCTATTTTTTCATCTCCCATATCGCCCAAGTAAATTTTGTAATTTATAAAGTTACCGAAAGTTTTAAATCAGAAATCAGATTTCTATTATTACCAGCCGGGTAGGGTAGTGGTCAATCCTGCGGGGTTTTGGTCCCCGTGACAGCGGTTCGAATCCGTTCCCGGCTACCATATTCTCCTCAATATATTTATATAATAAAACTGTCTCAAATAATAAGATAAAATGTCTAGGAAATTATTTGCGTTATTTGTTGTCATTTTGATATCTATTGCAACAGGATGCAGCTCTAAAGATAATGGCCAGACAGCAAAAGACGTGTTAGAAAATTGGAGAAACGAGAACTTTAATCCGATTGAGGAAACTAGTTCAAATGGAAGAACAGCTACAATTCCTAATCCTCTCAAGGGTGAGACACCTTCTGGTTCTATTGCTTGCCCAATGCACATAACAGACTATAAACAAAGATTTGAAGGAAACAGAGTCTACATAGAAGGCAATGTATTCAATTACGGAGATGCAAGCTACAAAAATCCGCCGATAAACTGTGTGAAACTGTATATTTTCTTCTACAATATTAATGGCAATGTTATAGGGGAAGATTCTTACTATTTGGGTGTCAGTGAACTCCGCTATGGTGAAAAGTATCCATTCAGTGTCAGTGCAAATATTAGACCGGGGACAGAAAGATATCTTGTCAAAGTAAGGTGTTGCAATAGATGAAAACTAGAGTGGGGCAAACTCTAGCTATATCATTTGGTTTTTGTAATGAAAATAAGAAACTTTTCATCCCGACACTTGCATCGATGTATGTAGTTTATTTTCTTTCATTATTTTTAAACAACTATTTTTATCACGATATTGATAAAATGCTAAACACCCAATACCTAACTCTTGGAGAAAAATCAACATTTTTCTCAGATATGCCTTCGTTCTTGCCACCCCAATTTTCTGAAGTTTTCCTTTTCCTTTTCAAAGGAGATCTATTAACACCATTCACATCATTCTTAATGGGTATGATTTATATATTTGGAGTAGCGATTCTATTTTTTTTAGTTGAATCAATGTATCGGGGCAAAAAAATCAATTATACTAATTTCTTTAAATCTTTTCCAAAAATAGTCATTTCAAGTATATTGACAGTAATATTGATAGTAATCGGTATCATAGCCTATGTACTTCCTGGAATATTCTTAGTCTATCTTTTTTTCTATATAGTCCCTGAGTCAACTTCAAGCAAAGATTCATTATTTACCAACATAAAGAAGGGGATTTCACTTGTCTTAAAAAATCCTGATTACACTTTGGGCCTCCTTGCCGTAATAACCGCCACAATTTTTTCATTAAATTATATCTTGCTTCATCTAAATGATCTTGGGGTACTGGGCGAGGGAGGGATATTGCTTGATCTATTTTTCATCCTGATAAGAGGAATTGTTTATACGTGGGCTTTGATATCCAGTATGGTTGCTTATATTATGCTAGAGAGCTGACGATGTTTTCAATTTCCTTCTCAATCTCTTTTATCGTGCTTTCATAGTTGTCAGTCAAAGAGCCGCCACCTTGGGAAAAGTTTTCTCTTCCCCCGCCCCTGCCGCCAAACCTTGTTAAAATTGAGTTTAGGGGGGTTCGCATGTCATAATCTATATCTGTCGACCTGCCACATATTACAAAGAGCCCTTCATCAATTAAAAATAGCACTAAAAAGACCTTTGGTTGCTCTAGTAACTCGCCTGCCTTTTTAATTACTAATTTTCTATCAAGGCCTTTTAAGGATTCGAAGTATAGTTTTGTTCCGGCTATATCCCTAGGGCAAATTGATTCAAAGCTTTTTTGAGAAAATTCGGCTAGATTTTGTCTATATTTTTCATTATCTTTTAGTAGGTTAGCTATAGTTCTCTCGACATTTTCAGGGGCGGATTGTAGTAACTCCATCGATGTCAAAGCGATCTTTGATAACTTCAATGATTCTTCCTTCGCTTTTTCAGCTATTTCAAACTCTAATCGATATGAGTCTTCTCCAGTCTTGTTAACCTTAGTTAGAAGAAAGAAGTCAATTTCGTTAGTGGAGTCTACGTGATCTCCAGAACACGCTGCAAAATCATAATTTTCAACTTCAACAATCCTAACTTCTTCAGTTTGTATCCTATCAAGTTTTATTCGGATATCTGGGAATTTTGTGATCACATCTTCTTTCCTTGAATTGTGGACAATTACTTTCCTGTTTTCAAAAATAATATCGTTTGTGAGCTTTTCAGCCTTAAGAAGTTGTTCCCAGTTTAGTTCACCAGAATATTTTATGTAAAGTGCATTCTTTTCTTCCTTTATAGAAATCTTATCAAGGGATACTTCTGGGATTACTTTTGAGAGTGATCGAAAAAATATATGCTCTCCTGTATGCGCCCTTTTATCTTGCATAGAAAAAAATAAGCACAATCCAATAAAACCTTTACGCTATCCGATCTTTGAAACAACTAAGTTGATAAATTCTTTTCCTTCTTTTAAGAGATTTTTTCCAGAATCAGTTATAATGTAATATTTTCTGTTTGGTCTACCGTGTTCTGAATCTTCCCATTCTGAAGTGACATATCCACCTTTTTCAAGATTATAAAGCACAATATAGCTTGTTATCCTTGCAGGTGCGAAAGAAAAACTTTTTTCTATTTCAGCCTTGACCTCATAGGCATACATAGATTTACTGGATAAGAGGCTTAGGATATATATCCACAGCATTTCTGTTGTAAGTTTTTTTTTAGTCTATCGAGAGGCATTTACGCACCTTTAATATTTTATTACCATAAACTATTTAAATCTTTATAATAGTCTAAAAATATCATGTTGACTTTTAGGAGGTACCTATATGGGAGAAATTAGGGTTGCAATTGCAGGCGTTGGCAATTGTGCTTCATCACTTGTTCAAGGGATTGAATATTATAGAAATAATGGTACAAAAGAGATAATTGGCTTGATGAATGAGAATTTAGGTGGCTACAGACCTCAAGACCTAAAGTTCGTCGTTGCATTTGATATTGATAAAAGAAAGGTTGGAAAAGACATAAGTGAAGCGATATTTGCAAATCCAAACTGTACGAAAACGATTTATAAGAATGTTCCAATGTTTGGGGCAAAAGTAATGATGGGCCCTGTCCTAGATGGATTTGCAGCTCATATGAGCGATTACTCCGAGGACAGAAGATTTGTAGTTTCTGATGAGAAACCATGCGATGTCGTATCTGAGCTTAAAAAGAATAAAGTAGATGTTCTGATAAACTATATGCCTGTTGGATCAGAAAAAGCAGCAAAGTTTTATGCCGAAGCTGCACTTGAGGCAGGGGTAGCATTTGTAAACTGCATGCCAGTTTTCATAGCTTCAGATGAAGAGTGGGCAAAAAAATTTGAAGAAAAAGGTATCCCAATAGTTGGAGACGATATTAAATCGCAGCTTGGTGCAACAATTGTGCACAGGGTTCTTACAAAACTATTCCAAGATAGAGGGGTTATTGTTGATAGAACTTATCAGTTAAATACTGGAGGAAACACAGACTTTCTTAACATGCTTGAAAAAGATAGGCTAAAATCAAAAAAGATTTCAAAGACAGAAGCTGTCCAGTCACAGCTTGACGTTCCATTACACGCAGACAATATACACATTGGGCCATCAGATTATGTCCCATGGTTAAATGACAACAAACTCTGCTTTTTGAGGCTAGAAGGAAGAGGATTTGGAGACATCCCTTTGAACTTAGAGCTAAGACTTTCAGTAGAAGACTCACCAAACTCGGCTGGCGTTGCAATAGATGCGATAAGATGTGCAAAACTCGGCCTAGATAGGAAGGTAGGCGGGCCACTGACATCAATTTCAAGTTACACGATGAAGCATCCGTTAATTCAGTACTCAGACTCTGAAGCGAAGATTAAAGTCACAGAGTTTATCTCTGGAAAGATCGAGCGCTAAAGAAAAACTTAAATATCTATTTTTTTCTCTTATTCTATGAAGAACTTTATAGTCATATTGTTAATTTTAGGCTTAATATCTTCTTTTGGAATTGTATTGGGAGAAGAGAACTCTGATCCAGTTATATGGAAATACAAAACAAGCAGCTGGGCAACTGCTGTCACGACAATGGGCGGGTATAGTGCAGCAAGTTCAATTGATGGATCTTTTTACTTTTTTGATAAATCTGGATCAGCTTTATGGCAGCATAATTTCGGAAAGAGAATAACTTCAATTGTTTTTTCCGAGGATTTGAAGAATGTTTCCTCTGTAGTTGGAGAAAGAGTATATATTTTCTCAACATCTGGGGATTATTTAAAAGATTTCAAGTCCGTAAAAGGTGGTTTTATAACAATAACTCCAGATGGTAACTATGTTGGGGGTAGCTCATCTGATGTATATGCTATGGTCTACAAGGATGGGCGGCCTCTTTGGGATTATAAAACTGATGGAAAAGTTAATTATGTTTCACTGACGCCAGATGGTCAGACCATGGCCGTAGCTTCTTCTGATAATCACGCTTATCTCCTTAGATCGGGATTTTTAATGTGGAAATACGATGCAAAGATGCCTGTTATCTCTGTTGCAGTCACACCTGACTCATCATACCTCGTATGTGGAACAGGTAGTTTTGAGTCAGACGAAGAGATTCAAAAGGACTATAGGATATTCTTGTTTGATGGTCAAGGCAAACTATTGTGGAATCAAAAGATAGGATATACTGTTTCTTCTGTTTCAATTACACCCGATGGATCATATATTGCAATAGGTTCATGGGACAATAAAGTACACATATTCTCAAATTCTGGGAAGCATTTAAAAGAATTTAAAACCGAAGGAAAAATCTGGTCAGTTTCAATAACACCTGACGGGAAAAATGTCATAGCAGGGTCAACTGATATGCACGTATATTTCCTTGATGTAGATTCAATGCAAAAACCTGAGAAGAGCTCTTCTTCTATTAATCTGATGTATGTGGCAATTCCTATATTGATAATTTTAGCAGCCGGATCTTTTATTTACACAAAGAAAATTAAGAAAAAATAGATTATTTTTTATATTATCTCTTTTAATTATAATTCTCTAGGTATATGAATCACTTATGTTCAAACCATAAAATTAAATATTAGATGTCTCAATTAAGTATTAATGGAAATTCAGTATTCTAAGGATTCGATAATATTGAAAAATAAGTCCTTATCTAACGTTGATAAGTTTGTACTAGAGTTTGTAGACCTACTAAAAAATCATTTTAGGTATGTTATAGTAAGTGGTTACGTTGCCATATTATTCGGCAGATCCAGAGGTACTGAAGATATTGATATATTAATTGAAAAAATAACTAAATCTGAATTTTTTAACTTTGTCAGTGAAATTGAAGATAGATACGACTTTCTTAATCCTGAAGATAGAGAAGGTTTGTATGAGATGTTAAGTGAAAATTTAGGGATAAGAATATCTAAAAAGAATGCGATTATACCTAACATCGAACTTAAAATTATAAAAAATGAAGTAGAGAAATATGTATTGGATAACAGATTAAAAGTTAAATTGGATAAGAATTTACTTTATTTATCCCCCCTAGAAATTCAGTTAGCATACAAACTTTTTTTAGGCGGCGAAAAGGACATAATGGACGCGGTATATTTATATGAGTTATTTCAGAATAATATCCAAAGAGACGAAATCGAATACTGGGCCAAATATTTTAAGATTCAAGATAAATTGGATAATTTCTGGTGAAGAGATGAAGGAATCTGAAAAGAGAAAATTTGATGAAAACAGAGAACAAATTCTAAAGGAGCTTGAGGAAGAAAAGGAAAGAAACTTCAAGCAAAAGATAGAGTTTGTAAGATTATATGCAGAATGGATAAAGAAAACACCAAATAAAGAGTGGAGCAAGCAACACTCAAAATTTATCAATTCGATGTATAAGAAATAAAAGTACAGTTGCACAAATTATTTAAACATTAATAAGTATTGTTGAATGGAGAAGAGTGAAATGGCAAAAGATAGCAAATTAAATGTTTCAATCGTTGAAAAACGACTTCAGATTTTATGGGGTTCTCGTTTAAATGAGAATCTTAATATAAAAAAAGCCTTAAGAATCCAAGAAGAGCTCAGAAAAAAATCTGGAAACTGGAATGGAAGCGCTGAGATAGCAAAATGGAGAAGACTCCATTAATAATTTTAGATACTTCTGTAATTATAAAATGGTTTACAAATGAAGAAAATACTGACAGATCTATTGAATATAGAGATAGATATATCGACAGAGAAATTGAAATTATCGAACCTGACTTCTCCTTTATGAGATATCTAATGCTTTGAGATATAATCCTAATTTTAAAGAAATAGATGTCATGAATGCTCTTGAGAGTATCTTTGATTTAGGGATAGAAATAATAACTCCAACTAGAAAATTACTTTACGATACTATTGAAATAAGTTATAAATATGATATAACGGGTTATGATGCAACTTATATTGCTTTAAGTAACGAATTATCTGGGAATTTTATTACCTCGGATAAGAAATTATTTGAGAAAACTAAAAATATGTTCTCGATTGAAATTCTTTGATAATTATTCTAAGTAAATTAAGATTAATATACAAGACAAGCATTAATACCGTCTTTTGTTAGCCCTTCATATCCCTTCAATATTTCATCAACTGTATAGTCATTAGCCAATAGATTTAATATGTATTGTACGGATAATCTTGTGCCTTTTATGATTGGCTTTTCTGTCATGACTTTTGGATTTGAAGAAGTTTTTCTCTATCCATCTTCTCGCCATGTTATAATGTTTAACTATATATTTAAATTGTACGATATATAGGATATACAAAACACGAAGCCAACAAAGATAAATTAGAAAAGTTATTGTCTAAACAAGATCATACATAACCTGGCATGTGTCACACTTATAGACTGTTTCCCTTTTCCCCCTGTCACTTACCTCTGTTCTGATTAGTGGCCTTCCGCATCTTTCACAACTGAAGCCTTCCCTCCTTACACGAAGTGATGGAATCTGAGGTCTTGGGGCCACGGGATAGCTGTCATAGTAAGGGTCGTATTGGGCCCTTGGCCTCTCCATCGGAAGGTAAGTTTCTGGAACATATCTTTCTTCGGGATAGTACCTTTTCTCGTAGTATTCCCTCTCTCTCGGTTTTGGCCTTTCCCTTTCAAATTTAGGGAATTTGATACCATCTTCAGTAAGGGCGCTTCCAACAATTGCACCTATGAATATAGGATAGATATAGAGTACAGCAGTAATAAGCATGTATAATTTTGTCCCTGATGGAACTGTAAATGGAATTCTCATGGTAATGCCAGGCTCTAGAAAATCACCTACAATAAAGGATATCACAAGAAACAGAATAAAGACAATCAATGCACATAAGGAAAATGCAGCGATTGAATTTTTGACGCCTCTGGATCTCTTGCCACCGACAATGCCTGCTACAATGGGACCTACAACAGGTGCCCATATCATCAGAATCGTCAGTAGAACCATCCATAGCGATGACTTTAGGATATTCTCTATGTTATCGTCTGACATCATTGGTAATTGATTTTTCTTATTTATAAGTTTTTCTATCAAAAACGTTATGTACTATTATTATACAGTGGTCGGCATGGAGCACCATCGGCGATATTGAAACTCGCTTTGCATTCTTTAGTAATTCTTCATCTTCTTGAGATATGCCCATGTGATCCCCCAAAACAAAACAGATTTTATCTGTATCAAAGCCCAAGCTTTGGATATCTTCCCCTTCTTCGTGAAGATAGATTATTTCACAGTCAATTTGATTTATGACTTCGGAAAAGCTTTTCTTTGATACGAATATGCCAGGCGTTGACTCAGTCTCTTTTTCTGTCACGTTTTCTAAGGCTTTCTTTATGAGCCCCCCGGTGCAACGCTCATCAGGGCTTAGATACCTCAAATCATTTCCGACAAATCTAAGTGTAACTGGAGGATCTGGTTCACCTTCAAGCACTGTAATAAATTCTGTATCCTTCCTTAAATCATGAGAGAGAAAAAAGGCAGAGTTTACACACCTTGCCACGATGTCCATCCTGCCACCGTCCCCTGGGAGGTCGTTTAGAGAGAAATTCTTTGAAGTTTTAGCTTTGGATGCTTTCAAGATGAATATTTTCTTCATAAAAATCAAAAGATTTATTAACAATTTAAGATTATCCAATACGTATGGACAGTCTTGATATAAATATTCTTAAGATTCTAAATCAGGACGCAAGGACCAGTTTTTCAGAGATAGCGAGGAGGCTAGGCCACTCCATAACGACCATCTCTTTGAGAGTAAAGTCTATGGAGGATGTTGGAATTATAAAAAAGTACATACCTGTGCTTGATTCAGAAAAGTGCGGTTATGATTTTACAGCTGTTATTCATCTTATCATTTCTAAGGGAAAGCTAAAAGAGGTAGAAGAGATAGTAAAGGCAGAAAATAATGTCGTTGCAGTATATGATGTGACAGGTGGCTACGATGCCATTATTATAGGGCGATTTAAAAACAGCTCCCACCTTGAAAAGTTTACCCGGTGGATGCAATCAATTGACTTTGTGGAAAGCGTGTCCACTTCAATTGTTTTAAACATTATAAAAGAGGATATGGAGGTTAAATTTGACTAACTCAATTTTTACAAAACTATCCGACTGGGTGCGGGAAGAAGTGACATCTGGTGGAGGAAAAGGTGTCGTATTTGGGTTAAGCGGTGGCATTGATTCTGCTGTTATAGCTTATATCTGTAAGAAAGCATTCCCTGACTCATCTCTTGGCATTAACATCCCGTGCTTTAGTAGTAAGGCTGACATAAATGATGCAAAGTCGATTGCAAAGGGGATTAAGCTAAAGTATGTTTCTGTGAACATGGACTATACTTACAATACAATGCTTGATGAACTTGGTGAGATGAGGGACGATAGGGATATCTCTCTTTCAAATATCAAGCCAAGGTTACGAATGATAGTCCTTTATTATTATGCCAACAATCTTAACTACTTTGTAATTGGGGCAGGAAACAAAAGTGAGATAACACTTGGCTATTTCACAAAATATGGTGATGGGGGATGCGACCTCATGCCACTTGGAAATCTTACCAAAAGAGAGGTATACTCAATTGCAAGATCTCTAGATATACCTGAAGAGATAATTGAAAAGCCGCCTTCAGCAGGCCTTTGGAGAGGCCAGACAGATGAAGAGGAGCTTGGCATTACTTATCCTGAGATTGACGACTACTTAGAGGGAAAGAAAGTAAGTAAAGACGTCAAAATAAAGATCGAAGAGCTGATTAAAAAGAACGAGCATAAAAGACGCATGCCGAAAATCCCTAATTTCTAGATTAGTAGATAGGATTTTAAATTAAATTTATAACTAAGAACTATACAAATCATAATATTAGTATTAATGCTTTCAATCTAGGGATTTTATGGAAACGCTAAAGCAGAGGATCAAAAACAAAACAGCAGTTATTTCTATAATAGGCCTTGGTTATGTTGGCCTTCCAACGGCCGTTTATTTTGCTGAAAAGGGATTCAAAGTCTATGGCGTTGACAAACTCGTAAAGGTGGTAAATGGCCTTAACAAAGGTGTTTCCCATCTAAATGAGTTAGGTTTGGATGAAAGAATCAAAGAAGTAGTTAAGCTGAATAGATTCCACTGCACAAACGATACCACTGAGGCGGTTAATAATAGTGATATTGTCTTAATTATAGTTCCAACGCCAATAACAAAGGATAAGGAGCCGGATCTATCTCATGTAATTTCAGCGGCAGATGATATCTCTAAATCGCTTAAAAAAGGTCAGCTTATTGTTTTGGAGTCTACTGTGTATCCGGGTGTAACAGATGACATTGTTAAACCTATATTGGAGTCTTCTGGCCTTAAGGCTGGCATTGATTTTGGACTTGCTTACTGCCCAGAGAGGTATAACCCAGGTGACACTAAGCACACAATCGATAACGTCAATAGGGTCGTTGGGGGCGTAACAAGAGAATGGGCAGAAATTACAAAAGAAGTCTATTCCCATGTCATAAAAGCGCAAATAGACACAGTAAGTGATATCAAGACAGCTGAGGCTGCCAAAGTCATTGAAAACATCCAGAGAGACTTGAACATTGCATTGATGAATGAACTTGCTTTGATTTTTGAGAGGATGGGGATTGATGTAATCGAAGTTATCAAAGCAGCAAGCACAAAATGGAACTTTAATGTATATTACCCTGGGGCCGGTGTTGGAGGCCACTGCCTACCTGTTGACCCGTATTATTTAGTTTCAAAGGCCAGAGAATTAGGATACCACTCGAAAGTAATTACGGCAGGGAGAGAAATTAACGACTATATGCCACATCACATATTTGAGCTTTTGAGAGATGCCTTAAACGACATGGAGAGGTCAGTTAAGAATTCTAAAGTTGCAGTTTTAGGTTTTTCATATAAGGGGGATGTTGGTGATGTCAGGGAAACTCCGGTAGAGCCTTTCGTGACTGAGCTTGTCAAACGAGGGGCCATTGTAACAGTTGTGGATCCTTATGTAGATGAAAAATACATTAAATCATTTGGGGTTTCATACTCTAAAGATATTTATGATGCGCTAAAACAGACAGACGCTTTTGTTGTGATGACATCGCACAGTATCTTCAAGGAAATGGATCTAGAAAAGGCAAAGAAACTGATGAACAATCCCCTTGTGATTGACGGCAGAAGGATTTTTGATAAAGATATTTTAAACAAAAAAGGATTTGTTTACAAGGGTGTTGGATGTCTCTGAAATTTAATTTCTATTTGGAAATAGCTCCAATAATAATCCCAATAATTACACTTAATACTCCAAGAACATACCCAAATCCTGCTATAAATCCGTTTGCTAAAATATTAGTCTGGTATAAAGCTATCCCTACCATACCAAGTACGGCAAAAATACTCATAATCAAAACTTTTTTTTCCATATATTTAAACCCCTTAACCTTCATTTATAATTATCCAATTCTTTAATTATATTTAAAAGTATTTATTTCATATCAGAGTTAGCTTTTCCTCAAAAAATTTTATCATAAATGATGTGACATCAATTTTGTCTTCAAG
Source organism: Methanofastidiosum sp. (assembly GCA_041678455.1). GTDB lineage: Archaea > Methanobacteriota_B > Thermococci > Methanofastidiosales > Methanofastidiosaceae > Methanofastidiosum. Next base: position 49,081 of record JBAYOH010000004.1, read on the forward strand.
TAATTTATCCCTTTTTTCTTTCCACTCTTTTTTAAAATCAATCCCGAGGATATCTTGTAATTTGGCCATCGAATCTTCTAGAGTCCTATATGAAAAGAGAAGGCCATACTGCTCAAGCTCAATAAAATTGCCCATTGTGCCTACAAGAGGAGATATGTAAATGCTTGGTTTGCCAAGTAAAGCCGTTTCTGTTGCCATTGTGGCACCCTCTCCAATATAAATTGAGGAATTATTCATCAAGGTATGAATCTTTGCTGGGTGAACTTTGATTTCATAATCTTTAAATGATTTGTCAGTAGACTCTGAACTCAGTAAGACTTTGCCATATCCTTCCAATAATCTGATTAAATTTGAAAGTTCATTCTTGGATATCCCCTTGTGCCCGACATCATGGCTTGCTTCCCAAGAAACTACCCTAACAAGCGAATAAGGCTCATTTTTTTTTATGCCTATCTCCTTCAAAACGTTCTTTTCGTCTCTAAAAAATTTTGGATGGAGGTAAGCAAGCTCTTTATATCCATTAAATTTGATATGCTTCTTTCCATAATCGCCCATGAAGCACGAAGGGGTCAAAAAATAGTCGGCGAAAGGTATTGAGAGTCTATTGTTAAGGAAAGCGTGCTCAGTGTCATTGAAAAGAATTGATTTTTTTCTGATAAGTTTTGCAACATGAGTTATATAAGGGCTTGCAAATCCTGTCAAGATATCAGGTTTAAATTTTTTAGATATATTTAGAAGCTTGTAATCTGTCTGTACAAGCCCCATTGCCTTTTTCAAAAGGCCTTTTTTATTTACGCCCAAATCGACATAGTCAAAACCATAGTAATCCAGAAGCTGGAACGTGCTATCTTTTCTTCTAGCGGTGATGAGTACTTCATGGCCCTTCCCTTCCATTCCCCATATGGAATTCTTAAAAAAATGCACATCTGCAGGATGGCCAATATCAAATAGGATCTTACTCAATATTACCTCTCCCTCTTTACACTGAATATTTAATATGGATAGTGTTTATCATGTTTTTAGACCTAATCCTCATCTTCATATAGCTTAAAAATCTTTTCAAATAAAATTTTTTCTTGGGACCCCCAGTTGCACTTCTCTAAAACAAAATCTTTACCCTTTCTGATTAGTTCTTCCCTAAGTTGATTATCCTGATACAGTGCTTTTATAGACTCCTTAATTCCTTCCATAGAAGGTTCACAGTAAAGAATCGAATCTTTATAAAATGATTTCCACCTCGGAAAATTAGAGCCTATCACTGGAAGACCACATGCCATATATTCAAATATTTTTACAGCCCACCCTTCCATGTAATTTTCAAATGGTTTTAACACAGATACCCCCACGTGGCATGTTTTCATGACTTTATAAACATCAATCGGATCCAATTGCCCATGGTACCTTGTATACCCCCAACCTTCAAGTTCTATGCATTTTTCTTCTAATCCCTTTTCCCATCTCCCCATTAGGTCTAAGGATACATGAATGCCTTCTTTATTTAATTCTCCAATAGCTTCAACTAAATCATAAATACTTCTATCTACTGACAATCCTCCGGCATAAACAATTGAGAACAATTCATTTTTTTTGTATTCTATTTTTTCAATCAGTTTCACATCAACAAAGTTCGCTACAACACATTTGTTGCCTCTTGCAATCTCATATATCCCTTCTGTATCACAAATTATTAAATCAAAGTATTTGTAAGCCAGCCCCTCAAGCCATAAAAAGAAGTGCTTAAGGAATAATCTAACTGCCCTTAGAAATAGCCAACCTCTCACTGTAACGTGGACAAATTCATGTTGATCGTAAATAACTTTTTTGCGTTTTGATTTTAGATACAACCCCAAGGGTATAAGTTCTGGCGTATGCAGTTGGTACAAATCAGCTTTTTCTTCCAATGCTTTTTTGTATGTTGACAGTATTCTTTTGATCTGGCAAAGCGATATAGATTTTTTACAAGGAGGCACACCGATAATCTTGATGCCGTCTCTGACAAGAGATTCATCTCCAACGCCTATATAGGACACATTATCACAAATTTTCTTAAGGCTCCTTGATAATTTGAAAAATATTCTTGTGGCATCTGTCCTATCCCTCGTTGTCACTTGGCATATCTTGATGTTCTTTAGTCTACCATGCTGGCTTATCAATTATTATGCACCATTATGTTATTTTTAGATTATTATTTTCTCTAACTAATACATACCTCTTCTAAACAATGATTGAAAAAGCTTTACCATTACTGCCACGTTTTTGAATTCTGTGTGTTCTCTTATGGGCTGTGTCATTATCTCTTCAAACTCTTCTTCCGAAATATTCAATCTTGACAGTACTTCTTTCTTGTCCCTTTTTAATTGCTTTAGATCGTATGCCGGATTTTTCAATAGATTTAGAGCCTCTTTCCTTGTCATCTGTCCAGAATTTATTAATGCCGAATAATGTGCTTTTCTTTTGTCCACACCAAAACGTGTTGGCAGTACATAAGCCTGATAAAATCTCGTCCAAACAGACTCATAATGCTTTTCACCACAGTCTTTCCACTTGAATAATTTTGCCATTTCTTTTATTGCTAATTCCCTATTGTAGTCTAGATAATTTAGCATCTTAATTCTCTTTACATCTTTAGCTATTTTTTCATGATACAATCTTCGATAGTATGATATTATTGGCAAAGTCTCTATTTTTTCATATGATCCAAATTTTTTGTATATATCCTGAAGATTTCTTGAGTCCTGTATAGCATACACCCACGACCTTGGCATTATACCCTCTGAATTTAAATTACTCCCTGATAAAAGAAACTTTATCTTATCTTTTATTGCTATATTGTAAGTTGCAGCTGCAATTGCCATATCTGAGATCACTTCCCAATTCAATACCCCTGCCTTCATATATGCTCTTTGGATATCGTAAAATTCTTCTTGGTCACAAGCTATTAGCTTATAATCGTAGTTCGTGTATTTTATTATCTTTTGAATGTTATCGCGGGCTTCTTCTGAATCCCATCCGTTGTCAAAATGAACTAAAATTGCCCTCAATCCGTGTTTATGAGCTTGATATGCCATATAGCTACTGTCGACACCACCACTTATCCCAATTACACAATCGTATGATTTTTTCTTATTCATTTCTTTTATTTTCTCTACAATACCTATCCATTCATTGTAAGGCCTGATTACTACGCCTCTAGATTTTTCAAATCCCCTGCAATGATTACATATTCCTTCAGCATCAAACTTTATGTCCTTATCAGTTGTATCCATAACACATCTTTTACAAATTTCCATTTTTTCGCCCCCGCTAATACTTATTCTAGTATTTTGTTTATTGTTGAATATTGTTTTTAGATATTTTTCTTTCTCAGGACATTAATTTACTTGGTATTCCTTTCTACTTTAAATTCTATTACATTAATGTATTTTTTGGTATAATCCTGCTTAAATCAGTCATAATTTTCATAACTTCTTGTTTTCCTTATGAAATACTACTAAATTAATTAATATATTTTTCCTTTTAAAGCCTTACATTTTTTTAGAAATACATCTTACATTTAATACTGGATGCTCTATTGACAAATGAGCTATTTTTGTCATTTTATATTATTATTTTTATTTAAGGATGTTATTGAAGCTGAAGATGTCCCAAAAGAGCCTAACTATGAGAGGATTTTACAATATCTTGGAAATTATCCTTTACTAGAAAATCAATCAACTTTTTTTAAGAATATATTTCAACTACCAGGTTCTCACTTTGTATTGGTAAATGCAAAAGAAATGACTATTGAAAGATACCGGGACATCGAGAAAAAGGATGTCAAAGGCTTAGATGCAAAAGAAAAATTTTTAGAGTACTTTAAGGACTCAATTAGATTAAGACTTAGAAGCGATGTTACAATTGGAACTTGCCTTAGTGGAGGGTTGATTCTTCTTCAATAGTTTATGTATTAAGCAATATTATTGACACTTCAAAACAGAAGACATTCTCCTCTTGTTTTGAGAATATAAGATTTGATGAGAGAGAGTATATTGAAGAAGTTGTTAAAGCCACTAATGTAGCTCCGTTTTATACTTTTCCAGACATAAATGAATTATACCCAAAAATTGAAAAAATTGTTTGGCATCATGATGAGCCATTTGATAGCACAAGCATATTTGCACAATGGAGTGTTATGGAGCTAGCAAAGAAAAATGGCATAACTGTATTGCTAGGTGGCCAAGGGTCAGATGGAATATTGGCCGGATATATTCCATATAAATGGTTCCTTCTTCTCGACTCTTTTAGCAACAAAAATCCTTTTCATCTTATAAAAAACTCATTTAGTTTATTTAAATCAGTTAAAGGTTACAAGGAGTACACAAATCTTTCTTACTATAAAATCATAAAAAGATTGGTAGCTTCAAAGTTTATATCAAAGGAAAAGATTAAATCAATAGGGCATATTACCTAAAAGACGAATTTATTGAGAAATATAAAGGTGGCCTTAAACTAAATCAAATTGACAAGTTCAATTCAAAGCTTGAAAATAAATTGTATAATGATGTTTACTATTCATCGTTACCAAGACTTTTACAGTACGAAGATCGGGATTCAATGGCATTTTCAATTGAGTCGAGAGTTCCTTTCTTAGACTATAGATTAGTAGAATTTATATTTTCCCTTCCTATTAAATTTAAAATCAATAAAGGTTGGACTAAATATATTTTAAGAAAATCAATGAAAGGGGTGCTGCCTGAGAAGATACGGTGCAGAAAAGACAAGATGGGATTTGTTACGCCACAAGATTTATGGTTAAAAGAGATTGAAAATGATGTTAGGGGAATTGTTAATTCTTTCTCAAAAAGAGGATATGTAAAATCTGAAGAAATTCCAAAGATCCTTGATGAATATTACAATGGCAATAATTCATTAGGAAAACTTGTCTGGAAGGTGTTCTGTTTGGAGTTGTGGTTTAGGATATTTTTTGAGTATAGTTATGTCGAAGACTCATAGTAAACTAATACTACTTCAGTATTCTTTATAAATTAATTATTCTAGGATTTATCAAATGACAAAAAAGAAAATTAGAGTATTATTTGTAGCTAGTTGGTATCCAACAAAAGAGAATCCCGTATCAGGCATATTTATTGAGAGACAAGCAATAGCAGTTTCAAAATATTGTGACGTGGCAGTTTTACATGTAAATCTATGCAATGAAAATGAAATAAATATTTCTCACGATAAAGGATTTTTAGAAGTAATAGTCAATAAAAAAAAGAAAAGTAAACTCCTTAACTTAATTTATTATTTTATTGGCCATTTTCAAGGGTATAAGATTATAAAGAAACAATTTGGTAATTTTGATTTGTTACATTTGCATGTTATTTATCCCGCGGGAATTTTTATTTTTTTATTAAATCTTTTTTCTAAAAAGCCATATATTATTTCCGAACATAGCACAGCTTATCTAGATAAAAATGGAATATTTGCAAGGTATGGCATTTTTAAAAAATCTTTTATAAGACTAATAGCGTCTAATGCAAAAGCAATTATTACAGTTAGTAATTTTTTAAAAGAATCTTTAGAAAAAAACAATATTACCGGTAAATTTTATATTATCCCAAACATAGTTGAATTGGACAATAATAATTCAATTAAAAGGAATTCTAATAGAAAAAAAATTTTACATATATCCTTACTAAGAGATAGTCATAAAAACGTATCAGGCATCATAGAAGCCATAAAAGAACTAGATTCTAGAAGGCAAGATTTTAAGTTAGATATTGTAGGGGACGGCCCTGGCAGGAATTCACTAGAAAAAATTTCAAGAGATTTTGGACTATTAGATAGAAAAATTATTTTTTATGGTAGAGTGGCCAATATACATAATTATTTAGCTTCTTGTGACTTTCTTGTTGTTAATAGTAATTTTGAAACTTTCTGTGTTGTGGCTGCAGAGGCATTAGCTTGTGGAAAACCTGTAATATCCACTAGATGTGGTGGGCCTGAAGAGTTTATAGATGAAAGTAATGGCATATTGATTGATATTGGGGATAAAAAAGCTTTAGTTTCTGCTATCGAATACATGCTGGATAATCATGACAAATATGATGCAAAACAAATAAGAGAAAGGGCTAAAAACAATTTTAGTTCTGAAATGGTAAGTAAAAAAATAATACAGATATACAAAGAAATATTAAATGGATTTAATTAATTTATAAATAGGCATTATTAGAGGAAATCAAATTGATAAATAAAATCAAAAAACATATGTTTCGTAGAACACTTGTTTCAACTTCTCATAGAAAATTGGATAACTACCTTAATGATATAAAAAATAAAATTATATACGGCACTTCCGGACCTTTGTATGCCGAAAGAATTTGGATTGATCCTTCATGTTGTAAAAAAGCAATTTTATTAGATATTAGTATTTCAGGTAGAGTAATCGAAGGTAATTGGCCTCCAAATTCAAAAATTAATGTAACTCCAGTTGAAGATTTAATTAAAATTAAAGCTTGCATCGATCACTGGGTCAATGGAATTCCTTGGGAGAATACAGGAATTTATGAACATATGGAAGATCTTATTAAATCATATGGGGAATATGATGGATGTAAAAATATAATTGAGAGAATTTTGATTAACTTCGGTTCTATTCCTGCTATTGGTTAAATTTATATACCAATAGCGGGTTTTAGTTGTCATGGACAGCTTGATTGATTTTGCCTTGAAAAGAGAGTATGAACGCCTT
>JBAYOH010000005.1:0-54804 GCA_041678455.1 Methanofastidiosum sp.
GCGCTAGACTCTCAATCGATTATGACAACACCCCCCCGCCTTACAATATAGAAAGACGATCAAGTGCATATTTTGCTGACTATTCCGGAACTTCGTATGACCCTAAACTTGTAATTAACTATACGCCTAATCAAGCTCCGGGAAAACCGGTCGTAACTTCTGTTGATGGTACTATAAAACCTCCACAAGCAAATGGGTATAATACATCCGACCCTGATGGAAATAATCTTACCCATAGATGGAGAGTTGAGGACATGTCTAGTAATACATTATTCAACTCCGGCTGGTTTGAAAGTCCAAACGATATCAATGGGACAGATTTTACAGGACTTACTCTTGGTAATACTTACAAAGCATATCTCGAGTCAAACGATTCAGAGTTAGTTACCTCATCAGACCCATATGAATTTGCATATACTGGAAAAATCCCTTCAAAATCCACAATAACCAGTATAGGGAATCAACAATTCAATAACTCTTACATTACCCAAAATCCACCTCTTGCATATGGATTTAATTCATCAGACTTAGATGGGGACAATCTATTGCACAGGTGGAGAGTTGTCAAAGGTGAAACAATTGTTCCAGAAGGATTTGAAACTGAGAAATACAAGCGGCCTATCGCGATTTCTAACTCTGGCTCTAGTCTTACCAATTACCAGATAAAGATTACCCTTACTAGTTCAAACTTTGACTTCTCAAAAACAAACTCTAATGGAGAGGACATACGATTCTCAGATGATAGCAATACTACTACCTTAAACTATTGGATAGAAAAATGGGATGCAATAAATCAGCAGGCAGTGTTATGGGTAAAAGTACCTTCAATTCCAAGTGGTTCAAGTAATATATCTGTTTATTATGGATCACAAACATTGCAAAGTGAAAGTAATGGTACCAACACTTTCCTTTTCTTTGATGATTTTACGGGTAGCTCTCTAAATTCTTCAAAATGGGAAATAGATGCTGTTGGCACAATAGATGAAACTGTTAATAATGAAATAATACTTACCGGAGGAAGATCTTCAAGTAGTACTTACTGGATATACAACACTACTGATACCGGAAATCAGCATAGGGCCAAAATTAACGGTTCCCAGTTTATAATTCCTAGCCAATGCACGATTGAGTGGAATGGGAAAGCAATTTCTGGGGATATGGCCCAAACAGGAATAGGCCTTATAAAATCGACAGACAATACTGTTAGAGCATACCTAGCAATCAGCGATGGAAGTGGGGGCAATGGTTGTGCCCCTTCTTTATGGGGATTTGTCGAAGGAACAACAGGTTCTGGAACAATAACCGTAGGACAATATAAAAATTTTCGATTGATAAAAAATGGCTCTGCAATCAAAGGATACCAAAAAGACACCTCTTCTGAAAGCTGGACACAAATGCTGACAGGAACATCTTCAAATATTGATCGAATGGCCATTACTCAGGGAACATATGGGGGGTATACCTACGAGCAAATGGCTCTTGACAATATAAAGGTCAGAGAATACTCCTCAGCAGAACCAACGATTGTTGTAGGATCCCAGAAAACTCTTGATGCTGAAATTGTTTACTTTAATTCAGAGTGGTTTGATAATCCCAATGATATCAATGGGACTGAACTTAACGGGCTTATATCTGATAAAGATTACAAGGCATACCTGGATGTCAATGATTCAGTTAACGTTGTTAGCTCAGACCCTTTTATTTTTACATTAGAATCCTCTGAACCCCAATTTACAAACACATATGAAACATCAATCACCTACACCTACGACTCCCGCGGAAGGCTCACATCAGAGACTAGCGACATAAATGGCTCAACATATTCCACATCCTATAGCTATGACGATGCATCAAACATCACATCAATCACATACCCCTCAACAAACAGCTACAGCTATACATACGACGATGTGAACAGAATCACCGCCCTACCAGGCTATGCAAGCTTCGCATACACCGCCACCAACATGATAGACAATATTTCATACCAGAATGGTGTCACGACGGACTATACTTATGATGTCAGGGACAGGCCGACAGGCATCGTCATCGGCAGCCTTGAAACTTTGAACTACACATACGACCCTTCAGGAAACGTACTCAAAATGAACGACTGGGAGTACGAGTACGACGGCCTCAACAGGCTAGAGGCAGCGACATCGGTCTTTGACCTTGACTATACATACGATGCACTTGGAAACAGGACCCAGCAAACAGAAAATACAGTCACTACCTCATACACCTACAATACCCTTATGAGGCTCACTGCAAAGACTGTTGGAAGTGAAGCAACATACTTCACATACGACCCGAACGGCAACATGACCGAGAAGGAAGAGGGCAACAGCTCTTACACTTACACATGGGACATTAACAACAGGCTCCGTGAGGTGAGGGATGACGGAAATCTCCTGTTTGAATACCTTTATGACTCGCAGGGAAGGCGTGTCAAGTCCCACAACCACTCAACTGGCGTCACGACCACATACATCTACGCCGGCATAAACGTCATCCATGAGGTGACTTCTAGCGAATCTACAGACTACCTATACGCAAACGGCATGAGGATTGCCAAAAAGACCGGCGCAACTGTCAAGTACTTCCACTCAGATCACCTGGGCTCGACAAGGCTTGTCACAGACTCATCAGGCCAGCCGACCTTCGAGAGCGACTATAAGCCCTTTGGACAGGATGCAAACGCCACAGGCACTGAAAAATACACCTTCACAGGCCAGTACAGCGAGGCCGACATAGGCCTCTACTACTTCGGCGCAAGGTGGTACGACGCATCGCTCGGAAGATTTATTAGCGAAGACCCGATAAAGGGAAGCATGTTAAGTTCCCAGAGCCAGAACCCATACGTCTATTGCATGAATAATCCGCTTAGGTATGTTGATCCTAGCGGGATGATGACTGTAGATCATATTGAGGTAAATGGGCATGATGTTACCCTAATTGATGGTCATCCAGCCGAATATTGGTCTGGCAGTGGTAGCCATGGAGAGTCCATGTTTGATAGAGTTGCCCAAGAGCACTACGATAGAGTGTCTCGTGGAGAGTATGCTTCGGGAGACTATTATACTCATGGTGATTTTGGAACCGATTCGTGGGGCGTTAACATGGTATATCATACCGACAATACTCTGGGCAATCTTTTAGGCCATAACTTTGGCAATGATTTTGATAACAATACAGGCGTCAGTACAAATATTAATGCTCGTGACATTATTATAAGGCCAGGTAATCAAGCAAATAACGACGCTATTGTTCAAAAGAGTTTTTGGGAAAGAGGAGGAACTAAATTAGTTGGAGGATTAGCACTAATTAATGGGGGGGCAGCCTTGACATATGCAGCTGCAGCCGGATATACATTTGGAGCAATTCCCTCTGCAACAGGGATAGGGATACCTGCCACGATTGGAGTTTGGGCAGCTTCAACAGGTGCTGCGTATTTAGGGGCTAATATGATGGTATATGGGCTTGCATACACAGTACAAGGGGCAGAAGAATTAGAATGGATACATGCCACTCAATTTGATAATGTACTACTTGATGCACCGCCTTTGACTCCATGGTGGTGGTAATAGTATGATAGACACAAAAACAATACTAAAAATCAGAAGAGGTATTTTTTTTATTTTATCACCTCTTCTTTTAATATACTCTTTTTATTATATACTTCTAATAGAAAAGAATACGTACGGATTTTTTATACTTGTTAATTCAGGACTTCAAACACTTTTGTATATTCTTTTTTATGAAGCTTATGATAAAAAGGATAAATGGAGATTATTAAAAATATTATTGATAATGAATCTAGGCATGATTATTGGATTGGTAATATCCATATACGAAATGTCCTTAAGGTGATCATATGGAAGCATCTGGCAAAATAAATCTAGAAAATAAAATAAAATCAGAGGACATCATTCAAAAACTCAAATCAATAGGGTACAGCGTATCAAAAGTTTCAGACTCCACAATCACGATCGAAAAGAAAGCTCAAAAAGGAAAAGTCGAATTGAAAGATGATAATCTTCACTACCAAGCCACTTTTAACTTCGTTTATGTCATTGCTTGGGCAATCATAATCCCGATTATTGTCTTTTTAGTTTCATATGCAATATTTAGGTATGGAATTATTCCGCCATCCTTCTTCTACTTTCTAATAACGATTGCATTCCTAAGTTCTATATCAGTCTATGAAGTCTTTACAAACAACGTTCATATCAATATGGCAAAGATAACAGAAACTAAATTCAAATATAACTGGAGAAATGCTATAGGTTTTAATCTAATGCTTGTATCATGGATACTATATTTATTACTTGGATACATAGTCACCCGAAATATGGGCAGTCTTGTATACTTTCTAATTTCAAGCATAGTGCTTCTAGCAGTTTTCTTAAGAGAATGGGAATTTAATAAATAGGGTCAAAGTAAATGACAATCTCTACCGAATTTGAATGCAGCAGGATGCCAAAAAGAAAAGACGTAATCTCAAACCTAAGATCCTCTGGTTACATCGTGGCAGATGAGTCTAGTCAAACGCTCTCTATAAGAAAGATGTTTCAAAAAGGAATGCTCATATTTTCCAAGAGAAAAATCATACTCAAAATTGATTTAAACATCTTTTATCTTCTTGCCCTATCGCTTTTTGCCTCCCTTTCAATCTTCTATCTTTCTTATTTTCTCTTGAAATCTGGCATGGCGGGCACATCAACCTTTTTCTACCTTACCCTAGTCTCCATAATGAGCTCTCTTGTGATTTATGAGGCGTTTCGGGACAGCCTCTTAGTATCAATCGAGAAGGCGGTGAGCCAGAAGTACAGATTCTCGTGGAAGAACTTCTTGAGCCTGATTGCCCTCGTCCTGTTTACAATAGCTTACTTTCTGATTATTTCTTAAACTAAATATCCTTACTAATAATTCATTCAACTAAACTATAAAACTCCCTTTTCTCTAAGTATTTTAATAGAATCAACTACTTCGTCTAATTCCAAGTTTAAGCTATCAGCAACACCTTGAGGGGAATACAATTCTTTCAATATAATCTCAATAAGAACTTTTTTCTCTTTTTCTCTAAGATTAAGGTCCTCAATAGTTTTTAAAATAGTCTCCTTTACTTCAGAAATGGATTTTTCTATGAATGCTTTTGCATTATCAATTTCAACTAATTCATTTTTGAGGTAATCAAGATTTTCTTTTAATCTGCCAATTATTCTAATCTCTGAATCAAACTTAATCTCTTCATAAAATGACTTGTACTCTGGATATCTTTCAAAAATTGATTCCATATCAATCTCTTCAGTTTTAAAAGACGCATCAAAAACTCTTGGTGCAACAAAAAGCTCCATTCTTATATTGTCTTTTATCTTGAAATATTTTCTAGGACTTCCTCTTTTCTGTTTTAGAATAAATAGATCTATAAGCCCTAGATCTTGCATTATCTTAAGATGTTCATTAATGGCCTTTTGCCCAATTTCTAGCCTCTCAGCTATCTCTGTCGTATAACAAGGGGATGTAGCTAACATCTCAAGTATCATCCTTCTTGTTTGATTTCCTAGAATATCAAATATTTCTTCAGTCGTTGCCATTCTTTCACTATAACTTAACTATTAGTTAACTTATTTAAGTGTTTCGCAATTAGACTATACAAAGGCCAAGATTCTTTTTTTACGAATAGATTTAATAGGTACAAGTGATAATTATATTCATGATTTTATTGACTACTGATTTCGATGATTTTTATGCAGGTCAAATGAAAGGTCTGATTTTCAAAATTAATTTCAATGCCAAAATTATCGATATTACTCACAAGATAAAAAGACAGTCGATATATGATGCTGCATTTGTGATATCTAGTTCATATTCCTATTTCCCCAAAGGAACAGTCATGTAGTTGCAGTTGATCCAGGCGCGGGAAGCCAAAGAGACGCTATTGTATTAAATTGTGATGGTTATACATTCGTTGGCCCCAATAATGGTGTTTTTTCTCTACTGAAAGGCGAAGTCTTCAAAATAGATGTTAACACGCTGAATTAAAAATTACTAAAATATGGGATGGCAAACTCTTCTAATACTTTTCACGGCAGAGACATATTTGCTCCAACTGCGGCATTTTTAGATATTGGGGTACGGATTTTTTGGGAAAAAAGATCAAATAACACGCCTTCCCTTTAAGAAGGAAATTGGCAAAGACAAAGCATTGCTAACTATTTTGTACGTGAATTCATTTGGTAATGTTATCTTAAATATGAAAAAAGTAGATGCAATCATAAAAGAAATTGAGCTATCTGGTATTAGAATTCCAGTTCTTACTCATTATGAAGAAGGAAAAAATCTAGAGTTGATTGCTTTATATTCTTCTTCAGGTCATCTTGAAATATCAAAATATCTTGGAGATGTAAGCTCTATGTTGAATCTAAAATCTGGGGATTTATAAAACTTATTTTAAAGAATAAGTAAGGATATAACTACAGTTATTGCTCCAAGCCCAATACAAAAATAAGAAAAATTAAATCTTTTTGCAAACTCTAACAACAACTTGATTACTATAATTGATGTGATAAATGCGCTGATCAATGCGGGATAAGTATTTGCTATAAATGTAGTGTCTTTTGCTTCTAAAATAATCACACCAATAACTGCTGGTATTGACATTAAAAATGAAATTCTTAACGCCTCTTCTTTATCAAAGTCTCTCCCTAATAAAACTGCAAGAGTTGAACCGGATCTTGATATTCCAGGTATTATAGAAATACCCTGAGCCATTCCGGCAATTATCATGTCCCAAATGTTTGAATCTTCCACTTTTTTAAATCCTGATTTTGATTTATACTTTAAGATAATACCTGTAGCGATAAGAAATAGGCCGATAATAATATTTCCCATATCCAGTTGAATGTTTTCAAAAATTGATTTTAGTACTAGATATACTGGAACACCCACAACTCCATTGAAAATGGTAGAAACAATCAAAAAATGCGATGTTTTATCGGTCTTGATATTTTTTAAAATGTTAGTAATGTCATTTCTGAAATAGATCAATACTGCAAGAAGTGTGCCAAGGTGAAGAAACATGGACAAAGAAAAACTTTCGGAAGGCGTAAGTTTTAAGAAATTCATGAGTATTAATGATACATTTCCTGAACTTGAAACAGGTAAGAATTCTAAAAATCCCTGAACGGCTCCAACAATTAATAACTCAACTAGATTCATCCTTTCCACTTTGAGATCTTTCGTATAAATGCTAAAATTGATGCTTCAGAAACCATACCTGCAATTTGCACGTTGTCTGATATCCAGAAGCATGGTATTGCGCCAATCTTTCGCTTTAAAACCGCTTCCTGATTTTTAGCAACGTCAACTATTTGGTATGAAAGCTTACCATGAGAAAGATATGATAATGCAATTGTGAAATTAAGTGCCCTGTTCGAGTGCTTCTTATTCTTTTCAAGGAACAGCATAACTGTTTCAGGGTAAATTGTTGAGATTAATTCATTATTTTTCTTAATCATTTCAATACTGAAATTTGGATCAGTTACAAGTTTTTCCCCAAAGATAAATGAAACTCCACTTCTATCGCTTTCTATGAGGCACTTCCCACAAAGAGAACACCCGATATTTGATAGGGGGTATATCCCAAAACCTTCGTCTAGTATTGGAATCTTCTTGAAAATATCGCATGCTTTTTTACAGCTCTGAGCATTACACCCAATACATTTTGTATAATCAATTACTAGGCTGACGTTTTCAATTATATATCTTTCAGTTTTTATCTTGTAAATTATTTCATCTTCAGAAAATGAGCCGTTGTAGTATTTTCCATTGATATAGACAGAAGGTAAATTATCCTGATAATACCATTCTGCTCTTTTATCTCTTGCATTGATATATTCAAAGTTAATCTGATCAGATGCATCGACAATAGCAAGTAGTACGGCAGGTACTTCATTGCTGTTATTTGCTATCGCTTTTATGTCCATAGGGACATCGAGTTCTTGTAAATATTTTAGATGCTCTAAATGTAACTCTGTTCTTCTTGGAATCCTAAACTTTTCAAAATGTTTCCTATCTAATTCTTCCTTTGGAATTGATTTAGGAACATCTTTCAGTTTTTTCTCTATCTTTTCTTCTACAAAAGCTTCGGGGGCATCATAGTCTTCGGCTAGGCGCCCTTCAGAATACTGTTTCAAAAGAACAGACAGTGAAGTTTTAGGTGGCCTAACGCCTATCTTTTTTACTTCTTCATAAGGCAGATAGACTCTTTCCCCTTTTTTGAATCCCATATAGGCGGGCCTTTCAACAAGTGTACCCTTTTCTCTGTATTTGAATTCATCAAGTACATCGCCATCCTCTTCAGACGGGATTATTTCCGTGTCTTGTGGTATTTCTGCTCCAGGTATCCCTTCTGTTGAGGGTGTAACAAGTTTTTTTTCAGAAACTTTTGGCTTTTTCTTTTTAAAAGGAGAAATTGCAACAAGGCCAAATATATCAAGACCAAATGCCAGATGACCCTTTGGGCATTTATCAACACAATCGGCACATCTTGTGCATCTTGTCGAGTTTAGGTCTTTCACAACATCTATGTCTAGTGGGCATACATCTTTACATATATTGCATCCATTGCAATTATCGCCGTTGTGATATAACTTTAGAAGACTTATTTTATTAGAAGGCCCGGCCAGGGCACCTATAGGACAGAGATACCTGCACCAGAATCTGCTAATAAGGAAGAACATAATTATTAAGAATATAAGTATGCCAATTCTGGCCCCTAACCAGATATTATATGAAAATCCATTAGCAATCTGGTATGGAAAAGTTGCTTCTATTGTTCCTATTGGGCATAATTTACAGAATATAGTATCAACATATCTCATAGCAAGAACTAAAGTAGTTACAAGAACTATCAATCTAGTTATTAGAGAAAAATCTTTTGATTTATTCTCTACTTGAGATTTTTTCCTTGGCTTTTTATTTTTCTTTTTAAATATATTTTTAACAAAGTCAATTGCATCTTGGAAAAATCCAAAAGGGCAAACCCATCCACAAAAAGCACTCCCAACGAATACAAACACGGCGCCCATTGCTCCTAAAACATATGTTGGAACTTGTCCATTCATTACAAAGTTCTGCAATAACCCTATGGGGCAGCTTATTGTGGCCCAGGGGCAAGCATAACAATTGAAAGCTGGAACTGTAAGATGTTTTAAAAAAATCCCGAGAAAACCAAGATTTATCAGAATCAATGAAAGTGATTGGGAAATAGTTCTAATACGTTTTATTTTGCCCATTAGCTCACCATTTCAATTGCTTCGATTACTTTCTCCTGCAATTTGTCTATTCCTACAACTTTATGGACAAAGTTATCTTTCCTTAGAACAACACCGTCTTTATTAAAGAAAATAACTGAGGGAAGTTCTGAAATAGCATATGTATCAAAAAATTGACCTTGAGTTTCAAGTTTGATTTCTTCATAAGATATATTAGGATTTTCAACAGTGAAATTAAGTATTATTGCCTTTGCATCAGGACAAGTTGGACAATCGTTTGAAGTAAAAACCCATATTTTAACAGGGTAATCAATTCTTTTTAATTTATTAATGGTATCATCAGTTAAGGTATGGCTGACCGTGCTTCCCGTCAGACCAATACAGGATAGACAAATATAAGATCCAATTTGATTTGCCTGTTTATACTGGCGGCCTTCAAGTGAAACAGGCCCTATATTAAGTCCATAGATACCCGAAATAAGAAGTACAAACGCCATTATAAAGGCGATAATACTAACTATCTTCATCTTTATCACATCCTATTAACAATAGTGATATTTAAAAGTATTTGGGTATCAACCATTGTTGCTCATTTCTTTTTATCTAATGTAAAATCTAACAATGAACTTACCCCATCAACACTGATGTTATTAAAAGGAACCTCATTAAGTCTTGATTCACCGTCAAAAAAGACTATACTCGGGATCCTATCAACTAGAAAATAGTCGAATATTACCCCATCAGTTATCCTATCGAATTCGTAAATATCAATCTTTCCCTTATATTTTTCCTTTATTTCATCTAAAACTGGCTCTTTCTCATGGCAAATTTCACAAACTGATGATTTGAAATAAAGCACTATTACCTTATTTTTGCCTTGTGATATTCTGAATTCGTTTAACTTTCCTTCAATTATTCCAGTATTGTATTGATCAACAGCTTTTAATATCTGATCTTTTGTTTTACCTTCTGAAATCATGTTACTAATAGTAGCATCAATAATTGGGGTATATTGGCAATCTGGAAAATATTGTTTACAGTCTTTTAAACTAAAAAGTGTGCTGCATGGACAAATAGCTTCTGCTTCTATCTGTTCGTAAAGTGTTTTTGTCTGAGTTCCATTAGTTTGATTATTATCATTGTTTGTTTTATTATTTGTGTTTGATTGAGAAGTACAACCTGCAAATAATATTAGCATTCCTATAATAATAACTAATAATTTTTTCATATTTCATCCCCCTATGAAGACACTACAAGATAGTTTACAAATTCTTCAATTCCAATCTTTCCTTCCTTCTTGAAATTATCATTGATAATTGTTGTTGGAACTGCAGCTATTTTATATTTTTTGCTATATTCTTCGAATTCGTTAGACATTATTATGACCGTCGATATTTCATCTGAAACAAGAGCATAATAGTTTGCTACTCTTACCATATCTGGACAATATGGACACGTTGGGGTAACAAATATCTTCACTTCTACTGGATTATTTATACTGCTTATTTTTTTTTCTATTTCTTCGGGTATGTTTGGCCTTGATCTCGATGAATCTATTATAGCTTCAATTAGAGGATTAAACTCTTTTCCACTTGGAAACCCATAATGTTTAATTCCATAATCTTCTTTTCCAATTACAACTATTGCTGGAACTAACTCAATATTGTATTTCGTGGCCATATCTTTATTTTTTTCAATGTCATAAGTTTTAAGGGTAATTTTCTCAGAAAGTCCATCAAGTTCTTTAATGAGAGTTTCAGTTTTTGAACAACTAGAACATCTTGATTGTGAAGTAAATAATAATATATCAACTTTTTCATTCAAATTATTAGATAAAATCTTTTTTATTTCTGTTTTATCAGACTCAGAAATTACTTTATCAGGATTAGCTTCGTTGCACCCGGCCATTAACAAAGTACTGATTATCATTAGATTTAGAATAATAAATTTTATTCTTTTTTCCATAACGTCACCTTCGACCTTTCCATATCATCAAAAATACTTTTTATTGCAATTACCCCTTCACTTGTAGCAGTAACAATTTGCTGAAAGCCATTAGAACCAGATGTCACATCCCCTGCAGCATAAACACCATCCACATTAGTTTTTTGTGAAGAGTCTACTTGGATGTAACCTTTTTGAGTTATTTCAATTCCAAGATCATTTGCACAACAGCATTCTGGTATTGAACCGATCTCGACAAATACACCGTCTACGAAAATCTTTCTTCCATCCTCCAACTTTACCCCCTCAACAAACTCTTTGCCCATTACCTCAACAACATTGGAATTGTACAAAACTTCAATCTTCCGATTTGTTATAACCCTCTCAATCCAGACTAATTCTCCTCTTAGCTTTTCTTTTCTGTAAATAACATAAACTTTTTTTGCCATAGAGGCAAGTAGTATAGCGGCCATATTCGCCGCATCGCTTCCTCCAATAACAGCCACAGTCTTATCTCTGTAGAAAAATGCGTCGCATGTAACACAGTAGCTTACTCCTTTTCCATAAAACTGAGCTTCTCCAGGAACTCCTAATTTTCTCCTTTTTGTACCTGTTGCAATAAGAATGTATTTTGCTTTTACTTCTTCATCTGTCAATTTTATTGTAAATATATCCTTTTCTTTACTTGCAGAATAAACATGTTTCTCTATCACAGGGATTTCAAAACTTTTTAGATGATCTTTAAATTTCTGCATCAATTCAAAACCAGATATTACTCCAAACCCAGGATAATTCTCTATGAGATGTGCAGTCTGTGCGGTACCCCCTAGAGAATTAGATATAACAACGGCATTTAGTTTAAATCTTGCTGCATAAATACCTGCTGAAATCCCGGCTGGCCCCCCTCCAAGAATCGCAACATCAAAAACATCCATATCAATCTAAGATTTGGGAGTTCTTTTAAGATTATCTGTGGTATTTAATCCACATAAATAAACGTTATAAGAGTAATAATTAATATAATTTCATGATAAATGTTGATTTTCATATTCATTCAATGTATTCTGGGGGAACTTCTAATAACATGGAAATTCCTGTCATTGCAGAACAGTCAAAATTTAAGGGATTAAACACAATAGGATCTGGAGATTGCCTCAATAAGAACTGGCTTAATCATTTTATTTCTTCAGTATCCAAAATAGACGATGGTACATTTGAGCATAAAAGTGGGATGAGATTTATTCTCACTACAGAAGTAGAAGATCAGAGAAGAGTCCACCACGTCATTTTATTCCCTTCTCTACCTTCCGTTGAAGAGTTTCGTAATATAATAAAAGACAAATCTCCAAATCTAGACACCGATGGCAGATGCAACATTAGCCTAGGAGGTGATGAGCTCTTAGACATAGTCAACAAAATAGATGGATTAATTGGACCTTCCCATGCCTTTACTCCTTGGACTTCAATATACAAAGAATATGATACCCTTGAAGATTGCTATAAGACTAAAAATATACCTTTTCTTGAACTTGGCCTTTCTGCTGACACCCAGATGGCTGACTGTATATCTGAGTTGAAAGATGTCATATTCATGACCAACTCAGATGCTCATTCACCATGGCCGCATAGGATTGGCAGAGAATTTAACAGACTAAAGGTAAAGGAAAATAACTATGATGAAATAGTTAAGGCAATTAAAAGACGTGGGGGGAATGAGTTTGTTCTAAATGTTGGTATAGATCCAGACCTTGGAAAATATCACATGACTGCATGTACAAGATGTTACAAGAAATACACAATTGAAAAGACAATTGAAATAAGGAATAGGTGTACTTGTGGTGGTCTGATAAAAAAAGGCGTTGCAGATAGAATAAAAGAATTGTGTGATCAAGAAGTTACTCATCCCAAACACAGACCTAAATACATCAAAACTATTCCTCTTGCAGAAATTTTAGTTCAGACACTTGGTCTTGCTACTGTAAACTCAAAAAAAGTTCAAGATCTCTGGAAGCTATTAGTTCAATCATTTAAAAATGAGATAAATGTTCTTATTGTTACACCGAGAGAAGAAATAGAAAAAGTTGCCGGTGAAAAAGTTGCTCAGGCAATAGTTGATTTCAGAGAAGGCAATATCTATATAGAACCAGGCGGAGGGGGGATGTACGGTAAAGTGCATCTAAATAAAAAGAAGAACAATCAATCTAGTTTAGACGGGTTTTTATAATTTAGTCATCAAAAAGTGTTTTTACAACCATTATTACCTTTTCAGTATCTCCAGAAAAGCGTGCCACAAAACCTTGCTTCAATTTTTTTATATCGAGATGAACGCCAGAAGGCAAATTAATATGCCTGAGATTAGCTACTTCTTCTCTTGAAACAAAAATATCTCTAACAAATGTCTCTTTTTTTTGATGTTGCTTCGCCTTCTCGAGGATTTTCTCTGTTACCAACGTATCCCAAATACAATTATTAATTTATTCCTATATAAAATTAATCAATAAAATTTATTTGCATCTACTTATTAATAATAGAGAAACTTATAAATAATCAAGATTAATATAGACGGGGATGAAAATGTCGAAAGTTGAAGTGAGTATCAATGGAAAACAAATAGATTTGAACCCTTTTGTCGAGGAATTAATAGCTAATATAGTAAAAGGTATGATTTCTCCTTTGAAAGGCTATCAAAAAGGAAAAATAAAAATTGAAGTAGAGGATTAAAATGGTATCTACATTAATAATTTATTATTCTAAATCTGGCAACACCAAAAAAATGGCAAATATACTAGCAACATTTTTGAGAGATGAAAAAATAGATGTTGAAGTTAGAGATGTGCTTGAAACATCACCAGATTATTTACTAGATTATGATGGCATTATACTTGGATCTCCAACTTACTATGGGGATATGGCAGCCGAAATGAAGGAACTAATAGATAGGAGTGTAAAATACCATGGTGAGCTTTCTGGAAAACTTGGAGGAGCCTTTACTACAAGTGCATATGTCGGGGGGGGAAATGAAACAACACTTCTCTCAATTCTCAAAGCAATGATGATTCACGGAATGGTTATCGTAGGAATTCATAACGCTGATCATTACGGGCCGGTGGCAATAGGTGCTCCAGATGATAGAGCGGAAAAACAATGCAGAATTTATGCTAGAAAATTTGCAGACACCCTAAAAAGTCTTAAAGGCTTTGATATAGTTGAGTAACTATGGATGTACCAGATAATTACGGTGGAATTGAAGAGAACTACTCAAATTATGAGAATTCATATTTTGTTGTTTTGCCTGTACCTTTAGAAAAGACAGTTTCATATAAAGGTGGCACTTCTCTAGGCCCTAAAGCAATAATCAATGCCAGTCAAAACATGGAACTCTTTGATGAAGAGTTTTTTGTTTCTCCCTGTACAATAGGTATTCACACAAAAAATGAAGTTAATTGTAACCAAGCAATGGAAAAAGTGATGCTTGAAATTGAAGAAGAGTCATTCAAGATTCTTAAAGATAAAAAATTCCTTTGTGTCCTTGGAGGAGAGCATTCAGTTTCTCAAGCCCCTATAAAAGCTGCAAAAAGAATGTACAAAGATACCTCTGTTTTACAGTTTGATGCACATTTAGATCTAAGAGATGCGTATCTTGGGGATAAATATAGCCACGCATCAGTAATGTCAAGGGTAGAAGAAGATGCTCCAATTGTCCAAATTGGCATAAGGAGCTTCTCAGAAGAAGAGTATGAAAAAATAAAGGATGGGAACTACAATATCTTCTATGCAAAAGATATACACGACAATAAAAGTTGGTTTAACAGAGCCATTGAAAACTTATCTGATAAT
Organism: Methanofastidiosum sp.; assembly: GCA_041678455.1. Taxonomy (GTDB): domain Archaea; phylum Methanobacteriota_B; class Thermococci; order Methanofastidiosales; family Methanofastidiosaceae; genus Methanofastidiosum. Next base: position 15,060 of record JBAYOH010000005.1, read on the forward strand.
GTTTACATAACTTTTGATATCGACGCATTTGATCCATCAATTATCCCTGGAACAGGAACACCTGAACCCGGAGGCCTCTCATGGTATCTTGTATGTGACTTTTTAAAAGAAGTGTTTTTCAAAAGAAATGTAGTTGGTGTGGACATTGTCGAAGTTGCACCTCAAGAATCGTCTTCAGTTTCAGAATTCATTGCAAGCAAACTTCTATACAAAATGATGACGTATAAATACATAAAAATAACATAATAATTCGGCCTAAAAATAGAAATCACGGCTTAAATTTGGCAATAAAATGCAAAATCATATATTTAGTATATTATTTTATATTTATTTTAATGTTATTTTTTGCAGTTTGCGCTTAAATCAAACAAAAGATTTTTAAATCAGTTTTTAATCTCTTAAAACAACTACCCTATAGAGGTAAGAGAAATATTTTGGAGGAAAATAAATGTTGAACTTAGAGTCTTTAATATCAATTCTTGAAGCTTGTAAAAAAAATAATATCGCAGAGTTGGTAGTCAGAAAGGATTCCGTTGAGATTAGAACTGTTGTTGCCGGTGGAAGTGCCGCCGTTCCTGTTGCTCAGCCTCAAATTTCTATCCCTGCTGCAATGATGTCTGCAGAAACTGTTGAAGAAACGTCAGCACCTGTTGCAAAGGAAGCACCAAAGGCAGCTGCATCTTCAAACATGATTGAACTTACAGCCCCAACACCAGGAGTATCTTACGTATCTCCCGGAACTACAATTGATAAGAAACCACTTCCAAAGGAAGGGGATATAGTCGAAGCTGGACAAGTTGTAGCACTTGTTGAAGCTATGAAGATGTTTAATGAAGTAACAGCACCAAGAAAAGCTAGAATTGCAGAAATAAAAGTAACAAATGAAACTCTTGTCAAAGTTGGACAGGTTCTAATGCTTCTCGAGCCTCTCTAAGCTGGGTACTCCTTAATAAGGTGATACTTATGGAAGATATAAACTACCTAAGGGATATATTTCAAACACCCGGCAAAGTGTCAGGAATACCCCATGACGATAGAATAGAGAGAGCAAAAAAAGAATGGGACAAAAAAGGAGAAGATACAGAAAAAAGGCTTGCCGAAGCAAAGAAGTTTGTAAAATCCGGTACAAAAATCATTGATCCAGCCGATGCTGTAGCTCTTTTGGAAACTGTCATTAAACCAGGAGATAGAGTTTCAATTGAAGGAGATAACCAGAAGCAGGCTAATTTTTTAGCAAAAGCTTTTGCAAAAGTAAGCCCTTCAAAAGTAAATAACATTCACATGGTACAATCGGTACTTGCTTTACCTGAGCATTTAGATGTTTTTGAAAAAGGTATAGCCTCAAAAGTCGATTTTTGTTATTCAGGCCCTGTAGCAACAAGACTTGCAAGCATGGTAATGAATGGGAAGATAACAATTGGTGCAATTCATACATACATGGAATTGTTCGCAAGAACTTATCTTGACCTCACACCAAAAGTGTGTCTAGTTGCCGCAAATGCTGCAGACAAGGAAGGAAATCTTTACACAGGATTCAACACAGAAGAAACTGCTTCAATAATTGAAGCCACAAAATTTAGAAAAGGCATAGTAATAGTACAAGTCAATGAGCTTGTTAGTAAGGTACCTCGTGTAGATATACCTGGCGGTTGGGTTGACTTTATTATACCCACTGAAGATCCATATTATATTGAGCCTCTCTTTACACGAGATCCGAGGTTAATTACCGAATCTCAGATATTCATAGCTATGATGGCTTTAGTTGGAGTCTACGCAAAATACGAAGTTAAGACTCTAAACCACGGTATAGGTTTTAACACCGCAGCAGTTGAACTTTTACTGCCAACATTCGGAGAAGAGATGGGATTAAAAGGAAAGATTTGTACACACTGGGCATTAAATCCACACCCAACAATGATACCTGCTATAGAGTCAGGGTGGGCTGAAACCTTCATGCCATTTGGTAGTGAAGTTGGAATGGAGAAATATATTATGGCAAGACCAGATATATTCCCGATAGGTCCTGATGGAACAATGAGATCAAACAGAGTAATGTCACAGGCTGCTGGCCATTATGCTGTAGATGCATTCTTTGGTTCAACTCTTCAAATTGATCAGTTTGGTAACAGTGCCGCTGCCACCGCTGGAAGAATTCCAGGCTTTGGTGGAGCACCTAACATGGCATGCAACGCACCCGGTAGAAGACACCCATCAAAAGGATGGCTCATGGCTTCAAAAGAAGATGGTATGAGGGAATCATTGATAGGGCCAATACACAGAGGAAGAAAACTAGTCGTTCAAATGGTTGAAACGTTTGGAGAAGGAATGGCCCCAGTATTCATAGAAAAACTAGACGCATTCAAACTACAAGCCCAGGCCAAATTCGAGATACCCCCAATCATGATTTACGGTGACGATATAACACACATAGTTACAGAAGAAGGAATCGCATACATCCACAAATGTAAATCACTAAAGGAAAGAATGGACGCAATTAAGGCAGTAGCAGGCTACACACCTCTAGGACTTGCAGCTGATGATGCGCAGACTAAGAAATTAAGGAAGGCCGGAGTAGTTATGCTTCCTGAAGATTTGGACATATCATTTAACGATGCTAAAAGATCAAAACTTGCTGCAAAAAGCATGAGTGAACTTGTAGAATGGTCTGGAGGTTTATACGAACCACCAGTCAAATTTAGAAATTGGTAAGGAGGATTAATATGTTTAAGAAAGTTCTTGTTGCAAATAGAGGAGAAATTGCTGTAAGGATAATCAGGGCATGTAAGGAAATGGGAATAAAATCAGTTGCCGTTTACTCTGACGCTGATAAAGATGCTCTTCATGTTACACTCGCAGATGAAGCAGTCAATATTGGACCTGCCGCATCAGTTAAGAGTTACTTGAACATGATGAATATCATTAACGCCGCAATTGTCACGGGCGCAGAAGGTATTCACCCAGGTTACGGATTTCTTGCAGAAAACTCTAGATTTTCAAAGCTTTGTAAAGCCAATGGAATTAAATTCATAGGCCCCAGTGCAGAATCAATTGACGCAATGGGAGACAAAGCAACAGCTAAAGATACCATGAAGAAAGGTGGTGTTCCAGTAACACCCGGTTCTGATGGAATTATAAAAACAATCGAGGAAGCCGATAAACTCGTAAAGAAGATCGGAGTCCCTGTAATCTGCAAAGCCTCAGCTGGCGGCGGTGGAAAGGGAATGAGACTTGTCAAGTCCGAAAAAGAGCTAGAATCTGCTTTGAGATCTTGTCAAGCCGAAGCACAGGCAGCCTTTGGGAATCCTGATGTATATATCGAAAAATACATAGAACAACCAAGACACATTGAGATTCAGATTATTGCTGATCAATATGGAAATGCAATACACCTTGGAGAAAGGGACTGCTCTATTCAGAGAAGACATCAGAAACTTGTTGAAGAAGGACCTTCACCTGCTATCTCCCCTGAAATAAGGAAGAGGATGGGGGAGGCAGCAGTTAAGGCAGCACTTGCTGCAAAGTATGAGGGTGCCGGAACAGTAGAATTTTTGTTTAACGATAAAGAAAACGATTTCTACTTCATGGAGATGAACACAAGGGTCCAGGTTGAACACTGTGTATCTGAAATGATATCAAACATCGATATTGTAAAGACTGGTATTAAAGTAGCAGCTGGAGAAAAATTACCCTACACTCAGAAAGATATTGAAATTAGAGGTCATGCAATTGAATGTAGAATTAACGCTGAAGATCCAAATACATTCGTTCCATCACCCGGTGAAGTTTCAAAGCTTATCCTTCCAGGAGGACCTTTTGTTAGAGTTGATACAGCATGTTATCAGGGTTACCAAATACCACCATATTATGACTCTCTTATTGCAAAATTGATTGTGTGGGGGGAAGACAGAAACGAGGCAATTGACAGAATGTGCAGGGCACTTGATGAATTTATTGTTGATGGTATTAAAACAACAATTCCATTCCACAAAAAAGTCATGAAAAACCAGATATTCAGAGGAGGAGTTTTCCACACTGACTTCATTGAAAAACACATGGACAAGTCAAAGAATGGAGGGGACTAAATGGCATTAACTGAATTAAACTTTGAATTTAAACCTGAAACCCCTAAAACAATAAAGGACGATTGGTCACACATTGGTGTTGTAGCCAGTGGGGATCTTGAAGTCTTGATTGAAAAAGAAAACGCCCTCAAAGGAAAAATTAAAATCCACATTTTAACGACTGTCGTTGGGTTTGATGATGTATGGGAAACAGTCGTTAAGAAATTCATCGATAAAACTGGGCTCTCAGGAGTCAAAGTTAACATAAATGATAATGCAGCAACACCCGCAGTAGTTATTAGAAGACTTCAGCAGGCAGTAGACAATGGAGGAGGTCTCCAATAAGGTGATTTTATGAAAATAAATTGGGAAGATCTTCAGAGTAAGAGCTTTTACCAAGCAACTGCTAGGGAAAGAGCTTACGGAATGGTAGATAAAGACACTTTCAAGGAATTTCTAGGTCCAAGAAATAAAATGATAAGCCCACACTTATTGATTCTTGGAGAGGCTGTTCAATTCGACGATGGTATTACTGTAGGTGTTGGTAAGATAAAAAAACACCCAGTATTTGTAGTATCCCAAGAAGGGAAGTTCGTTGGTGGAGCACTTGGTGAAGTTAACGGAGCTAAGATGGCCTACACACTGAAACTGGCCCTTAAAACTTATGAGAAGATGAAGGAAAAGTACGGCTCAGTACCAGACGACAGAAAACCAATATGTATAGTTTCATTTGACTCTGGAGGAGTCAGACTTCATGAGGCAAATGCCGGACTTTTAATGCACTCTGAATCAATGGAAACTATCTGGGAACTTCAAAACAAGGTACCTTATATCGCAATAACAGGTAGCACAATAGGGGCATATGGTGCACAGGGATTCGTCTGTTTAAGTGCAGATGTTGTCATCGCGAATGACTTTGGAAGAATAGGACTTACTGGCCCTGAAGTTATCCAGCAGGAAGTAGGAAAGGATGAATTTGACGCCTCCGACAGAGCCCTCATATGGAGGACAATGGGTGCAAGATCAAAATACATTCTAGGAGATGTTGACTACTTAATAAAAGACACAATCGGTACCTTCAGAGACACAATTGTCAACATTGTCGATGAACCTATGAGTAAGATTTCAAAGACAAGAAAAGTCGGGTCACCACAGCTTGTTGAAGAAAATCTTGGGGTAGTAAAACTTGCTGCTGAAAAGAAAATAAAAGACTCAAAGGACCTCTGGAAAATATATGGAAATGAAAATGTTGACCAGATACCAGAGATGCCACAGGAAAAGTTTCTTTCAGTTATAAAAAGAAGGCCAAGGAGGATTTAAATGGTTCAATCATTAATCGGAAAGACAGAAGAAGCAATTCAGATGATATTTGACAAGGATTCATTCCAAGAAAATGTTATTGGAACTACTCGTCTAGATGCAGAACTCGCACCTCCAGTAATGGTGGGTCAGGCAATGTTAGACGGAGAAGTATGCTCAGTTCTCGCAAATAATTCAAGGAGACCAAATCCCAGATTTAGAGTTGTTTACAGCGGAATCTTGGGGATGGAAGAAGCTTACAAATTCTCTCAGGCAATGTACGCTACAATAGATGCAGACAAGGACAAACCAAAAGACAAGAAGAGACCAATTATCCTATTAATAGATACTCCAGGAAACAGTCCAGGAAAAATAGAGGAAATAGTTGGAATGACAAAGGGAACAGCTTCCTATCAGTTTGCTATTGAAGATGCAAGATTGGCAGGACACCCTGTAATCGGAATGATTATAGGAAGAGCTGTAAGTGGTGGATTCCTATGCCATGGACTTCTTTCAGACAGAATTCTTGCACTTCCAAAAGAATATGGAACAATTGTTCATGTCATGCCTACAACAAGCATAGCAGTTATCACAAAGATACCTCTAGAGCGACTAAATGAGCTTGTCAAGACAAATCCAGTATTTGCTTCAGGAGCCGAATTCTTCTATGACCTTGGTGGAATAGATGACATGGTAAAGAAACCTGAGGACATGAGAGCCACTATCATCAAGACAGTAAAGGAAATCAGAGAGCTTAAAAAACAGGGTAAGGAAGATCAGCTTGGAATTTGGCACAGAGGAGAAATCGGTGCACAGAGAGGCGGCAGGACAAAAAGAATGGAAGCCATCAAAAAGATGCAAGAAGAATACGAAAAGCTCCTACCTGAGCTATTATAATAAACTTCCTTTATTTTAAATTTTTTTATTTAGAGGAATTAAAATGAAAAAAAAATCAAATCCTTATTTTGAAGAACTAAAGGATAGCGTTGAAATCTTTTCTACTGTTCCCTCTTTTGATGAAATGAAGCGTAGGACTCTTGCTGATAAGGGCATAAATGGCCCAACTGCAGCGCATGTTATAGAAGAAGTACATACACCTTTAAACTATGCATACATCACCTTCACAACAGGAACAACTGCTTGGCAGAATCTAGTTGGCATAACGCCAAATGAAAAAGAGTACCGAAAAAATGTAGGTAAAAATGCATTAAAAATGGCAGGGGTAAAAGAAGGCCACAAAGCGATGTTTTGTTATCCGCCTCTACTAAATGCAATAACAAGAAACGCATTGGAAGAGTTGGGCGTGACATGGACATTTCTTACAAAATCATCTAGAGATTCTTTTCTAATGGATTTGTATTACAAGGAGCCAAATGTAATATTTGGTGAATCATCATTTCTAAAAGCTTCATTACAAGACGCCATAAAATTAAATGTTGCAGAAGATCTCCCAAAAGTGGATATAGTAAACTGCATAGGTACACCTTTGGATTTAGAAGCTGTTGATCTAATACATGATATTCTTGGAGCAAGAGTCAATGATATATACGGTACCCAAGAATTTGGCTGGATAACAATGAATGGAAATCCTGTGAGGGAAGACATTGCATTTGTAAGATCTGATGTAGGGCATGATTTCAAAGAAGCTGTAGTTGGTGGACTTCCCACAGGGGATAGTTTCCCTGTAGTGGAATCTGGTCATGCACTTGACAAAAATGGAAAGATAATTACCTATATGAGGGCTAGAACGCAACCTGACTATGAAATTTACGTCAGAGAAACAACATTAAATGCGAAACAAACAATTGAGAGGGCTTGTCGAAGCATTTTGAGGATAAAATCCAAGGTAGCAAAAGTCCCCGATGACGTAATCCTAAACTCCAATAGGACAGTCCTAGAACTTAAACCCTCAATAATCCCGAAAGGGTATGAAGAGAATAACGAGCCTCTACTCATAGAAGGGCCTGTTAAGACAAAGATGTTTGATCTACTTGTTCAAGCACAACTTGACTACCAAAATTTAAGCGTTAAGGATCCATGCTGGGTCAAGGATAGGTAAACCCAAATATGATTTTTCATAGGCATGACCTGGTGTTTTCCGACTGGAAGCAGATCGATTCCTCAACAATTCAAAATGAGGATTTTAAAAAACTTATAGTTCAGAATATTCTCCCTGGAATTGTAAGGCGAGAGGAAATTGATGTCACTCAAGGCGATAACTTCTATTCTGAAAAAGAAACGGTCTTCATTGGCTTTGTTCATCCCTATATAGAAAACGGGAGAAGGCTTAGATTCGGATCATCAGTGCCCGGAAAAAATATTACAAAGTTAGTGACGCCCTATGAAATTCTAAATTTTAAATTTCAACCCAGAACACCTGCACTGTCGGCATTATACCACGTAAAAAATGAATTTAAGGTAGGTGTTTGGGGTTCAACCTCTCTTGAAATTATCACGGGATTACCTTACACCCACGACAAGTCTGACTTGGATATAATTGTAAAAAACTACGATCCAGATGAACTTATTGGCCTCTTATCTTTATGCAACGAGATTGAGTCTAAAATGGGGATTAAGATTGACGTTGAAATTCATCTTAGGTCTGGATATGGCATAAACCTTAAAGAGTATGCATCCGAAAGCGATACATTGCTTGGGAAAGGATTAAGAGATGTTGTATTGATAGATAGAAAGAACATTGAGGCGTATTTATGAAAAAAGTAGACTTGCTGGGGGAACTTGCAACTAGGAGCATCCTTTTAGAAGTATCGACCCACCCAAAACCCGGTCTTGTTACGCCTTTTTCATCGGGGGCTCATAGGGACATGGACTTCACACTTTTCTTGAAGAGCACAGCTGTACTGAGCCAAGGCTTTAAGGGGGTTTCCCACTTTGGCTATAACTATAAAGGAGATATACAGAAGATGCTTCCACCTTTAAGAAAACTAGGGCTGGAAGTTGAAAAGAGGATGTTTGAAGTAACAAACGGCGTCAACACCCAAAAAGGCCTCATATTCCTTTTTTATCTGATACTTGGTGCATCGGGCTATTTATTGAACAAAAGGAGACTCTCCCCAAAAAGTGTTTCATCTTCAGTTTCAAAGATAACTTCTGGGATAACTGAAAAAGAACTTGGTTCAATCAAGAAAGGTAAAAAAACTCTTTCAAAGGGTGAAAATACATTTGTTACACATGGCATCACAGGGATCAGAGGGGAAGTAGAAAAAGGACTCCCTACTGTTATGGAACTTGGCCTGCCTGAATTTAAAAAAGCTTATGAGAAAACTCAGGACTTAAACAAGTCTTCACTTCACGCACTTATCGCCATAATGTCAGGGGCTGAAGACACAAACATTATCTCAAGAAACGGTATCGAAGCATACTACGATATTCAGAAAAAAGCAGATGAGATAATAAAGGTGGGAGGAGTTTTAACGACTACTGGGATGTCAAAGATATTAGATCTTGAAATGGATTTTCTCAAAAAAAATATTAGCCCGGGCGGGGCTGCGGATTTATTGAGCGCAACATTATTCTTTTACTTCCTTAGTAAAGAGATATGAGGAACACATATGGAATTAACACCCTATCAGACCTTAATTATTGCAATTGTATTTAGGATCTCAATACCGATAGTAATATTTATTGGAATAATCTATTTTTATAAAATGAAAGGCAAAAAGCAGAGATAACTCACTTCCAAAACTCTTCTATTATAAGGGATGCAAGAAAACACAACCCTGAATTTTTCATACCCCAGTAACTTTCTATATTAGGTCTTGCGACATCTAAGAGGTTCTTCAACTCTTCATTAATCAATTCATACTCGTTACTTGTAAGTTGCACGATGGATATACGTTTTCCTAGAAATTCCATAATTTTTCCTGCTTCTATCTGGTCTTCTATTTCCTTAATTGAGATCTGATACTCTGACGAATCTATAGCGCATATAATCTCAAAAAGCAGATTCTTTATGACATCCTTATGTATATCGTTATTCATATCAGTCCACATCAATTCTAATAATACTTCTCAGATAATAGTTTATTAATCTTATGATTTGATTAGATTTCTTATGAGAAATCATTATATATCCTAATCCGTATTATTTTTCGTGACCAGAAATAAAATTATCTTTTCAATAGTTTTTCTTGCTTTATTATTTACTGCTTGTTGTTTGTATACCGAAGAACCTAAACCTATCCCTGTTGGGACTGGAAATTCTCGGTCTAAGTACACAGATAAGGAGATTGAATACTTCACTGAAATTGCTCTAGGAACTGAGTATGGCAACAATATAAAGGTTGTAAGAAAATGGGATTCTGATATACGGATAAAAATCAATGGAAATCCAAATGAAAAGGATATCCAAACATTGAATCAGGTAATATCAGAAATCAATGAAATTATCGGGGATAAGATTAATGTGTCGATCGTTAACATGAATCAAAATATCGATATAAGCTTTGTTCCATTATCCGATTTTTATATCTGTAACGCAGCGCCTGGAAACTATGGATATTTCAACTGTAAATGGAAAAATAATGTGATTTATGAATGTAGTATATGCATTGCAACTGAGAATACCCTCCTTCAGGAAGAAAGGTCTCATATGATAAGGGAAGAACTAACTCAGTCACTAGGTCTTATGAGGGATTCCTTGAAGTATCGTGACAGTATATTTTACGAGGGGTGGACCCAAACTCAAAGATACTCTGAAATTGATAGAAAGATGATTGAGATATTATACTCTGAAAATATAAGGCCAGGTATTGGGAAGGAAGAAGTTGAGTCAATTTTAAGAAAATAAGATTTATTCTCTAATTCAAGTTATTCTGAGATAATCCAATAGAAACTATTTTAAGTCTTTTATTTATACCCAAAGTATGAATTACAAACTACTATTAGGAAGTCTTTGCATTGGATCAGGCGTATCTACAATTTATTACAGATTTACAAAGGCTTTGTATCCTGAATTTTTGGACATAGTAATTTTGGCCCTAACATTAGTTGTTGGAATCTATTTTATATCAAAAGGGCGAGAGGAATCAAAAAATTAAAAGAATAAAAATTACCACGTATATAATTATTAGAAGATATTGGATTCAAATAGACTAAACTATATCTAAATGTTATCTTCAATAATGTGGAAGTAAAAATGTTAAATACATTTGCAATAGGTGGAATGTGGAACGTAGGCATAATAGGCTTAGTTGTTCTAGTATTGCTAGACGCCCTATTCCTGTGGATTGGGGCCAAATTTGCAGGAATTAACGATTCTTCATACTGGAAAGCAATTCTCGGTGTAGTTGTATTAATAGTATTAAGTGCTATACTAGGATCATTTTTTGGATCTTTAGGGCTTATCGGAACAATTATTAGTTTCGTTGTAGCACTATGGGCCATAAAATCAATTTATGAAACATCCTGGTTAAAGGCCTTTTTAGCGCTAATACTAGCATACGTAGCCTTTATGGTACTTGCAGCCATATTTTCAAATCTGACGATTTTTTAAAATATTTTTATAAAAGAAGTGGAGGGAGTGGGATTCGAACCCACGAACATCTACATGACAGGACTCTGAATCCTGCGCCTTTGGCCAAGCTCGGCAATCCCTCCTTATTATGCCATTTTTGTTTGAGAATCAGAGTGTTTTAGTCTCTCAACTTCATTCCAGAGCTTTTGTTCCTCTTCACTACTTGGTTTATAATTAATTCCGTGTGGCATGGACTTTCCCTTCTCATCAACTGTGACAAAAGTTACAAATCCATCAACAAGTTGCTCTTTTGTGAGTTTTTTGTATATCTTTGTATATATAGTCAAGCTTGTTTTTCCAACATGCGCTAATACCGATTCAATCTGGATGATATCTCCGTTGTTTCCTGGTCTAATAAATTTCATACCATGGATTTTGATACAGACAATTTTTGTAGGATCTCCATAAACTCTAGATGCTTCAATAAAAGCCCCTTCAACAAACCACATTGAAGTCACACCGGCAAAAAGAGTGCCGTGATGATTCAAATTCTCAGGTCTAACAAGTTTTGATATTGTAGTTACATTTGAAGTATCCATAAAATCAACCTTAAAGTGGGGACACAGGGATTTGAACCCTGATCCATGGATTTCCCCATCAAACTCCAGAATTTCTTCATCGGCATTACGCCATCAGTATTCTCTTTCATCCGGAAAGGATTCTGGAGTCCATGATGATGGCCTGATTACACCATGTCCCCTTTGCGAAGCCGGGGGAGGGAGTTGAACCCTCGTGATCGGATCTGCAGTCCGAGGCCGAGCCTCTCGACAACCCCGGCTTAATCAAAATAGCCTTTAAGTATTTTATAAAACTTTCGTTAAATATTTTGAAGGTGAAGAAATGAACTCATTCAACGAAACTTTGCTTTCTTCCCCGGATTTTAAGTCACGTAACGTTACATTCCCCTCTTTTAGATCCCTTTCACCTATAATCAAAAGAGATTTTGCACCTAATTTGTTTGCAAACTTCATCTGATTTGAAAGATTTCTACCCATGATGTCAAAATCAACTTTGAAACCATTATTTCTCAAACTGGTTAATGCCTTTGAAACTTCCTTTTCAACATCACCAATTGTTGCAATGAAGAGATCAATTTCAACTTTTTCTTCTGGCCATATGTTTTTTCTCCTCATCATGAGTTCTAGGACAGCATCGCCCATCCCAAATCCAACAGCAGAGATAGATTCTCCCCCAAAAAGTTCTGCAAGATTGTCATATCGACCGCCACCAAAGAGTGCCCTAAACTCTTTTTTCCTATCATGGACCTCAAAAACCATGCCTGTGTAGTAGTCAAGCCCTCTCACAATCGATGGATCAAAGGTAATAAATTTTTCATAACCTCTATCATTTAGATTTTGAGCGATCTTCTTTAGTGAATCAATGACATTCGATAAATCTTCTCCTTTGTAACTTTTGGATATCTTTTCAATAGATTTAAGCAAGTCCCCTTTCGAATTAAGAAAAACTTCTATCTCTTTTATCTGATTACTATCTAAACTGATATCGGAGAGCATTTCCTTAAAGTCTCTTTCAGTTATCTTTTCTCTCTTGTCAATAATTTTAAGAACATCATGGTAATTTTTTATTCCAAGGTTTAATAGAAATTCCTGAAGCATGCGCCTGTCTGATATCCTGACTTCTAAGTCTGATTCATCAAAACCTAGGTCGCAAAGTAGTTTTATGGCACACGATATAACTTCAGCGTCAGCCCTTGGGTCTTCAGAGCCAAATATATCAATATTGAGCTGGTAAAACTCACGTAGTCTACCACTCTGCGGCCTTTCATATCTCCATAGCCTTGGTATCGAATACCATTTCACTGGAAATGAAAGCTCCTTTGCCCTAGAAACTAATACCCTGACGACTGAAGGGGTAAGCTCTGGGCGCAAAGAGATCATCCTGCCACCTTTATCCTCAAAGGCATAAAGCTCTTCAATAATCTCTTCACCGCTTTTTATTGAATAAAGTTCAAATAGTTCAATTGCCGGGGTATCTGTTTCAAAAAATCCGAATTCTTCAACACTTTTTTTTATCGATGAAAACACTTTCTTTCTTGCAGCCATTTCATTTGGAAGAAAGTCCCTAGTACCTCTCAAGCGATCGAACATCTTTGCACCTAGATTAAAAATTTAAAGCAGTTTGCTGATTGATTTCCCTTGCTCTATAGCTTCCCTGATTATTGCCTCCCTTTTAAGAGTTTCTTCAGCAATATGGACGATCTCTTCAACATTATCCTTTGGAATAACAACGACACCATCGTCGTCCCCAACTATCCAGTCTCCAGGATTCACTATGACTCCACCACAGACAACGGGGGCATTTACTTCCCCAAGTCTTGTCGCAGTACCAGCTCTTGTGAATATACCACGGCAGAATACGGAAAGACCTTCCTCCTTTATACTCTTGACATCTCTTATGGCTCCATCGACAACTACTCCACTAACTCCTTTAATTTTGGCCTGTCTAGCCATAAGGTCTCCGAACAGAGAATATTTTGTGATTCCGCCTCCGTCAATCACTAAGATTTGACCTTCAGAAATCTCTTCAAGCGCTTTTAGTGCCGTAAGCATATCGCCAGGGCAGCATTTTGCAGTGAAGGCAGGACCGCAGATAAAATCGCCTTCTTTTATTGACTTTATACCTTCGTCAACTGAGCCTCTTTTTCTTAGGGCATCATTGATAGAAGCAGCGTCTAGGGCCCTCAATTTTTTCTCTATCTCTTCCCTTTTCATATCCTACCATCTCCTTTAATCTATACTACTTTATTTTTCTTCAATTCCTCTATCTCATCTTTCGAATAGCCCAGAATTTTGGACAATACTTCTTCAGTATGCTCTCCCAAAATTGGGGCTCTTACATGAGTTTTACACGGAGTGTTGGATAAATTTAATGGGCTATTTGCTGTCTTCATCTTCCCGGCAATTGGGTGATCAAATTCGAATAACATCTTTCTATGTTTGGTATTTGGATCATTAACAACTTTATCAATTGTATTAACGGGGCCACATGGGACCCCTGCTTTTGAAATTATATCGACCAAATCTACTGTTTTGTGCTTTTTTGTCCATTCTTCAATTACCGGTTTCAGAATAAGCTCATTTTTTGATCTTGACTCGTTTGTATTAAAATTTTCATCTTGTAGCAAATAGGTAAATTCTGGAATTTTATTACAGAAAGTTTCCCACAAGTGATCATTTCCAACGCCTATCACAAGATGCCCATCTTTTGTTTCAAAAACATCAAATGGAGTAAGACTTGGATGTCTAGAGCCAATTCTTTTTGGTATTTCTCCAGTTACAGTATACCTCACCATAGCATTTTCTAAAACTGCCATTATGCAGTCAACCATTGCAGTGTCAATATACTCGCCCTTCCCAGTTATGTCTCTATTTCTTAGTGAAGCGAGAATACTTATAGCAGTGAATAAACCCGATATTATATCTGCAAGCGAAGAGCCAACTCGAGTGGGTGGATTTTCTGGATATCCCGTAATACTCATCAATCCGCCAAAAGCCTGAGCAATAATATCATATCCCGGTCTTCCCGGATAAACTGAACATTGACCAAAACCACATATACTTGCATATATTATATTGGGATTAATCTTTTTTATTTCTTCATAAGAAAATCCAAGTTTTTCCATAGTTCCAGGTCTATAGTTTTCTGTTATGACGTCTGATATCTCGATTAACTCTCTTAATATTTCCTTACCCTTCTCTTCTTTCAAGTTTAGCGTGACACTCTTTTTGTTTCTGTTTATACTGATAAAATAACCACTTTCTCCATTCTTAAATGGACCAAATTTTCTTGAATCGTCTCCTGAACCAGGTTTTTCGATTTTTATTATTTCTGCACCAAGATCTCCTAAGACCATAGTACAATATGGCATTGCAAGCACGTGGCCTAAATCCAATATCTTTACACCTTCCAATGGCCTCATTTATCTACCTCACTAAAATTAAATAATGAAATTATCACAACAACTTCCTCAACAGATGGATTGCCACCTATCTCAATTGAGCGACACTTGTCCCTTTTTTCTTGATTTTCATCTATTACTATATTCATTGCCATATTAATAAACTTTCCCATTTATTTTGTATCTATTACAAAGAGAAGATCGCCCTTTTCAACAATCATCCCCTCGGAAACTGGTATTCTTGATAATATCCCAGCTTCTGGGGCATGGATTTCTGTCTCCATCTTCATTGCTATTAGCGTCATTATTGGGTCTCCTTTTACCACCATTTCTCCAGCTTTCTTTGTTAGCTTAAGGACAATGCCCCCGATCATCGAATCAACATAGACTATATCATTTTCTTTTTTATATTGGCTATAGTCTTTCTTTTTTCGTATCTTCTTTAAAATAGAAACTTCATAGATGAATTCATCATAAAATACTTGATACTCTCCATCAGCTATCTTTTCCAATTTAATCTGATGTTCCTTATTGTCAACTTTTACTTTGAATTCACCCATGAAAATCAGACTAGAGAAGCTATCAAAACCCCAGCAGCAACAGCGGTACCGACGACTCCGGCAACATTTGGCCCCATCGCGTGCATCAAAAGGTGATTCTGTGGGTCTTCTTTTAATCCCATCTTCTGAACGACCCTTGCTGACATTGGGACCGCTGAAACACCGGCAGCACCTATCATAGGATTAATCTTCTCCTTTAGGAACAAATTCATAATCTTTGCAACAATAACTCCACCACATGCAGCAGTAAAGAAAGCCACTACGCCCAAAATCATTATCTTAATGGTCTGAACATTGAGGAAGTTAGTCGCGTCCATTGTACTACCTACTGAAAGTCCAAGGATAATTGTCACAATGTTCATAAGCTCCTCGCTTGCACCTTTAGCAAGCCTTTGTGTCACGCCTGTTTCTCTGAAAAGATTTCCAACGAAAAGCAATCCTACTAATGGGATAGCCTTGGGCACTAACAATCCAGTGACAATTGCAGCAATTATTGGAAAAGCAACTTTTTCTTTCTGTGAAACTACCCTCATCTGTATCATTTTAATTTTCCTTTCAGCTTTTGTAGTTGTAAGCATAATTGCAGGAGGCAGTATCAACGGCACCAATGACATGTAGGAGTACGCAGCTACGGCAGTAGCACCGAGTAATTCAGGGGCTAGGACTGTAGTGACATAAATTGTAGTTGGACCATCTGCACCCCCAATTATTCCGATAGAGGCAGCTTGTTGTGGAGTAAATCCAAGTATAATTGAACCTACAAGTGCTATAAAGACACCAATCTGGGCAGCTGCACCAAGTATGAAGGTTTTTGGATTCGCCAACAATGGCCCAAAATCTGTCAGAGCACCAATCCCCATGAATATTAGACAAGGGACAATTTCATTAGCTATCAGATATTTTAAGAAAATACCAAATACACCGCCAATTGCATCTGGGTCAGAGATACCTGTTAGAGGTATATTAGAGAGAACGGCACCAAAGCCAATTGGCACCAACAAAAGTGGCTCAAATCCCTTGTAAATTGCGAGATACATTAGTATCAAACCTACTACTATCATCGCAACATTACCTAGAGTTAAATCAAAAATACCACTTGTTGTTTTGAATATTTCAAAAAATGCAGATATTAAGTCGACCATATGATCACTTATCCTATTGTGAAGAGGGTATCGCCGGTGTTAATTGTCTGCCCCGGATTTACTAATATGTTACCTATTACCCCATCTGCCGGAGATGAGATTTCATTTTCCATTTTCATTGCTTCGAGAATCAAGACCACGTCCCCAACTGCAACTTTATCTCCCTGCTTCTTTTTTATTGATAGTACAGTTCCTGACATGACGGCCTTTACAGGCTCACTTTTACCTGAAGATGGTTTTGAAACTGGCACAGGTGCTTCCCTTTGAGGCGTGTAGGATGGAGATTGATAAACTGGTCTGGAAGTTGTTCGTTGCCTCACACTCCCAATTAATTCTTCGATATTAACCGTAGATTTTTTATTACCCAACTTGACCTCTAGATTTCCACTCCCAATATTCTCAATTTCTACTTCGTAATCCTTTCCATCCACATTAACTTTGTATTTAGCCATTATAACATCTCCATCTGTTCTCGTCTAGTTAATAATTTCCAGTTATCTTTATTAGAGTATAAATTAATCAATGAAACTGCATCTTTAGATATATGAAAATAAGCCGCTGCTATCATCGCAGTTAATTCATCATTTGATGTTTCTAGTTCATCTTTAGTTTGAGTTTCAGTTAGATTTAATTTTTCATTTTTCTTATCTTCCCCCCTTTTAATAAATTTACCAAAATAATGTATAACTGCTGATAAAATAACTAAAACCATAAAAGTTATAGCCATACCGAATATAACTAATGTCAATCCTAAAATTAAATTATCCATGTTTACCATTCTATCCACACCTTAAAACGGCATTATACCGTGTTTTTTCTTGGGTAGTATCTCCCTCTTTGACTGGTTTACTCTAAGTGAATTGATTAGTATTGTTCTTAGATTTTTTGGGTCAACGACATCATCAACATAACCACGTGCAGCAGCCATGTAAGGATTTGCAAACTTCTTCTTGTAATCTTCGCTAAGTTCATCAGTTTTCTTTTCAGGGTTAGAGGCTTCAGATATCTCTTTTCTAAAGACTATTTCACATGCACCTTTTGGCCCCATAACTGCAATCTCTGCAGTCGGCAGAGCATAAACTGCATCAGCTCTTAGATGCTTTGAAGCCATGGCTATGTATGCTCCGCCATAAGCCTTTCTCACAATAACTGTAATCAATGGGACTGTGGCTTCAGAATAGGCATATAATAGCTTTGCGCCGTGTCTTATAATCCCTCCATGCTCTTGATCTAATCCTGGCATATAACCTGGTGTGTCAACGAAGGTCATTATTGGAATGTTAAAAGCATCGCAGAATCTGATAAATCTTGATGCTTTGTCAGACGAGTTAATATCTAAAACACCTGCGATATGGCTTGGATTGTTTGCGACTATGCCCACGACTTTTCCGTCAAGTCTTCCAAATCCAACTAGGATATTTGGTGCGTAGAGTGGATGGATTTCAAAGAATTCATTGTTGTCTAAAACTGCTTTAACAATTTGACTTGCATGATAACCTTTGTTTGAATCTTCGGGGATTATTGAATATAATTCTGGAGTTTCCCTCAATGGATCATCTGTTGGCTCAATTGACGGAGGATCTTCCATGTTGTTTGAAGGTAAATAACTGAAAAGATTTCTTATAAGATTCAAGGTGTCCTCGTCATTTTTACCAACTCTATGGGCCATACCACTTTTACTTTCGTGAACATGAGGGCCACCAAGTTCTTCAAAGGTAACATCCTGATGTAATACAGTCTTTACAACTTGAGGTCCAGTAATGAACATATAACTTGTAACATCTGTCATGAAGACAAAATCCCCTATGGCAGGAGAATATACTGCACCACCCGCACAAGGCCCCATGATAGCTGTTATCTGAGGTACAACACCAGAGGATATTGTATTTCTGTAAAAGATCTCTCCATATCCTTTTAGGGAGTCAACTCCTTCTTGTATTCTTGCCCCCCCAGAATCATTTATACCTATTACGGGAGATCCAACTTTCATAGCTTGATCCATCAGATAGCTTATCTTGAATGCATGGGCTTCCCCCAAGGAGCCACCTATTACAGTGAAATCCTGAGAAAAAATATATACAGCCCTACCTTCAATTGTTCCGTAACCCGTAATAACGCCATCTCCAGGTATTTCCATTTTGTCAAGACCGAAATCAATTGCTCTGTGTTGCATCAGTCCGTTTATTTCAACAAAACTGCCTTTGTCTAGGAGGATATCAATCCTTTCTCTTGCTGAGAGTTTACCCTTTCCATGTTGAGACTCAAGCTTATCCTTTCCTCCTCCCATTTTTAACTTGTCTTTCTTTTCTTTTAGTTCTTTTAGCATACCTTCAATGGCCATAAAATAATCACCTTCTCGCCTTAGTAATTGTTTTAGGCGGCACTCCATTAACAATTAATACGACCGTTTAAAAAGTTTATGGTAATTCTAATAATCGTCTTTTTAATTGATTATTATCGGTATTTTTGTTTTACAAATTGAACATTTTTCATCTATTAGGTCAATTTTTACTCTGTAATTTCGTTTGATAACAGTATTTTTACAGGTAGGGCACAATGTGTCGTTGTTTGCCGGCACATTACCAAGATAGACATACTTTAATTTTTTTTCTGCTATCTCCTTTGCACGGGTAAGTGTGTCATAAGGTGTAGATTCTATTCCCATTTTATACATCGGCCTGTAAGCAGAAAAGTGCAAAGGAATTTCATCACTCAACTCTGAAACAAAATCTACAAGTTTTTCTATATCTTCATTGGAATCATTTAACGTTGGAATCAATAGATTTGTTATTTCGATGTGGGTTTCTCTAAACACAGTCTTGATAGTTTCTAGTACTGGCCGGAGCTTTCCCCCGCAAATGTTTTGATAAAACTCCTCTGAAAATGCTTTAAGGTCTATATTCATTGCATCAATATATGGCAAAGCCTCTTTTAGTGGCTTTGAATTTATGAATCCGTTTGTAACCCATACATTTTTGATATAGCTTTCTTTTGCTATCTTTGATGTGTCCATTAAATATTCATAGAATATTGTTGGTTCTGTGTATGTATAGGAGATAGACTTACACCCCTGTATCTTTGCTAGCTCAACTATTTTATCAGGCTTTAGGAAATGCTCACTTATATCCCCAAGTGTTGATTGAGAAAGATCAAAGTTCTGGCAGTTCTGGCAGAATAGATTACATCCTGGTGTTCCAAATGAAAGAGAATATGAACCTGGGTAGAAATGATAAAGAGGTTTTTTTTCTATTAAATCTACATGAAAATACATTTTTTCTGAGTCACTCTCTCCATACACGAGAGTTTTTAGTTTTCCATCTAAATTTATCCTTGTCCTGCATTTACCTCTCCCATTTGGGGCTATAAGACATACATGTGGGCACAATAGGCAGCTCATGTCCTCCTCTTTTTTTCTGTAAAACAGTGCCTCTCTCATGTTTGAAATATTGACTTAATAGTATTTTAATTTATCTAAAAAAACTGATTTGTTGAATAAGTCCTCTCAAATGAAGCGAAAAGCTTAAACCCTTTACAAACCCTAACTATTCATGCAAATGGATTGGGCCAAATACAATGAACAGTTAGGGAAGAGGGATGAATTTTACCCGTCCTTAGATTTTTTAAGCGCATGGTGGGGGAAAGAGTTAGACCAGATGAACAGGGATAAGTGCGCATATGGCGAGAGTGTAAACGCCAGGAGGTTTGACATGACCAAAAAAGAAGCCATCCTAAAGTTTATCCTCTACAGCACTGTCAAAAATTCTTGCTAAAAAAGTAAGAAATTGCCAAGGGAATGTAAAATCAGAAAGCAAAAGGCGCACATGCTTCAACTGAATCACAATTATCCAACCATGCAGTGATAGTAGAAACTTTTATAATGAACTACTGATTTATAAAGTATTGGTGGAATTTTGATTAATTTTTCAAAATTTGATTTTAAGACATATCGTTTATTAATTTTTTTAATTATAGGGGTAGGTTATCTTTTAGTCTATTTTCACAGAGTAGCTCCTGCTGTTGTTGCAATAGACATGATGAACGACTTAAAAGCCGGTGCTGTATTGATGGGGTTATTAGCTTCAGGATATTTTTATCCTTATGCTATAATGCAACTCCCTACTGGGGCATTATCTGATACGTGGGGGGCAAGAAAAACTATATTTTTATTCTTTTTAATAGCCTCAATTGGATCAGTTATTCTTGGTTTATCTACGAATGTTACATTTGCCATCATAGGAAGAGTGTTAGTTGGGTTTGGCGTATCAACATTATATGTATGCGCATTAAAAATATATTCCCAGTGGTACAAAGAAGACGAATTTGCAACAATGACTGGATTTTTAATTGCTATAGGGGGCATTGGCCTTTTAATATCTACCGTACCACTTGCACTATTATCAAATGCTGTTGGGTGGAGAATTCCATTTATCCTTACAAGTGGAGTCACATTAATAATAGGGTTACTTGTGTGGATTTTTGTACGAAACTCCCCCGAGGACCTTGGTATGCCTCCCGTTATTAATAATAATTCTTCTAATGATTATAATTCTAGAGTAGTAGAAAATAATAGGAAGCCTAAATCAAAGAAAGGATCAATATTAGAAAACTCCTTTAAAATCTTAAGATTAAAACATTTTTGGCCCGTAGTTATATGGGTGTCTTGTACTATGGGGATATATCTTGCTTTTAGTGGGCTTTGGGGAGGGCCTTATTTAATCCAAGTATACAATATGACAAAATTAGAGGCCAGCAGAGTTTTGTCAATGATTGCTATTGGCATGATAATTGGAGGGCCAATGATTGGCTTTTTATCTGATAAAATATTAAAAAGGAGGAAGATTGTAGTAAATGTATCTAGCGGAATATTACTCGTGATAATAGCATGTCTTTTTTCTTTTACGTCTCGTATTCCTTTACTTGGATTGTATCTAATTTGTTTAGGAATTGGAATTTTTTCAGTAGGTGCTGTGTCGGTGGGATATGCATTAATTAAAGATCTTTTTCCTATTGAAATAGCTGGAACTTCCACAGGTATAGCAAACTTTTTCCCATTTCTAATTGGTGCACTATATCAACCCTTGATGGGCTACATACTAGAACTAAATGGTAAAATCGGGGATTCTTATACCACAATGGGATATCACAATGCTTTTTTAGTTTTACTGATTTCATCAACAGTTGCCTGTATTGCTAGCTTCTTTATAAAAGAAGGTAATAGAAAAACTCTTATTAAATATCAATGATTAACTAAGTATCCAATAATTTTCCTTTCCATGTATTTGTTTATACGATGTAAAAAATGTTTAACATCACTCTTCTTATGATTTTGATTCTAGAAGTGCTTAAATAAATAGATATACGAATTTAGAAGTGAATCTCATAAAATAAATATTTATAAAATATTATTAAAAAAGAGTGGATGATTGACTAATTGTGATTCAACAAAGCATAAAAAAGAAAATTATTTTTTAGATGATTTTACCTTCTCTAGAGCTTCTTTGAAGTCTTCATTAGTTACATATTCAGTCTTATCAAGGCTCTTTCTTATGGCATTTAGACCAGCTTCCCTGGCAAGAGATTTTATATCGGCACCAGTAAATCCTTCAGTTGGTTGGACTAGCTCATTAATGTCAACGCCCTTTAGTGGCATTCCTTTGGTGTGAATCTTCAATATATCAAGCCTTGATTCCTTATCAGGCAATGGTATTTCGACTATAACGTCAAATCTCCCAGGTCTGAGAAGGGCCTCATCTAAAATGTCTGGCCTGTTTGTCGCTGCGATAACTATTACCCTCTCCAAAGACTCAACGCCGTCCATCTCTGTCAATAGCTGATTTACCATTCTTTCAGTTACCTTCGCACCAGTCTCTTGGCCTCTTCTTGGCGCAATTGAATCAATCTCATCAAAAAATATTATAGAAGGTGCTACTTGCCTTGCCTTGCTGAAGATCTTTCTGATACCTTTTTCACTCTCTCCAACCCATTTTGAGATTAGCTCAGGGCCTCTAATTGCTATGAAGTTTGCCTCGCTTTCTGTTGCAACGGCCTTTGCGAGAAGGGTCTTCCCGCATCCAGGTGGTCCATAGAGAAGTATACCTTTTGGGCCCTCAACATTTATTCTTTTGAACACATCTGGATACTTCAGTGGCCACTCAACTGCTTCCTGTAACCTCTGTTTTACTTCCTTTAATCCTCCGATATCGCTCCATTTTACAGTTGGAACTTCAACTAAGGCTTCCCTCATTGCAGACGGCTCGACTTCTAAAAAAGCTAAATCGAAATCATTCTTTGTTACTTCAAGCTTGTTTAGAATTTCTGGAGAAATTTCAATATCTCCGCCACTGAGATCTGGAAGCACCCTTCTAATCGCCTTCATACCTGCCTCTTTGCACAAGGCTTCAAGATCTGCTCCGCTGTAACCATGTGTCTTTGATGCATAATACGATATATTTACGTCTTTAGTTATCGGCATGCCCCTTGTATGGACCTGAAGTATCTCTTTCCTATCATTTATGTCGGGAACACCAATTTCGATTTCCCTGTCAAATCTCCCAGGCCTCCTCAATGCAGGATCAATTGTGTCTGGCAAGTTTGTAGCTGCTATCACTACCACCTTACCTCTTGTTTTTAGACCATCCATCAGTGTCAGAAGCTGAGAAACTACCCTTCTTTCAACTTCCCCTTTTGATTCTTCCCTTTTTGGGGCAATTGCATCAATCTCATCTATGAATATTATGGCCGGAGAGTTTTCTCCTGCATCTTCAAAGACCTTCCTAAGATTCTCTTCAGATTCTCCATAATATTTGCTCATTATTTCCGGACCGTTGATAGAGGTGAAGTAAGCGTTGATCTCATTTGCAAGTGCCTTTGCGAGGAGAGTTTTACCTGTTCCAGGAGGCCCATAAAGTAAAACTCCTTTTGGAGGATCTATACCGAGTTTTGAGAAAACTTCAGGATGCTTCATGGGCATCTCAATCATTTCTCTAATCTTTTGGATCTCATCCCTAAGTCCACCTATATCCTCATAAGTGACGTCAGGCATTTTTGATATCTCAGATTCTGACACAGGTTTAGGTGAAATTGTTATTTTAGTCGATGGGATTATCTTTAGGATACCTCTAGGATTTGTTTTTGTCACGACAAATGGAAGGCTCCTATTAAAGATTTCAAATACAAAAACATTATTCTGAACGATTGGGGTATCAGAGAACTTCTCCTTGAAATATGATGAAAGGTCTCCTGAAAACTGCATATCGGCCTGCATCGGGGCAAGAGTAATTGCCTTTGCTTCCTTAACTTCTGCCCTTGAAATGCTAACTCTATCCCCAAGTAATGCTCCAGAATTCTTTCTGATTATACTATCCATTCTAATTATCCCGGAACCCTCAATAGTATCAGGCAGTGCCTTTGCAGCTGTTATTTTCTCTCCTTGTATCTTTACAATCTCGCCGTAATTTAGGTACATCTTTCTCATTGCAGCGGGGTCAATCTTTACAATACCTTTACCCACATCAAGCTTTTCTGCGCTCCCTACAACAAGTTCCATTTCATTATTCTCTTTCACTTTAAATCACCTCATAATATATTAACATTAAGTTAGTTTAATATAAAGTGAAAGTAATCCTTTATAAATTTTACGGTTAAAAATAATAAATTGGTTATTAGAAAAATAAAGAGACTATCCGTCGTAATCTTCAAGCTTTTTAACAAAATCATTACTGTTATATGATTTAGGGCTATCATCTGCTTCAAATGATGAAATGTCATTATCTAAGCGGACTGGCCTTTTCCTATTAATGGCGTTATTAACATAGCCATCATTATCATTTTCCCTTATTTCAAAAAGATCACTTTCATTAAAGATCTTGCTTTCAATTTCCTCTATTTCTTTATATATCTCATCAAGATTACGTTTGATTCGCCTGACAGACTCCTTCAAAGTTTCAACTTCATAGCTGCCGTTTTTCCCGCCCTCATCGAAAAGAAAGTTCATAAAGCCACCAATAGAACTTCTAAAATTCAATTTAAAAATATATTGTTAGGTACTGGAAAACTATTTAATGCGCCCAAACATAATTTCTTAAATGAAAAAGGTATATCATATCTTGATATTGTAACTATATTCGTACTTTTATTCCACACTGTTCTTTTAATCTATCTGAAGATGCTATTTCCCTTTGTATTTCTCCTTCAAGATTAAATACCTCAAACATTATCCTACATTAAGAACATGATGCTTAATTTAGTTATTCTTTAAAGATCTCCTTCAAGCTTCAAAGCAATCCTTCTAAAAATTCCCTTTAAGGTGTATATCTCGCGCTGTGTATTAAATCCTCGTGTTAAAACATGCTTGAAGACTGTCGTAGCGTTATCCCTTCTGTATCCCCGCTCTTCAACATGGGCTAATATCTTTTTGAAATCCTCTATCAATAGATTCTTTTCAATTATTTTCTTTCCTTCAAGAGGATTTGTTTTAATAGAACATTTGGATTTGAATATTTCATAGAGTATTATTGAAAGTGCATGTGAAACATTCATCGTCGGATACCTCTTATCGGTGGGAATTGTAGTCATTGTATCGCACATCTCAACTTCTTGATTACTAAGGCCACTGCTTTCTCGGCCTAACACAATTCCTACCTTAAAATCAGATGGTATTTTTTTGGCTAGGCTTTCAACAGGAGTATAATTCCTCAAGACCCTCTCACTTGTATTTACACTTGTTGCAACTGACACATCAACATAGGTTAGAGCCTCTTCTAGACTTCCTACAATTATGGCAGATTTCAAAATATCTTCGGCATGGACCGCTAATTTGTA
Source organism: Methanofastidiosum sp. (assembly GCA_041678455.1). GTDB lineage: Archaea > Methanobacteriota_B > Thermococci > Methanofastidiosales > Methanofastidiosaceae > Methanofastidiosum. The sequence goes on from JBAYOH010000005.1 coordinate 40,397, forward strand.
AGCTTCTTCATCTATTTCAACTGGATTAACTAGAATAAGATCATAGAAACCGAAATTTTTCATAACTCTCGCAACGCTACCTATATTTCCTGAAGATTCTGGCTCTACAAAAATTATATAAAACATCAAGAGAAAAAAATATTAGGATAAAGATAAAGTTTTGGGTGCATTCATGGAAATATCTCTGGGAGTTGACATTATCTCCCGTGACCCAAGAATTTATGCAATGGTCATACTTTCGAGGGAAGAAAACAGATTTTTGCCTGTTTTGAAGGAAAGCGGGTCAAGGCTTAAACTTTTGAAACTAATAAAAAACTACTCCCCCATGTATATGGGAATAGATTCTACCGAAGAATTCTCTAAAAATGATTTAGAGAAACTTTCAAAGTATGTTTTAATAGTTCAAGTTACTGGAAAGTTTAATGACTTTACTTCTCTCCCAGCACTTGCAAAAAGATACAGGATTAACTTAAATCCAAAAAATCCTTTTGATGAGGCATATGCACTTGCAAGATTGCCATTTGAAGGTGTCGGCTACAAATTAAAGTTGTATGAAGATGAAACTGAGATACTTGTTTCAAGTGGCAGAAGTCTTGGAAGAGGGGGCTATTCACAAGGTAGATACCAGCGAAGGACTTTCGCCCTTATTAAATATAAGGTCAGAGATATTGAGAAGGAGCTTACAAACGAAGGATTTAATTTTGACCTTGAGGTAGTTGAACGAGAAGGAGGATTTTCAAAAGGCACCTTCAAAGTGTACTCTAACTTTGAAAATATCCCCATCAAAAGCAGTAGAGGCGATATAAGGATAGATGTTAGACCACTTAAAAAAAGCTCCATTGAATACGAATCATTTGAAAAAAAAGTCGAAGTATCAAACATCAAAGACAGGTATGTCATCGTGGGCGTTGACCCAGGGACCACAGTTGGCCTTTCAGTACTAGATCTTGAGGGAAATGCGCTTGCTATCACATCAAAAAGAAGTTTTTCAATGTCAGATGTCAAGGAAGAAATAAGAAAGTACGGTTATCCTTTAATATTCGGATCTGATGTTAATCCGCCTTCTGGGTATATTGAAAAGTTGAGTACATCGTTTGATTCTATTCTGTATGTACCTTCTCTATCGATTCCTGTTAAAGAAAAAAATGAGCTATCAAAGGATCAAGAAGCAACGAACGCCCACGAAAGGGACGCCCTTTCAGCGGCATTGAAGGCATATCTACACTATAAGAACAAATTTACCCAGATAAAATCAAAAATACCCCAAGAACTATCCCCTTACAGTTCAAGGATAATAGGTGAAGTCATTAAAGGCATGCCCATAAAAGAAGCCTTTGACAAAGTTAAAGAAGAGTTGATGGAAAAACAAGACGAGATAAAAATTGAGCAGACTAATCCTAATGAGGTAATCCTAGAGCAGTCAAAAATAATCGAAAATTACAAAGAGAAGCAGGCTTTATTGAAAAAGGATTTCGAAAAACTTCAATTGGAAAGCTTTGATATAAAAAAGAAACTCCAAGAGAAGGATTCGACAATTATGTCCCTCGAACGAAAACTTTTCGATATTGTGGACAAGCAAAAAAAAGAAGCTTTGAAGGACAATGTCATAAAAACTAAGAATTTCGAGATAACTTCGCTTAGAAAAAGTGTTGATATCCTAAAAAGCAAAGTTAATTTACTCACTGAGGAAAACAAGAGGCTAAAAGAATTAAAGCCACTGATGGAATCTGAGGACATAATAATTGGTAAAGTTTTGCCTGTTTTTTCTATCGATGGCATTAAAAATCTTGTAAAAAATCAGGATCTTACCGAAGGCGATGTAGTTTTCTTAAAAGATGCTACAGGTGGGGGGGCGGAAGCTTCCAAGATGCTATCTGAGATAAAGATCAAAGCTGTTCTCATGTTGGGTAAGATCTCGCATCAGGCACAAGAAGAGCTAATCGATGTTGAAATACCGATAATCGATTCGAAAGATATAAAAATGGAGGTAATTTCGAAGTTCGTTATACTCGACAAAGAAAGCTTTGATTTAGTCTATAAAAAAGAAAAAAAACTATTAATGGCTCTTAAAAAAGAAAAAGAGTCAAATAAACTTCTTAAAATAATTAAAGATTACAAAGAACAAAGAAAATCAGATTATAAGGTCTAATTAGGGATTATAATTATACCGAAAGCTATATAAATGTTTTGATTGCCTTAAATACTATGGAAAAAACTGAGACGAAGAAAGTTCATGTTTGCCCGGAATGTGGGAGTCATAAACTTATTCGGGACTATTCTAGGGCTGAAGTTATTTGTGATGAATGCGGCCTTGTAATTTCAGAAGATATTATTGATACAGGTCCTGAATGGAGAGCGTTTGACCATGAACAAGGAGAGAAAAGGGGTAGAGTAGGAGCCCCAATGACCTACACTATCCATGATAAGGGTCTTTCCACCATGATTGACTGGAAGAACAAGGATATTCATGGTAGGGATATCAGTGCCGGTAGGAGAGCCCAGATATATAGAATGAGAAAATGGCATAAAAGAATTAAAGTTGCAGATGCCAAAGATAGGAATTTAGCTTTCGCTTTAACAGAACTTGATAGACTCTCTTCTCACTTGCACCTGCCAAGGAATATTAGAGAGGGTGCAGCAATGGTTTACCGAAAAGCTGTTGATAAGAGGCTTATTAGGGGTAGATCAATAGAGTCAGTTACATCTGCATGTATTTATATAGCGTGCCGTGAATATAAAGTCCCAAGGACACTGGATGAAATTGTAGAGCATTCTAGAGTGGATAAAAAAGAAATTGGGAGGAGCTACAGATTTATCACAAGAGAACTTGAGATAAAACTTTATCCAACAAGCCCAGTGGACTATATCCCAAGATTTGCTACTGAGTTAGGACTTTCAGGAAAAGTTCAGAGAAAAGCACAAGATATATTAGAAGGCGCAATAAAGGTTGGTCTTACATCGGGAAGGGGCCCAACAGGGGTCTGTGCAGCAGCTATCTATCTTGCAGCCATAATGGAGGGTGAAAGAAGGACCCAGAAGGCTGTTTCAGAGGTAGCAAAGGTCACAGAAGTAACTGTTAGGAACAGATACAAAGAAATTATAGAGAAATTGGGTATTGATGTTAAGATTTAAAACATAAATCTTTATATATTGATAAATACATTGTGTGTATGCGCTGGCGATAATCTATGAATGATGATGATTTGGATATTTTTTGGAGACTGAGGCGCTTAGATGAGAAGAAAAGACTAATTCAAGAGCGATTCACAGATAGAACTGAGCCTTTACAGCGTCCTACGCCTAAAAAAACAGTCAGTAATGACTGTTCATCAAGCTATACTATACCAGAAATTCGTTCTAATACCTTTTACCAAGCCTATAAAGAAAAGCATGATCGAGTTTTAAGGAGACGTACCGCTCCTGAGCCAGTTAATCCGGCCAACGAGGAAACTAAGGGGGTAACCCAAATCGAAAAGCAAAGAACGACGAGTAATGACAATAAAATAAGAAAGAACTTTACTTTAAAACCAGACATAAACTGGTTTAAAGTTTCAGTTGTTCTATCTCTTCTACTTTCTGTTGTTTTAGTAACTTCATTTTCACTCTACGGCGCCAATAGGCAAATCGATACTAACTTAGGCTCAAAAGAATCTTATATTTTTGAACTTGAAAAACAGAATCAGACTCTTTCAAAGGAGAATCAAACGCTAAAAGAGCTAAATGATAGTCTAAATCTAAGACTTGATTCTTTGAGGAATCAGTTAGTCGATGCAAGAAATTCTATGTATAAGCTTCAGAGAACCTATCAAAATCAGCTGATAAACGAAGATTATGCACTGTTTTTAGCTTTGGAATTTGTCAATAACGAGGCAAATAAGAACCTACCGGTCGAGTGTGGAACAACAAATCCTGAACTAGTGCGGGTATATTATGAAAAGACAACTATTGAAAAAGTAAATAAAACTTTTAAGATAAACATGCCTGCAGACCTGAAATACCAATCAGTTACAAGATATGTTTGCTACATAGAAATGGACGAGTCGGGAAATATAGTCCACTGGAACTGGCAGAGACCTTCTTAACATGAATCTGATATTATTTCAAAATCTGAATCTCCATACTTCAGATCTTTTAATTCTTCTTTTGTTAATGATTCCTTTCTAGCCTTATCTGAGGCAATCGCACTATAACCCAAAGGGTCTTCTAGAATTATGCAGACAGTTTCCTGGCCTTCTACTAATCTATTTATCTTATCAATTAATTCCTTACCGTTTTTTTTCTCTTCATCTTCTCCCATCTTCATCCCCATACTGATAACTTTTGATATTCTGGAAAGAAGGCCTTCTACATTGCTGATATAACCTTCGGATAAGGGCCCAGGTTCAACTGTAACGCCAAGTTCAGGGATTCTAATGGTGCAGGTACTAGATTTGACAATTCTTATGCTTACATCGCATGCAGATTCAACGTTTAAAGAGTATCTTGACGGCTTTTTAATCTCTACGGGCATAATATCTGCCCTTCTATAACCGCAGTTACTACAAAGAATAGTAAAATCTAGAACTTCTCCAAAATAAGGGATAGAAATAATAGTATTAGTTACTCTAAGCGATTTTCTATTACACGAAGGGCAGTAATCGCATTCTACATTCTCATTGCTCATGTGATCTTACAATCTTGACAGACGCAGGAGCTATTAAAATCTTTCTCTCACTAATACCAGCAATATCCCCACCAATACCTCTTAAAATACCTTTGATCTGGTCAACGGCTCTCTTAAGTTCAAGCGGTTCCCTTTCTGCCAAAAGACCGATATCAACTATCAAGATGTGACCTTCTGAGAGCTGTTTAGAAATATCTCTTATATCCCCAAGACCTCTGAGCTTTAAGGATTTTACATAAACGACTCCATAATCCATGAAATCGTTCCTTTTTAGAACTTCTTCCTCATATGGAATTGATTCTACTTCTCTAATAGCCCTTGGAGCCTCTGACTTTTCGTCTTCAGCCCACGATTCATCTTCCATATACTCCTCATCTTGATAATACTCATCAGGATAGTAGTTTTCATGGTAGTCTTGACTATCATCCCTACCAAACAGTTTATTGAGTCTTCTCATAACATCATCCCCTTGTGGAGCCCATATTAATCATTAACACTAACGCTAACTATTAATATGTAACTAACCCTTTTTATAGTTTTCGCTTACAACAGCAGTTAAAAAAGTTCAACTATTGTTAAACAATAGTTATTATCTATTTTTTTTCTAATTTTTTCGATTGCGTGTATGCGCATTTGCCACATACAAATCTGTCCTTATGGTCGGCCATAAATGTGCCGGGGCCACATCTTGGGCAGTAAGGATTCTTTTTAATTACTTTGTCCCCCTCAACGCTGTACATGGACGACATTAATTTTCCTCCTTTTCCACAATCAAACCATTTCTTTTCAATATGTATTTATGTTCAACGCTCATTAGGGTTTTTGGGTCGCTGTACACGAATATCTTAGCAATAGATTCTTCCTTTCCATATCCAGTTTCAATGGATCTTACCACAAAGGAATCCATCTTAAAGCTCTTTAATGCTGACAACTTATCCCTAACTTCTGATACCTTGGGAGTTCCACCATCATGAATTACCTTAACTTCTAATTCTTTTCTGTTGAATAGTGGATTCTCTCTCTCGTTTACGATCGTTAATTCCATAGATCTCCCTCCATCTCATTTAAATAATCTGATATCTCCATTTTTTTCTGTTCTGTTACTTCAATAATCACAATTCCCCTATCGGGCTGACCATAAAGTACAACTGTATCTCCATCTCCGTGGAGAACAGCAGGCATAACTGCCAAATCTTCTTCTCCCTCTACCAATATTTTTTTAAATCTTTTGGTCCTATCCTTAAAAAATCTCTCAATAGCTACCCAAAGCTCACCTGTAATCTCCGATTGAGGATTTTCAACTGTAACTGTGTTTTCACACTCAATACAATCGTCTATTTCGGCTCTCAAGTTCCTTCCATCGACAATTACGAGTTCTGGGTAAATCCCATGGCCAATAAGATTCTGAGAAACAATATCCCCAACGGATATTATCCTCTTATTCTGTATCACAGGCAAAAGTCTATCCATAACGGACTCAACATCACCTTCTATAAGAAGCCCCATGGGAGTTTTTAGTTTTAATCTGAGATCTTCTGTGAGAACAAGAGCCATCTCTTTACTTCATCCCCTAACTTTAAGGGCATAGGCGCCAGGAACATTGACTCCAATGGCCTTACCTATTTTTGATTTTTCAGGATCAATTATTACGACAATCCCGCTCCAGTTATCGGTAGTTTTATCGTCCTTGCAGACTGGGCACATGTTTTCATACAGGATTCTCTGGCATTTTTGGCATGCTATCTTCATTTTATTCCTCTTTCTTTTCCTCTGTTATCCATTCATACTTTCCTAGGTAAGGTTGCCTCATGGTAAGCCCAATCTTTGCAGAACCCCTCTTAAGAGAAAGTGTTACAATCCTCCCTCTTATCTTGTCACCTGCTTTTAGGACTCTTCCACTCTCCTTCCCGGTAAGAGTATTATTTTTCTTATCGTAATTTATGAAGTCGTTTGTAAGCTGGGATACATGGACTAGACCATCTATTGGTCCAAGTCTTACAAATGCGCCAAACTCAGTTATTTCCTCAACTTCCCCTTCAACAACTTCATAGAGTTTTGGAAGGTAAATTAAAGCTTCAAATACTGTGTCATAATAGGCGCTGCCATCGCCAGGCACTATCTTCCCCTCACCTATTTCAATGATATTGTGGATCGCAAGAATAAATCCAAGATCTTTATCCCAGATCCCTTCATACTGTCCCTGAAGGATTTCAGCTATGGATTGGCTAAGTTCCTCGCCAAATTTGTTGGGCGGAACCCTTGCAGTATCCCTAATTTGTATAACTTTAAACATAATATGGCCACCTTAGAATATATGGTGAAATTGGTCCAAGTATATTTAAGTGTTTCTAAAAGCTTTTAACATCTAAATTCATAATTATTTTATGATTTCTGCCACTCTCGTTGAAAATAGGATGATAATTGACAACCCTGACGCCATAAGCAAGATTCACAGAAAAAGAGGATTTGGCGAATTTATTGATAAAAAGTTATACCTGACTTTTGTAGAGGGCATATATCTGTCCGAAAGGGGCATGATTAAGGTTATTTCCGATGAAAAAGAGGTAACTTTTGAAGACCTCCTAAAGATTGGGAGCGTTGAGCAGAATATACTTGCCAAATACATCGTCTTTAAGGATCTAAAAGAGAAAGGGTATCACGTAAAAACAGCATTTAAATATGGGTGCGCCTTCCGTGTTTATAGAGGTTCAGTAGAGGAGGAGCACGCCGATTATATAATAGATGTTTTTATGGAAGGAGAAAAGATAGATGCCAATATACTTGCAGCACATGTCCGGATAGCACATTCTGTTAAGAAAAATATGGTCTTTGCTTTTGTTGATACAGACAATGATATTACCTATTATCATGTCAAAAGGGTGACATTCTAATCATACTTTTTATTAATAATCAAAATAATTATTTTCACATGGGGATAACAAGTCTCAATATTAGTAATGAATTATACCATAATTTGAGCTATTTTGCTGAACATTTCGGCCTTTAAATGGAATTCTCTTTAGAAATACCAGACCATTTAGGAGATATATCCTATAAGTTACTACTTAATGGCAAACACCAAGTAGAAATTATTAATAAAAAAATAATTCAAATTTCACTAAATCCCTATAAGTTTAAACCTTTAAGAGGTGAAATGAAAGATGCTAGAAGAGTCTATTTGCAAAATCTTTCGTTTTAGCATATGAAATAGAAGAAAAAACAAAATAGTAAGATTATTAGATTATGATCTTCATGATAAGATGCATAGAAAGTAGATAGATATACATAACAATAGCTTGAAATAACGATAAAACCAAAAATTTTAAAACATAAACGCCAGAAAACCATTAAGGTGAAATAATTGAAGGTTATGAAGGAGCGATGTCTTCTCTGCACATGTTGTGCTTCCGTGTGCCCAAATAACGGCATTGATATGACAGAGAATGAGATTATCTTTAACGAGAACTGTATAGAATGTAAAATCTGTGTTAAAGCATGTCCTGTGGGGGCGATTGAGTGAAGAACTACAAATGTGATGTTTTAGTAGTAGGTGGGGGCCCTGCAGGAAGTAACGCTGCAAGGTATGCGGCAAAAGGTGCTGATGTACTTGTTATAGAAAAGAAGAAGGAGATTGGTGGGCCAGTTCAATGTGCTGAGGGAGTTTCTCAAGGGATCTTTGAAAAGCTTGACATGAAACAAGACAGCAGATATATCTCTAGTAAGATTGAATTTGTTAAACTTATTGCTCCAAATGGAACTGTTATAAGACTTGACGGTGAGAAGGTAAAATACTGGAAGAGTGGGATGGTTCTTGACCGTGAAGTTTTTGACAAAGCTATTGCAAAGGAAGCTGCAAGAAGCGGTGCAGACTTTTTGATGAAGACAAGATTTGTTTCCGCTAAAAAAAATTCAAAAGGTGTCACAGTACAAGCAAAGCATATGAACGAAGATATTCAAATTGACGCTAAAATTATTATAGGTGCAGACGGACCTCCCTCTATTGTCGCAAAATCTTTAGGAATGGACACTACTGTCCCTTTGAGGTATCTTGAATCTGGTATACAGTACCTCATGATGCCAATGGAGATTGAGCCATGCATAGAGCTCTATTTTGGTGACTGCTACGCGCCTGGCGGATACACTTGGATATTCCCGAAAGGAGAGGATCAGGCAAATGTTGGTCTTGGGGTTCTTCCAGTAAAGGCAAAGCAGACAGCCCAGTATTACTTGGATAAATTCATAGAAAGGCCCAGATTCAAAAAGGCGAAGATAGTGGAAGTTAACGCAGGTGCAATTCCAGTCAACGGCCCATTAAAAGAACCTTACATGGATAATCTGTTGCTTGTTGGAGATGCTGGTAGATTTGTAAATCCACTCACCGGTGGAGGGATACACACAGCCATAATTACTGGAAAACACGCTGGAGCGCTTGCAGCTGAAGCTATTGCAAAAGAAGATTATACAGCTAATTATTTGAAAAAATACAATGACATGTGGAAGCCTGACATCTATGAAGAGCTTGACAAGTGCTTAAAAGCTCAGGAAGCCTTCATGACTTTTAGTGAAAATGATCTAGATTCTATTGCAGACACCCTAAAAGACCTAAAACTCGAGACAATTTCTACAATAAGTATTCTAAAGGCAATAGTTGCAAAGAATCCGGGACTTCTTTTAAAGTTCGGAAAGTTCATATAACTTTTTTATTTTATAATTTATTATTTTAATACTGCAAAGCTGTCTAATTCTATTTAAACTATTACCAAAAGAGTATGTTCTTAAAATTTACAAATTGTATGGGCAATAAAATATAATAGGTTGATACATATAAAAAAAAACAATAGCTATTTTTGTTATGTTAGCAGTGCTTTGCTCATCTTTTGCTTTTTCTGTGGGTGCTGAAGGGAGCCAAAATTTGAAGATATTTGGCATATCAATCACCAAGCGGAACAACGGGATGCACCAATAGCAGGCTTATATATGAAGGCAGTGGTATTATACTACCCGGTGAAGCAGATTCAACTGTAGGGGTCTCAAAACATTTGTTGCTGTTATCGGTAATACAAATCCTGCCGACCATACATGGGGTGGGATTCCAGTTAAGCCACAATGCAATTACAGAGTAGAAGCATGTGGAACAACTATTGGAGAAGGAATTGAGCCTGTATACCTATCATTTGGACAAACTTCAATTAGATTGGGAGAAGTTAGAGGGACTAAATGTGCTTCCTTCTATTGGAATCCTGATTATGGATTCCCTCCAGGTGTAGCAATACTGTGGACAGAACCGGAAGAATATGAGGAATAACCTGCTCATCTCCAATACAACTTCACGATATACGAAGAACGCTCCCGTAGTTTACCGATTCTTTACCCAAAGGTCGATATAGAGCAGTTTTCAATTGCTGGCGGCACAACAATAATAAAGGATGGAAAACTATTATCAGAGTTTGAGATCTTATCCGAAGTGCAACAAACATTCATTCAAATTGAGAACAGAGGATTTTTCACACAGAAGGGTGATAGAGCGAAAATCATGGGACTTTCACAGGGAGTCACAGTAAAGATTACACTGGAAACTCAGAAACTAAAAGCTCACAATCTTGGGACATATTCAGCTGAATTCACAGTTGATTCTAACGTGCCATCAGGAACATATGATGTAACGCTAGTAGCATTCTCGCCAAATGGAATACTTGATACAATACTGTTCAAATTTCTAGTTCCATAAAAATTTAAATTTTTATTTCTTTTCTTTATTATTTATTCATAACTTTTTTTCAAAATCTTTAAAGAATTTTATCCTTAATCTATTAATTTCCTTCATTATTGGTATGATCATTCCTCTCTCTTCAAGCAAATCTAGTCTCTCGCCAACCCATGTTATCCATACATCCTGTCCCCTATCTTGTATCTGCCTTTTTAGTTCCTCAACTATTATTTTCCAATCCACTGCCGCACGAACTATATTCTCGCAATCTGCTAAATCACCTTCTCTTTCTGTCATTGTTTTGAATAAAAAAATATCTTCGTTAGAGCAGAAGAATATTTCAACTTTATTCAAATTTATTACTTTTCTTGCCCTTTCCATCATCTTTTTTGATAATGAAAATTTACTACAGACCTCTTTCTCAAATAAGTCAATTCTATAATCCCCTCTTTGGAAAATCTGACTAAGATTCATATGAGAATATGCTTCGCCAGGAATTTTCAGCTGAAATCCTATCTCTATTAAAGCTTCCTGAAGATCCATGAACTCTTCTTTTGTTTCAACAATCAAATCAATGTCCTTTGTAGATGTCTTCAATCCTTGTTCAACGAGTACAGCTCCACCTATGGTAAAAACTTTTACTTTATTTTGGACTACCCTATCAATTTCTCTAAAAATTCCTTCTATCTGTTCAAGGCTATTTATCATATTTAACCCTCTATAACTCTATGTTATAGACTTCAGCTCTATCTTTAATCTCCTGATAATTTGGATAGTCTTTGATATTCTTTCCCAATAATACCAAAGAAAGATTTGTAAGTATTTCATGATCGATTTTGATATCCTTTTTGAATTTCGCATAAAACAGTGCAACAAAGATAAGATCCCTCACATCGTTTTCTTTTTCTGCTATGTATATTGAATGTAGTAATATTTCCTCTTTTGTAAGTCTTTTTCTTGGAAGATAATAATAATTAGTAGATGTAATCAATTCTATTCCATATCCACCATAAGCAGAAAAAGCAGTCTTAGTAGCATCAATATTTTCTTTGCTTGAGAAAAGTATTTCATTGCCGTTTTTATAATATATTATTGCACTAGTAGGAATACGCCCATCTGTTTTTGATTCGTATTTTTTTGCTTCTTCAAGAAATTCTTTTAATTCGGCCCACATCTTGTCATTTATCTCAAATATTGATATATTTTTTCTTACAAGACTTCTTTTTTTTGCTTCACTTATTTTTTCGTATATTGCTGTTTTTTTATAACCAGTTTCTCTCGATATATCGCCTATCCTAACAGGTTTTAACATCGCCATCAATATAGGTATACCTGCACCTGAGAGTATTGGGATTGAATTTGGGATTTTACTTAACATTTGGAGAAGGAGGGATACATGAACTAATCTTTTTGGCAAAATATCTCCGTTTAATAGTAGAACAAAATCTTTATCGGTGAGACTTTTGACATACACGTATATCTGCTTTTCACTTTTATTTAGGGCCATAGCTATTGATTTTAAGGACATATTCCCTTTTGCAATTTGTTCAAGTATCAATAACTCTCCTTTTGAAAGCTCCATTATTCCGTTAAAATCAGAAAACTATTTAAATCTTTCTAATTTTTGCGGAAAATTAAGTATAATAAAAAGAAAAGAAAAAATTATTTAGTTTCTAGGGCATGTTCTGCCGCAGTTTCTTGTCTGCTGTTGCTGCGTGGTCTTTTTGGACATGTATCTGTGGCGTCTGCTTGTCCTCTATATGAAAGGACAGTGCCGATGCTTACCATCGCAATCAAAAAGATGACTGCAATGCCTATTATGTAATTTTTCTTCATAATAATCGCCTTATTCTCAAAAGTGCCCGAGTCATATATAAGAGATTTTCGAGATTATTCACATTTAATCCCCAAATTAATCCCGATTAGCGTTTCATCTGGCTAACATTTTCCCAATATTATAGGCCCTTTCAAGAATTCTCTTCTTTTCTAGTATAGCACCTTTTTCCCCAACTCCCGGTGCAAGTAGTACATCTGTCAGATTCATCTCTAGATATTCAATGCTCTTCTCAAATATCTCTACCGTTGCTAAAGCAGTCCTATCGTCATCATCTTCAAAAGGTATTGTAACAACTGCTGTTTTTCCCCCTTATCTTTTCTCTGTTTTCAGGGCAGTTGAAATACACAAACCTATCAATAAACGCCTTCATTATTGCCGTTGGTGCATACCAGTAGACAGGCGTTCCAAAAACAAGGATATCTGAATCAATTATTTTTTGATAGAAGCCGTTTATGTCATCTTGTTTTGCACACTCTTGACCCTTCCAGCACACATGGCATCCATCGCACTCTTTTATCGTATAATCACTTAAGAAGATAGAATCAGTTTCTGCACATTGAGATCTTGCCCCATCTAAGACCTTATTAACCAAAATATGGGTATTGCCGTTTATTCTGGGACTACCTATAATGCCTAAAATCTTTGTCATATAATCAGTCATTCATATCCTTTAGTGGGGCCATAAAGCCACCAGCAGTTCTTTTATCAAGTGGTGTCATATCTTTGCATATTTTATAGTTGGCTTCTTGACTAGAGATAAAGTTTCCTATTTCTTTTGCTTTCTTTTCAATCTCTTTAATATCTGTGTGGCCTTCAAATAGAAATACCTTGACTAATGGAGTTGGCTTCTCTTCATAGTCCCAGATGCCTATAATTTTACCGTTATTAATAATTGTTGATGTAACATTCCCTGAGCGATCAAAAATATAGTTATAATATTCCATATCAAGATACCTACTCCGCTCCTTGTATCCCATGACATATGGGTCAAGACATGGCAAAAGATTGATTTGTTGATTATTATTCTCTTTTATGTTTTTTAATTGCTTCATATCATTCTTAGAAACTATATGTTCTGCCAAGCTAGAAATATTCACGTACTCTAAGTCACTTAAACTATCGACTATTTTCTTCACCTCTGTCTTTGGAAAACCTGCCCACCAAGAGATGTCAGTTAGAGTTACAGGTCCAAAAGATGAGAGGTATTGAGAAACTAATTTTTTTCTTGACTCCTCTTGGATATATTTGTTAAGATTGACATCAGGTAGATATGTATCCATTCTAAAATATACGTGGGCGTTGCTTTTCCATTCAGCTTTAGATGGCCCCCTAACTAAAATGCCAAGGTCACACATATAATTGATTACCGGAGACAAGTTAATTTCAGTGTTAAGCTCTTTTCTGATTTCACTTGCATTCATGCCATTATCTCCTAAAAGAGCGAGGACTGATTTTGAAATCTTTTCATATTCGCTTTCTGTTACGCCCATAAATTTGTAATGTTTTTCTGAATAAATCTGGATTGCATCTTTAGTTGCAGAAAAGGCGATTGAAACATTCTCTTTGGGAACCATATAGATAGTCTTTCTAACACACCTGATCTTAACAAGTTTTTTTTCTGTTATTGCTCTGCCAAGGAAATGTTTTTTGAAATCTATAACCCTATTAAAAAGTGAGAGGTAAGGCGTGCTAGCATTTGTAGCATGTAGGCCCCATATATCTTTTGTAGTCTGGGCTATACTTTGAATTTTAGCACCGCTATCTAAGTGCTGCTTTCTCATTAGAAAATTGTTTATTTGGGATACTTGGTATTCGGCCATTTAGCTACATTTATTTTTCTAGTTTAATATTTTATCTCTTTTTTTTTATGGGCTAATGCCGAAAATAAGATTAGGCAAAAGTTTAAATACTTTCAGAACCCCTATCTAGTAACAATGGTGATAACTATGAAGAAAATATTTGCAATTTTGATATCCTTACTATTCGTAGTAAATGTATTTGGCATGGCTTCACTAATTGCGACGGATTGCCTAGATCCAACTGCAAGTCCAGATTTAGTTAAAGTTGGAGATTTGATAACAGTAACTAGCTTTTGTTATTTTGGTAGTGATCCTACTATAATCGCAGACGGCAATAAGCCCAAAGGTGGCGCTGAATTAGTATCAAGACCTGAAGTAGGAGTAGCAGGAAAAGGTCTTTCC